>NZ_JALHLX010000048.1:0-16016 GCF_022844385.1 Hydrogenophaga sp. | reverse complement strand
ATCCTTGGCGTACAGCGCCCCAAGGTTGTTATTCGAAAGCCACAGCAACCACGCCACCA
The DNA here is from genome assembly GCF_022844385.1 of Hydrogenophaga sp. Taxonomy (GTDB): domain Bacteria; phylum Pseudomonadota; class Gammaproteobacteria; order Burkholderiales; family Burkholderiaceae_C; genus Hydrogenophaga. The sequence continues at coordinate 15,957 of NZ_JALHLX010000048.1, read as the reverse complement.
CATAGACAAACTTCTCGATGGCAAAAGCGCCGGCCAGCCATTTGATGCCGGTACCCGCCATTGCAGCACCCAGGTACGCCAAACCCCACACAACAATCATCAGCAGGCCGAAGTTCGACATGACGACGGGATCGGCTTCAGCGATGGCGTCGTTGGTGAAAACACGAGAGAACAGCAGCACACCGCCGATGTTCATGACACCGGCTGCGATGAATCCATTCCTCACCAGAGTCTTTTTCACTGCAGTACCTCAAGAAGTTTGTGAAAGAGACGGCAGCAGCAACAGCCCGTTGCGTGCAGCCGGCCGCCATCGCAGCCCTACCCCCCGTGCTGCGGCTGCAGCAGCGGCACGCGGTTGATGGCCATGGCAGCAGCCGCCGTGCGGGTCTCCACGCCGAGCTTGGCATAGATGCGCTCCAGGTGTTTTTTCACCGTGGCGGGGCTGGCGCCGATGATGTCACCGATGTCGCGGTTGATCTTGCCCTTGACCACCCAGTACAACACCTCGGCCTCGCGCGCGGTGAGGCCAAAGGCGCCGGCCACGCTGGAGAGCACGCTGGCGTCTGACGTTTCCTGCATCACGATCAGCCAGTCGCCGCCGGCATCGACATCTCCGTCTTCATCGCCTACACGCTGGTGCAGCCGGAAGGTGAGCCGGCGCGGGCCGTTTTCCAGCGTGAGGCGCGGTGGCTCGCGCTGCTCGCTCGCTTCCCCCAGGTGGCGCCGCAACCATTGCAACACGGCCGGTGGTGTGGTGGGCGACTCGGTGCCGCAGTAGTTGCGCAGCAGGTCGCGCGCCAGCGGCGTCTGCCACATCAGGCGGCCGTCGCTCTCGCGCACGGTGATGGTCGCGTAGCCGAAGGCGTCCAGCGCGTTGCGCGCCTGGCTGCGCTCCACCGCGCCTTGGCGCACATGGCGCGCGGTGCGCAGGTGCACGCCCATGCGCGCCATCACCTCGCGCGGCTTGATGGGTTTGGTCACGTAATCGGCGCCGCCCGCGTCGAGAGCGGCCACCAGGTGTTCGGTCTCGGTCAGGCCGGTCATGAAGATGATGGGGATGTGCGCAGTGGCGGGCTGTGCCTTGAGGCGGCGCGCCACTTCAAAACCGTCGATGCCGGGCATCACCGCATCGAGCAGCACCACGTCGGGCAGGGCCTGCGTGGCGCGGCGGATGGCGCTCTCGCCATCGAGCGCCACCAGCACGGTGTAGCCCGCGTCGTCGAGCGCGTCGTGCAGCGGCGCGACGTTGTCGGGCACGTCGTCGACGATCAGCACGATGAGCTGGTCGGTCTGTTGCAGCATGAACTCAGACATGGCGCTGCAGCAGTTGCTGTTCGATGGCGTCAAAACGGAACTCGCGTGCGAGCGTGCGCAGCTGCTGCGCAAAGCCCGCCTGCTCGGGGTGGTCCTGCACCCACTCGTCGAGCCACTGCACGATGCCCTTGTAGTAACCCAGGCGCACGAGTTCCAGCAGGGGTTCAAAGTCCCGACCACGGGTGACCTCCACGCCGGGTTGTTGTTGTGTCGGGAGGGCGAGCATCTCGGCTGCTGACGGAAGCACATCGTTCCACACCAGATGCAACCGCAGGCCGAGCCAGCCGAGCAGGTCGTCGCGGCGCACCGGCTTCACGAAAAAGTCTTGCGGTCGGTGGCCCAGGTCGTTGTCGAGTCCCTTGTCGAACGCATTGGCCGACACGATGGCCAGCGGCACCACGCCCCAGCCGCTGGCACGCAGGCGGCGCATGGTTTCCCAGCCGTCGATGCCGGGCATGGCCAGGTCCATGAACACGGCGTCGGGTGCGCCTGCATCACCGGGCTGCAAACCGTCGAGCAAGGCCAGCGCGTCCAGGCCGCTGGTGGCCAGCATCACATCGAAGCCCAGCGGCTCCAGCCAGCGCTGGATCAGCTCGCGGTCGGCCTCTTCGTTGTCCACCACCAGCACGCGGCGGCGCACGCCCTCGTAGCCGGTGTGGCTGGGCAATGCCAGCGGGCGCGGCAACACCGCGCCGTGCACCTCGGGCAAAAACAGGCGCACGGTGAACACCGAGCCCTCGCCCGGTGCGCTGCGCACGGTCATCTCGCCGCCCATGAGGTCGGTGAGCATCTTGGCAATGGTGAGGCCCAGACCGGTGCCGGTGGAGGGCCCGGGTGCCACTTCGTTCTGACCGCGCGCGAACGGCTCGAACACCCGCTCCAGGTCTTGCGCGCGCATGCCGGGGCCGGTGTCGTGCACCTCGAACTGCGCCATCTCGCGCGCATGCGTCACGCGCAACCGCACCTGGCCGACCTGGGTGAACTTCACCGCATTGCCCAGCAGGTTGATGAGGATCTGGCGCAGGCGTTTTTCGTCGGCGCGCACGGTGTCGGGCAGGCGGCTGCCGGTCTCGAACACAAAGCGCAGGCCCTTGGCGCTGGCCTGCAACTCGAACATGCCGGCCACCTCCTGCATGGCGCCGGCAAAGGCCATGGGCCGCACCTCCAGCGCGAGCTTGCCGGACTCGATGCGCGCGATGTCCAGCGTGCCCTCGATCAGCGAGAGCAGGTGTTCGCCGCCCCGGTTGATCACACGGATGGCCTGCGCGCGGTGCGGCGCCATGCCGGTGTCTTCCTGCAGCAGCTGCGCATAACCCAGGATGCTGTTGAGCGGCGTGCGCAGCTCATGGCTGATGGTGCTGATGTAGCGCGTCTTGGCCTGGTTGGCGTGTTCGGCGGCCAGGCGCGCCTGCTGCAAGGCCTCGTCGGTCAGGCGGTGCGATTCGATTTCCTGCATGAGCAGGCGCGTCTGCCGGTTCGACTCTTCCTGCGCCACCTCGCGGCTCTTGTGCGCCAGCACCAGCCACCAGGCCACAGTCGCCGTGATCAGCAGGAGCACGGCGTACACCCGCACAAAGCCCGTGCGCAAGGCAGCGTCGAGCAGGCCGGCGTTGGCCGACAAACCCATGCGCAGCGCGAGCGCCTGCACCTCCTGCCGGTACAACAACCCGAGCACGGCAGCCAGCACCGGCGCCATCACCAGCATGAGCAGCAGGTAATGGGCGAGGCCCGCCTCCAGGTACGGCCAGATCGAACGTGGCAACACGCGGCGCAACGCGCCCATCCATTGCTCGGAGAGTTTGGCGTGCGGTTTGCAGAGGTCACCGCACCGCGCGTCGAGCGTGCAGCAGAGTGAACAGATGGAACCCTGGTAGGCCGGGCAGTGGGCCATGTCAGGGCCTTCGTACTCACGCTCGCAAATCACGCAGCGCTGGAGTGAAAACGGTGCAATGCCCCCTCCCCCTCTGGGGGAAGGAGCGCACCCACCTGGCGGAGAGCAGGCTCCAGCACCACCATCCCCCTCTTGGTGCCGCGCAATGTAATACCGCCCCTTCGTCAGCCAAGCGATCAACGGTGCAGCGATCAAGGCCGTCACCATCGCAATCACCGCCGAAAACGCCTCCGCGGTGGGCCCCATGAACCCCATGTGTGCGGTGATCGACAGCACGGAAGCCAGCACCATCGCCCCCACCCCCACCGGGTTGATGTCGTACAGATACGCGCGCTTGAACTCGATCCCCTTGGGGCTCCAGCCCAGCGGCTTGTTGATCACCAGGTCGGCCACCACGGCCATGATCCAGGCGATGGCGATGTTGGAGTACACGCCGAGCACCTGACCCAGCGCCTGGAACACGTTCATTTCCATCAGCATGAAGGCGATGAAGGTGTTGAATACCACCCACACCACGCGCCCGGGGTGGCTGTGGGTGATGCGCGAGAAAAAGTTGCTCCAGGCCAGTGAACCGGCGTAGGCGTTGGTCACGTTGATCTTGAGCTGCGAGACCACCACAAAGATCGCCGTGGCCGCCACCGCCCAGCCGTAGTCGGCAAACACGTACTCGTAGGCCGCGAGGTACATCTGGTTCGGGTCCACCGCACGCTCGGTGGGCACCATGTGGCTGATGGCCAGGTACGCCAGCACCGCACCGCCCAGCATCTTCAGCACGCCCAGCACCACCCAGCCCGGCCCACCGGCCAGCACACCGGCCCACCAGCGCAGGCCCTTGCCTGGCTCCTTCGCGGGCATGAAGCGCAGGTAGTCGGCCTGCTCGCCCATCTGCGTGATGAGCGCGATGCCCACCGTGAGTGCCGCACCAAACAGGTGCCAGTCAAACTGCACACCCGCGCCGGATTCACCCCCATAACGCACCACGTTGGTGAACGTTTCGGGTGCCATGATGGCCACCGCCCCAAAAGGGACCACCATCATCACCAGCCAGAGTGGCTGGGTCCACATCTGAAAGCGGCTGATCACCGAAACCCCGTGCGTCACCAGCGGGATGACCACCACCGCGCAGATGAGGTAACCCCAGGCGGGCGGGATGTCGAGCGCGAGCTCCAGCGCGTAGGCCATCACCGCCGCTTCCAGCGCGAAGAAGATGAAGGTGAAGGTGGCGTAGATCAGCGAGGTGATGGTGGAGCCGATGTAGCCAAAGCCCGCACCGCGCGTGAGCAGGTCCATGTCGACCCCGTAGCGCGCGGCATACACGCTGATGGGCAGGCCGGCGAGGAAAATGATCAAACCGGTGCACAGGATGGCCAGCGCCGCGTTCACGAAACCGTACTGCACCAGCAGCGTGGCGCCCACGGCCTCCAGGATCAGGAACGAGGCGGCGCCGAACGCGGTGTTGGCCACGCGCCATTCGCTCCATTTGCGAAAGCGCTGCGGGGTGTAGCGCAGCGCGTAGTCCTCCATCGTTTCGCTGCCGACCCAGCTGTTGTAGTCGCGGCGCACGCGGGTGATGCGCTGCGGCGCGTCCAGCCCGGGCTCGTGCCCTGCGGTGGATGGGGGTGCGGTGCGGATGGGGACGATGGGGATGGTTGTCACACTGCGTTTGTGCAGCTTTCGTGCCACGCTGGTGGCCAATGTCCTCCCGGGGCACGGGAATTGCTGACTCCCCACCCAAAGCACCACCCGGGACACACGCACCGCCATGGAACTGACGCCAAGAGAAAAAGACAAGCTGCTGATCTTCACCGCCGCCCTGCTGGCCGAGCGGCGCCAGGCGCGTGGACTCAAGCTCAACTACCCCGAGGCTGTGGCGCTGATCAGCGCGGCCGTGATGGAGGGCGCGCGCGACGGCAAGACCGTGGCCCAGCTCATGAGCGACGGGCGCAACGTGCTGACCCGCGCCGACGTGATGGAGGGCATCGCCGAGATGATCCCGGACATCCAGGTGGAAGCGACGTTTCCCGACGGCACCAAGCTGGTGACCGTGCACCAACCCATTCCCTGAAAGAGCACCATGCGCATCACCCCTGCCTTCCTCGCCACCGTCTTCAGCGCGCCAGCCCTGGCCCATGAGGGCCATGGCCTGTTCGGTTCCCATTGGCATGCCACCGACGTTCTGGGTTTCGTGGGCGTGGTGGTGGCCATTGCGGTGGCGCTGTGGTGGTCCAGCGGCAAGCGCTGAAGGAGCACGCCATGATCCCCGGCGAACTCCTTGTTGATGAGGGCGAACATGTCCTGAACCCCAGCCGGCGCACGCTCACCCTGGTGGTGAAGAACGGCGCCGACCGCCCGATCCAGGTCGGCTCGCACTACCACTTTGCAGAAGTGAACGGCGCGCTCGACTTTGACCGCACGGCTGCGCGCGGCATGCGGCTGAACATCGCCAGCGGCACGGCGGTGCGCTTCGAGCCGGGTCAGCAACGCACGGTGGAGCTGGTGGACTACGCGGGTGACCGCATCGTGTACGGCTTTCGCGGCCTTGTTCAAGGAAAGCTCGCATGAGCACGATTTCAAGAAGCGCCTACGCCAACATGTTCGGTCCCACCGTGGGCGACCGCCTGCGCCTGGCCGACACCGGTCTCATGATCGAGATCGAGAAAGACTTCACCCTCGCCGCCGGTGGCTACGGAGAAGAGGTCAAGTTCGGCGGCGGCAAGACCATCCGCGACGGCATGGCGCAGAGCCAGCGCACCCGCGCTGAGGGTGCCGTGGACACCGTGATGACCAACGCCGTGATCATCGATCACTGGGGCATCGTCAAGGCCGACATCGGCCTGAAAGACGGGCGCATCGTCGCCATCGGCAAGGCCGGCAACCCCGACACACAACCCGGCGTGGACATCATCATCGGCCCGGGCACCGAGGTCATCAGCTGCGAAGGCAACATCGTCACCGCCGGCGGTATCGACAGCCACATCCACTTCATCTGCCCGCAGCAGGTGGACGAAGCCCTCACCTCCGGCATCACCACCATGCTCGGTGGCGGCACCGGCCCGGCCACCGGCACCTTCGCCACCACCTGCACGCCCGGCCCCTGGCACATCGAACGCATGCTGCAGGCCGCCGACGGCCTGCCCATGAACCTGGGCTTTCTGGGCAAGGGCAACGCCAGCCTGCCCGCCCCGCTGCACGAGCAGATCAACGCCGGCGTGATCGGCATGAAGCTGCACGAAGACTGGGGCACCACACCGAGTGCCATCAGCAACTGCCTCGATGTCGCCGAAGCCACAGACACGCAGGTCGCCATCCACTCCGACACACTCAACGAGTCGGGCTTTGTGGAAGACACCATCGCCGCCACCAAGGGCCGCAGCCTCTGTGCCTTCCACACCGAAGGCGCCGGCGGTGGGCATGCACCCGACATCCTGCGTGTGGTGGGCGAGGCCAACTTCCTGCCCAGCTCCACCAACCCGACCATGCCCTACACGGTCAACACGCTGGACGAACACGTGGACATGCTCATGGTGTGCCACCACCTGGACGCCGGCATCCCCGAAGACCTGGCCTTCGCCGAGAGCCGCATACGCCGCGAGACGATCGCGGCCGAGGACATCCTGCACGACATGGGCGCCATCAGCATGATGAGCAGCGACAGCCAGGCCATGGGCCGCGTGGGCGAGGTGATCATCCGCACCTGGCAAGCGGCCGACAAGATGAAGAGCCAGCGCGGCAGCTTGCCCGGGGACGGACCGCGCAACGACAACTTCCGCGTCAAACGCTACATCGCCAAGTACACGATCAACCCCGCCATTGCGCACGGCATCTCGCACATCGTGGGTTCGCTTGAAGTCGGCAAGTGGGCCGACCTGGTGGTGTGGAAACCCGCCTTTTTCGGAGTGAAGCCGGCGCTCATCCTGAAAGGCGGCAGCATCGCGCTGGCCGCCATGGGTGACCCCAACGCCTCCATTCCCACCCCGCAGCCGGTGCACTACCGGCCCATGTTCGGCAGCTTCGGCGGCGCCATGGCCAGGAGCAGCCTCACATTCGTTTCGCAGGCCGCGTTGAGCGCCGGTGTGGGCGAACGCTACGGCCTGCGCAAGACGCTGGACGCGGTGCGTGGCTGCCGCTGCGTGACCAAGGCCAGCATGGTGCACAACAGCCTCTTGCCCAAAATGGAAATCGATCCACAAACCTACGCCGTGCGCGCCGACGGCGTGCTGCTCACCTGCGAGCCCGCCATCACGTTGCCCATGGCGCAACGCTACTTCCTGTTCTGAACAAAGCCTTCATGTTGCAAGCCTCCAAACTCATCCCCCAGGGCCAGGGACTCGCCAAGCCCCTGGTGCAACGCGCCGCGCAGCTGGTACTGGACTGGGACATCCGCCAGAAAAGCCGCTTCGACACCGTGGCCTCCGACGAGCGCCATGTGGGCGTGTTCCTGCCGCGCGGCACTGTGGTGCGCGGTGGCGACGTACTCGTCACGCAAGACGGTTCGCTCCTGCGCGTGGTGGCTGCGCCGCAACCGGTGCTGCGCATCACCGCCTGCCCCGACCACCCGGCCCACGAGCAGGCCTTCGACCTCATGCGCGCGGCCTACCACCTGGGCAACCGGCATGTGCCCATCGAACTCAAACCCGACCACCTGAAGATCGAGCCCGACCATGTGCTGGCCGACATGCTGCGTTCAATGCACCTCACGGTGGTGGAGGCGCGTGAGCCTTTCGAGCCCGAGGCCGGCGCGTATGGCGGCCACGGGTCCGGTGGTGGGAACATCCATGTGCATGGCGCCAAAGAGACGCACGTCCACCACACCGGGCATGACCACGCGCACGGCCACGACCAACACAGCCATGACCACGGCTGACGCCGCCCAGGCGCCGCCCCGCTCGGCCGCCAGCCTGCTGCAGATCCTCTGGCTCGCCTCTCCCGCCCTGCCGGTGGGCGGCTTCTCGTATTCCGAAGGACTCGAATCGGCCGTGGACGCCGGTCTGGTGTCGGATGAAGCGAGTGCCGCCGCCTGGCTCACCGACCAGCTTCACCTGGGCCTGGCGCGCAGCGATCTGGCGGTGGTGGCACAGGCCATCCCGGCGTGGCGCGCCAACGACCTGACCCGCATCACCCAGCTCAATCACTGGGTGCTGCAGACCCGCGAGACGCTTGAATTTCGCCTGCAGAGTGAACAGATGGGCCGATCCCTGATGGAGTGGGCACGCCAGCTCGGTGAGCTGGGCACCGGCGTGTTCGAACAATTGCACAGCGCACAGCTGGACCCACCCACCTACCCCGTGGCCTGCGCCTGCGCGGCCGCCAGCACCGGTGCCAGCGTGCACGACAGCCTGGTGGGCTACGCCTTCGGCTGGTGCGAAAACATGGTGCAGGCTTCCATCAAGTCGGTGCCGCTGGGCCAGAGCGCCGGCCAGCGCATGCTGGCGCGTCTGGCGAAGCAGATCCCCGCCGCGGTGGACCACGCCATCCACCTGCACGACGACGACCGGCAAGCCTTCACACCGCTGCTGGCCATCCACTCCGCCCGCCACGAAACCCAGTACTCACGCCTGTTCCGCTCATGACCCCCCTGCACCACATTCCCCGCCGCACCAAACACCTGCCCCCCCTGCGCGTGGGCATTGGCGGCCCGGTCGGCTCGGGCAAGACCACGTTGCTGGAGATGCTGTGCAAGGCCATGCGCGATCGCTACGACCTGATCGCCATCACCAACGACATCTACACCAAGGAAGACCAGCGCATCCTCACCGTGAGCGGCGCGCTGCCGGCCGAACGCATCATGGGTGTGGAGACCGGCGGCTGCCCGCACACCGCCATCCGCGAAGACGCTTCCATCAACCTGGAGGCCATCGACCGCATGCTCGGTGAGTTCCCCGACGCCGACGTGGTGTTCATCGAAAGCGGCGGCGACAACCTCGCCGCCACCTTCAGCCCCGAACTCAGCGACCTCACCATCTACGTGATCGATGTGGCCGCCGGCGAAAAGATTCCGCGCAAAGGCGGCCCCGGCATCACCAAGAGCGACCTCTTCGTCATCAACAAGACCGACCTCGCTCCCCATGTGGGCGCCGACCTGGAGGTGATGAAGGCCGATACCGCGCGCATGCGCCCCGACAGCGCGCGCCGCCCCTGGGTCATGACCAACCTCAAGACGCTGGTGGGTGTGGACGAGGTGGTGCGCTTTATCGAGACGCGCGGCATGCTGCCCAAACCACAACCCGAACCGGCGGCACTGCCCGCCTGAGACCGCAGGCTAAAATCCACGCGTTGCAACCGCATCCGGAGACGTGGGTGAGCGGTTTAAACCAGCAGTCTTGAAAACTGCCGACTCGCAAGGGTCCGTGAGTTCGAATCTCACCGTCTCCGCCAATGAATTCAAGGGCCTTGAGCAATCAAGGCCCTTTTTTCTTGCGCGCTCGGCGCGCGTCAGGGCACGCCGAAACACCCGCTTGCAAACAATCCTGTCAGCCCTCTTTAAATGCGATCCATTCTCATTTAATATGGGGTCAGCAAGCCAGCCTCGGTCCTTCACCACCCGCAAGTTCTGACCGGCAGCCAGCACCGCTCGCGCTCAGGCGCGACATCCACACCCTTGTCTGGAGACCGCTGTGAACACCGAACCCGAACTGCACGAAGACGAAGAACACGTGATGCCCTGCGCCGAGGCCATGCTCGCGGGCACGCTGGCACTGATGACGGGCCATGCCCAGAGCGCCTGCGCCACGCAACGCGATCTGATGGGGCGCAAGATCCGCTCCAACCTGTTTTTTCTGGGCCAGCACCCGGGGCTATCGTCGAGCTTTCGCACGGTGGTTCAGCGCATGCATCAGCACTGGGACGTGTTGTTGAAGGCGGGTGACGGGCCGGCCGAGCGACCCGCGCTGAACACCGACGATCTGCTGCCCGAGCGGCGCCTGTGGCACACCACGGCCTCGTTGGTTCAATGAGCCCGCAGTCCTCAGGCGTGGTGCTTGAGCACGCGGTGCTGTGCCGACACATGGGCGGCGTTCAGGACCGGGTGTCCAGGCTCATGCGAGAGAAGGAAGTGGCGCTGAGTGCCCTGACCAGCGAAGTCGTGCGCTTGCGTGGACAACTCGTGGTTGCGCGGACGACTTTGCTGTGGGGCATGAACACGCCGGTGGCCAGCATCCCTCACCGTTCCCGTGCGTCAAGCACAGTGCCTGCGCAGTCCGGTCCAGCGCAGGACTTGGAAGCGGCACGAAAAGCCATCTGCCAGACCGGCTGCGCGGGCCACGCCCATCCCTGGCTGTCGGATGACGGGCAGTGCCGGTGGAGTGGGCGGGTTTGTGACTCTGGACTTGACTAGCAAGGTGCCTCAGCGTGCTCCAGAGACAACGGCACCGAGCTGGCGGTCGGCACTTACCGTGGCCAGTGTCAGCTGAGTCCCTGCGCCCGCCGGCACCAGATAAGCAACGCCTGTGGACACCAGATTCGGGGAGCTGCAGAGAGCGGCCCCATTGGTGACCGTCAGATTGAACACGTTCTTGCCAGTGTTGCGGGGGACAAAAGTACCCGAGAAAGGGCAACCGGGCAGTGATGTGGGAGTGCTCGTGAATGTTCCGTCGGCCAATACATTCAAGGTGTACTCGTCGTTTGCAGGACCCTCCACCGTCCAGACACCGGTCAGACTGGTCAGAGCGGCAGCGGCGCTGTAGTCATACGCTGACTGCGGAGCACTGGTGATCGTCAAGGTGGTGGTCGAGTCCGTGATCGTTCCGCTGATGGACTTGGCGGATGCGTTGTAGCTCGCGCTGGCCACCGCGTTGGTGGCAAGTGACGGAGGCGGATTGGCGAAGTTCCTCACGCCACCGGCGATGAACAAGCTGCCATTGGAAGTGCCAGTGCCCTGAGCAAAACCTTCAACGTCCAGTTCTGCGCCGTTGGGCGTACCGTAAATCGTCCAGAACTGACCATTTTCAAGCACCAGCATCTGAAATGCAGTGCTTGTGTTGGGCAGCTGAGGATTGCCAACCGTCGCCGGAAACGCAGTCACAACCAATGAGCCCGCGTAGTACCCCTCAGCAGACGGCCCCGATGGTGCACCCACCACGTCGTCGCCGCCACCACCGCAGCTGACCACACCGGCCATCGCCACCAAAGACACCACCAACGCTGCACGACGTTTCATGAGAGCTCCACTGTGAAACTGACCAACTTTCATCCGGTGGATGAACCCCATTGATAGTACGGAGTGGAGTGCCGCCCTTCTGTGCGCTGGCGCGCCAAGGGTTCACACTTGAAAGTGAGAACTACTTCACATAAACGCGCGAAAACACCAACGGGCCCGAAGGCCAGCCTGGCGGATCTGCTCGGCTTGCTCGGGCGTGGCCACCACGGGGTACTTGTTGTCGAAGAAGTCCACCAGGCCCAGGCGCTGGGCTTCGCCGAGTTCGGCCAGCACCTGGGCGCGGGTCTTGCCAGGGCCCGTGCGCACATTGAACGTGACGATGTCCGGGTCACCCAGCCATCGTGAACGACATGCTGTTCCTCACGCAGGCGGACCGCGGCGTGAAGGCGCGGCGCCGCGCTGTGGTGAGCCTGGCGCAACTGCTGCAGCAGGTGGTGGAATTCCACGAGGTCCCGATGGAGGAGCGTGGCCTGACGGTGACCATCGACGGCGACACCACGTTGTCGGTGGACGAGCCGCTGGTCAAACGTGCCTTGTCCAACCTGCTGGGCAACGCGATCCGCTACGCCGACGCGGGCTCCAAGCTGAGAGCGCGCATCGTGCGAGAAGCCAGCGACAGTGTGCGGTTGTGGGTGGAAAACACCGGCCCCACGATCGAGGCCGAGCACCTGCCGCGCCTGTTCGACCGCTTCTTCCGCGCCGACGTGTCGCGCTGCGAGATGGAGAAGCCACACCACGGCCTGGGCCTGTCCATCGTGGCGGCCATTGCACGCATGCACGACGGATTTCCGGCTGCGGAGTCCAGTGGTGGCACCACGCGCGTGGGCTTCAGTCTGCACACCGCCTGAGACAGTGCAGCGTCAGTCTGCGAGAAAGATTTCCTGCAGGTCGCTGAGGAAGTCGAAGCCCCGATCCGTGGGCCACACGCGGGCCGCATCGCGCTCGATCAGGCCCTTCTGCGCCGCCAGCGCCAACCCGGCTTCAATGCTGGACAGCGGCAGGCCGGTGCGCTCCATGAACTGCTGCAGGCTGAAGCCTTCCTTGAGCCGCAAGGCGTTGAGCATGAACTCGAACGGCAACGCTTTGCGGGGCACCTCGTCGGCACTCACCACCGCGTTGCCCGCCAGCGCACGCTCCATGTACAGGCGCGGCTCACGCACGCGCACCGGGCGCCCCACGCGGTGGGCAAAGCTCAGCTTGCTGTGCGCGCCCGCGCCGATGCCGAGGTAGTCGCCGAACTGCCAGTAGTTGGTGTTGTGCCAGCTGCGGTGCCCCGCGCGCGCATAGGCCGACACCTCGTAACGCTGCAGCCCGGCCTCGCCGGTGAGTTCGGTGATGCGGTCCAGCATGTCCCAGGCCTCGTCCTCAGGTGGCAACGCGGGCGGGTACTTTGCAAAGTACGTGTTGGGCTCCAGCGTGAGGTGGTAGATGGAGATGTGCGGCGGCGCGAACGACAGTGCGGTGCGCACGTCGGCCTCGCAGTCGGCCAGCGTCTGCCCGGGCAGCGCGTACATGAGGTCGAGGTTGAAGGTGTCGAAGGCCTGCGCGGCTTCTTCGACAGCAGCCATCGCCTGGTCCCGGTCGTGCACGCGGCCCAGTGCCTTGAGGTGCAGGTCGTTGAAGCTTTGCACGCCGATCGAGAGCCGGGTCACGCCCGCTTCGCGAAACGCGCGGAAGCGGTCCTTTTCGAAGGTGCCCGGGTTGGCTTCGAGCGTGATCTCGGCGTCGGCATCCAGCCGCAGCAGCGCACGCACATCGCCCAGCAAGCGGTCGATGGCTGCGGGTGAAAACAGGCTGGGCGTGCCGCCACCGATGAACACGCTGTGCACGGTGCGGCCCCAGATCAGCGGCAGCGAGGCTTCCAGGTCGGCACGCAAGGCGTCCAGGTAACGCGATTCGGGCAGCGGCTGGCCCGGCTCGGACGTGGCGCTCCATTCGTGCGAATTGAAGTCGCAGTAGGGGCACTTCTTCAGGCACCACGGCAGGTGGATGTAGAGCGACAGCGGTGGCAGGCTTTGCAGTTGCAGCGTGCCCGGGCGCATCCAGTGGCGGACATCGTTCCAGGCGGCTTCGGGCTGGGCCGCCTTGTGACCGGGCAGGCCGCCGGGCCAGGACACCGGCTGCTCGGCACTCATGGCGCGGCCGCGGGCGCCGGCGCAAACCAGCGCTCGCGCATCAACTTCAGCATCTGTTGCGATGCACGCCCGCGGTGGCTGTTGGCGTTTTTCACCTCGGTGGGCAGCTCAGCGAAGGTTTTCCCAAAGGCTGGCAGAAACATGACCGGGTCGAAGCCGAAACCGTTTTCGCCGATCGGCTGTTGCGTGATGAGGCCGGGCGCACGGCCGGTGGCCACCAGCGGCTCGGGATCATCAGCGCTGCGCAAGGCCACCAGCGTGCTCACGAGCGCGGCTCTGCGGTCCTGAAGGCCCTGCATCTGTTCGAGCAGGGCGCGCACATTGTTGTCGTCGCCCTTCTCATAGCCAAACTGCGTGGCATAGAAGGCCGTATCGACACCCGGCAGCCCACCGAAGGCCTCGACACACAGTCCGGCATCGTCGGCCAACGCAGGCAGACCGCTGACTCGCGCTGCATGGCGGGCCTTGGCCAGCGCGTTCTCCACAAAGGTGCGGTGCGGTTCGGGCGCTTCGGGAATGTTCAGGTCGGCCTGGCGCACCAGCTCAATGCCCAGCGGCGCAAAGAGCGCCTGCAACTCGGCGAGTTTTCCCTTGTTGTTCGAAGCCAGGACCAGCTTCATGCTTTTGCGATACCGAGCGAATGCTTTTGCAGGTTGACGAGTTCGTCGATGCCTTTTTCGGCCAGCGCCAGCAGTGCGTCCATCTCGCGGCGCGTGAAGGCCACGCCCTCGGCCGTGCCCTGCACCTCCACGAAATGACCGGCGCCGGTCATCACCACGTTCATGTCGGTGTCGCAGGCCGAGTCTTCCACGTACTCCAGATCAAGCAGCGGCGTGCCTTGCAAGATGCCGACGGAAATCGCCGCCACGTGGTCCTTGATGGGCGAGGCCGCGATCTTGCCGTCGGCGATCAGCTTCGAGACCGCATCGTGCGCGGCTACAAAAGCGCCGGTGATGCTGGCGGTGCGGGTGCCGCCGTCGGCCTGGATCACGTCACAGTCCAGCGAAATGGTGCGTTCACCCAATGCCTTGAGGTCGAACACCGCGCGCAGCGAGCGGCCAATGAGGCGCTGGATCTCCTGCGTGCGTCCGCTCTGCTTGCCCTTGGCCGCCTCGCGGTCGCTGCGGGTGTGGGTGGCTCGCGGCAGCATGCCGTATTCGGCCGTTACCCAGCCTTCGCCGCTGCCACGCTTGTGCGGCGGCACCTTCTCTTCGACCGACGCCGTGCACAGCACCTTGGTGTGGCCGAATTCGATCAACACCGAGCCTTCGGCATGCATGGTGTAGCTGCGGGTGATGCGCACAGGGCGCAAGGCATCAACGGCCCGTTGGCCGGGTCGGGAAACTTCGCTCATGGAAAACCTCAGGTGTTGCGTTCGGCCGTGCGGCGAATCGCTTCGTTGATTTCGGCGATCGATTGTTCGATCGCCGCGTCGTCCAGATCCTCCATGGTCGAGTCGGGCGTGCCCGACTGGATGGTGGAGGCGAACACACCTTCTTCGATGTCCTCGGTGGACACGCGGGTGCTCTGGAACTCGTCGGCCGTCTCCCATTCCATGGCGAGCACAGTCACGTTGTCGCAGCGCGGGCCGCCACGTTTGAGCGCCAGCTCCACCAGCTCGGGCACGGCCTGCTCCAGCGGGCGCTTGGACAACTCGGACGTGATCTCTTCGTCGGTCACCGTACCCCACAGGCCATCAGAGCACAGCAGCACGCGGTCGCCCTGCATCAATTGCACCGGGCCCGAGAGGTCAAAGACAGGCTTGGCGGGTGAGCCCAGGCAGGTGAACAGGATGTTGCGGTTGATGTGCTCGGTGGCCCGCCCCAAGTGGGCTTGCTGCTCCATGTAGGAGTGGTCGCGCGTGCGCGTGAGCATTTCGCCATTGCGAACCACATACAAGCGCGAGTCGCCGCAATGCACCCAGTACACATGACCCCGCTCCATGACGGACGCCACGAGCGTGGTGCGGGGCGTGTCCAGCATGCCTTTTTCAGCAGCGTAACGGATGATCTGGTGGTGCGCGGCCATGAGTGCGCTGGAGAGGAATTCAGGCACCTCTCTCACCGTGGGATTGGCCGCCTTCTGGAAGTAAGCCGAGAAGGTTTGCAGGGCCAGCTGTGCCGCCATGGCGCCTTCGGGGTGACCCCCCATGCCGTCGGCCAGCACAAACAGGCCGGATTCACGGGTGTAGGCGTAGCCCATGCGGTCTTCATTGCGCTCCCGCCCACCTTGGCGGCTGATCTGATAGACCGAAAATTTCATCGAAACTTGGTGCCGGCGTTGGTGGATTTCCGCAGGGATTTCTTGTTGTCCGACACGATGTTGTCAAACTGCAGCCGCATCTTTTCGGCCACGGTGAGCTTGGTGTAACTGCGCTCGGTTTCGCGGCTGAGTTCTTTCTGCAGCGCAAACACCGATTGCGGACGCGACAAGGGATCCAGCGACATGCACCATTCGACCAC
>NZ_JALHLX010000047.1 GCF_022844385.1 Hydrogenophaga sp. | reverse complement strand
AAGTCCTTGATGTGCTCGTAGCGCTGCAGCGTCTGCTGCGGCGTGATCCAGCCGTTGACCGTGGGCACCAGCACGTCTTCGTAGTGGCTGCGGTTGAACACCATGATCTGCCCGGCGCCCGGGACCTTGTCGTGGATGCGCCAGAGGTAGTCGTGGTCGCGCTCGGCTTCGGTCGGTGCTTTCCAGCCCACGGTGTGTACGCCCAGCGGGCTGGTGCGCGCAAACACACCGCGCACCGTGCCGTCTTTGCCCGCGGTGTCGGTGCCTTGCAGCACCACCAGGATCTTGTAGCGGCCATCGGCGTAGAAAAGGTTCTGCAGCGCGTCGAGCTCTTCGGTGAGGGTGGCCAAGGCCGCCTGGTCGCCGGCCTTGCTGCCGGTGGAGAACGGCTTGGCGTCGGGTTTGAACGATTTGAGCGAGACGCCCTTGGGCTTCTTGTTGCCGTTGTCTGGGGCCACCTGCCAGTCTCGCCAAACGGTGCCCTTGCTGGCCACGATGGCCTGGGTGGGAAAGGGCAGGGCAGCGTCTGTCTGGCTGGACATGGGTGTTCCGATCGGTTCGGGGGCCACTGGCAGCACACCCATCTGGTTGACGTTTACGTAAACGTAATGTTACCGCGTTTGAGCAAAAAAGGGGCACCGAAGTGCCCCTGGGAATGCCTGGTCCTCAGCCGCTGGATCAGCGGTACAGCACCTGTGGCAGCCACATCCCGATGGCGGGGAACTGGTACAGCAGCACGATGGCGAGCACCTGAATGCCCATGAACGGCAGCATGCCGGCAAAGATCTGGTTCAGCGTCACATGCTTCGGAGCCACACCCTTCAGGTAAAACGCGCTCATGGCCACCGGCGGGCTCAGGAAGGCGGTCTGCAGGTTCAGCGCCACCAGCAGGCCGAAGAACAGCGGATCGATGCCGAAGTTGTCCAGCAGCGGGATGAAAATGGGCATGAAGATCACGATGATCTCGGTCCATTCCAGCGGCCAGCCCAGGATGAAGATGATCACCTGGGACAGGATCAGGAACTCGGTGCTGGTCAGGTTCATCCCCAGCACCCACTCTTCCACCAGCGCCTGTCCGCCCAGCAGCGCAAACGCCGCCGAGAAGATGGCCGATCCGACGAACAGCCAGCAGACCATGGCGCTGGTCTTGGCGGTGAGGAACACGCTTTCCTTGACCACGTTGAAGGTGAGCTGGCGGTAAGCCACTGCGAGCAGGAAGCCACCGAGCGCACCCACGGCGGCTGCTTCGGTGGGTGTGGCCAGACCGAAGACGATGGACCCCAGCACCGACAGGATGAGCACGAGAAGCGGGAAGAAGCTGGAGAGCAGCATCTTGAACACCTCGAGCCGCGCGTAGCTCAGGATGCCGTAGAACAGAGCGAGGGCCAGTCCACCCACACCCAGACCGATCCAGTAGCTGGCCGACGCGGGTTTGGTGGTGGCCGCCGCTGGTTCTGTGCCGGGCGGCGCAGGCACCGAGCCTGGCGGCAGCGCGAGACCACCTTCGGCTGCACCGGATCCGCTCATGGCTTGTTCGTCCGCCTCGGCGCCCGCAGGCTCAGCCACGTCGCCGTCCGCCTGTGCACCGGGAGGCTCAGCCACGTCTGCGTCGGCAGATGCTTCGGCCGGCGGCTCCGACAGGCCGCCACTGTCTTCCTCTTCACCGGGCGGCTCGGCGAGCCCGCCTTCTTCGCCAGATGATCCGCTGCGGCTCGAGTCGTTCAACGACGTCAGGCCTTCGTAGGTTTCAACCTGGACCACCCGGGTGGCGCTTTGGTAGCTCATCACCGCCACCAGCACAAACAGCAGCGCTGGCGCGAGCGCGATGCTGAGTTGACCCAGCATGTAGCGGGTGGAGGCGTTCTGGTTGTTCTTGCCTTTGAGACCTTTGATCAGGCCACCCAGCGCCCAGCCTTCGCTGGTGGCGCCGATGGCCCGCAGTGGCGCGGGAATCGGCACCCGGCGTTGCTCGGCGCTCAGCGGCGGCGCCCAGGCCGGCTTGATCTTCGCCATGATGATCACGTACAGGATGTACAGGCCGGCCAGCATCAGCCCCGGGAAAAACGCACCCGCGTAGAGCTGCACCACCGACACACCGGCGGTGGCGCCGTAGACGATCAGCAGCACCGAGGGCGGGATCAGAATGCCCAGGCAGCCGCCGGCGGTGATGGAGCCTGCGGTCAGGCGCACGTCGTAGCCGGCACGCAGCATCTGCGGCATGGCCAGCAGGCCCATGAGCGTGACCACCGCACCCACGATGCCGGTGGCCGTGGCAAAGATCGCACAAGTCACCAGTGTTGCCACGGCCAACGAACCGGGCACCCGCGAGAGCGCCAGGTGCAGGCTGTGGAACAGTTTTTCGATCAGGTTGGCGCGTTCGACGAGGTAGCCCATGAACACGAACAGCGGAATCGAGATGAGCACGTCGTTGCCCATCACCGAAAAAGTGCGTTGCACCATCAGGTCCAGCGTCTGCTGGATCGCACCTGCTGAGGTCTGCCCGCCGGAATGGTAGGCAAAGAAGGCGAACATCATCCCCATGCCCATGAGGGTGAAGGCGGTCGGAAAGCCCAGCATGATGGCCACGACCACCAGCGACAGCATGAGCAGGCCATAGTGGCCGTTGGTCATGGTCTCGGTGCTGAGCACCATGCCCACCACGGCGACGAGGATCAGGGCCATGAGGCCGAAGCCGAACCAGAGTTCTTTGCGGATCTTCATTTTTGGCCACCCTTCTGGGGAACGAGCTGGTCCAGATCGGCGAGGTCAGCGTCTTTCACGTGCACCATTTCCTTGAGTTTTTCGACATCGACTTCTTCCACGTCCTCCTCGCGCTTGGGCCATTCGCCCGTTTGCAGGCAAATCACGCAGCGGATGATTTCGACGATGCCCTGCAGCAGCAACACACCACCGGCAATCGGCACCACAAATTTGAAGGGGTAGAGCGGCAACGGGTCCGCGTTGAAAGTCTGTTCGCGAATGGCCAGCGATTCGTTGGCAAACGTCCAGCCGGCCCAGGTCATGGCCACGATGCCGGGCAGGAAGAAAACGAGGTAGAGCAGCAGGTCGATGCTGGCCTGCGTGCGCGGACGAAAAAATCCGTACAGCACGTCGCCACGCACGTGGCCGTTTTTGGCCAGGGTGTAGGCGCCTGCCGCCATGAACAACAAGCCGTACAACATGATCTGGGCGTCCAGCACCCAGGCGTGCGGGTTGTTCATGACGTAGCGGGAAAACACTTCCCAGCAGATGAGCAGCGTGAGGGCAACGACCGACCAGGCGCAAGCCTTGCCGAACCAGGTGGAGAAACGGTCCACCGTCAATAAAAACTTTTGCATGGGAAGTTCCAAAAACACAAAGGGGCGCCCGAGGCGCCCCTTCTCAAGGCCAATCGATCAGCTCTTCTTGGCACCTTTGCCGAAGTAGTGGTTGTAAGCCATCTTGAAATCGACGGTGTAGTCGTTGTGCCACTGGCCGGCACGCTCGGCAAACACTTTCTGCGAGTCCAGCACCTTCTTGAACAGCGCGTTCTCGCCGCCCTTCTTGGCCATGATCTTGTCCCACGACGCGAGCTGCGCGCGCAGGATCGCGTCGGGGGTCTTGTAGAACTTCACGCCCTGCTTCTTCAGCTCGATGTAGTCCTGCGAGTTGCGCTGGATGGCCTTCCAGCTCATGTCGGCGCTGGCGGCCTGCACGGCGTAGTCGATGATGGACTTCAGTTCGGTTGGCAAGGCGTTGAGCTTGCCCTTGTTGAACAGGATCTCGAACTGCTCACCGCTCTGGTGGAAGCTCTGCAGCATGCAGTTCTTCACCACGTCGGGGAAGCCCAGCAGACGGTCACTCGAAGCGTTGTTGAACTCGGCGCCGTCGATCAGGCCGCGGTCCAGGGCAGGCACGATCTCGCCACCTGGCAGAGGGTTCACGGCTGCGCCCATGTCGGTGTACATGTCCACCGCCAGGCCGACAGTGCGGAACTTGACACCCTTGATGTCGGCCACCTTGGCGATCGGCTTCTTGAACCAGCCAAACGGCTGTGTGGGCATGGGGCCGTACAGGTAGGAAGTCACATCCAGATTCAAGCTGGTGTAGATCTCGGCCAGCAGTTCCTTGCCGCCGCCGTAGTTGTGCCATGACAGCAGCATGTTCGGGTCCATGCCGAACGAGGGACCAGAGCCCCACAAGGCCAACGCCGAATTCTTGCCGTAGTGGTAGGCCACCACGCCGTGGCCTCCGTCCAGCGTGCCCTTGGCAACCGCTTCGAGCAACTGGAAAGCAGGCACCACGGCGCCGGCAGGCAGCACTTCGATCTTCAGCTTGCCACCGGCCATGTCGTTGACCTTCTTGG
This sequence comes from Hydrogenophaga sp., assembly GCF_022844385.1. GTDB lineage: Bacteria > Pseudomonadota > Gammaproteobacteria > Burkholderiales > Burkholderiaceae_C > Hydrogenophaga. Next base: position 16,566 of record NZ_JALHLX010000047.1, on the reverse strand, counting down.
CGAAGTCGTTGGCATATTCGTGGAAGATGTCCTTCGAGGGCCAGGTGCTCTGAAAACGCAGCGACGTGGTTTGAGCGGTGGCGATCATCGGCACCGACATGGCGCCCGCCGCGACGGCCGCGCCTTTGAGCATGCCGCGGCGCGAGGTCACTGTTTTCTTGTCTGACATGGGTTTGTCTCCAGTCTGGGTTGAGGGTTGTGCATCATGCGGCCCATGCCTCGATCCTCTCGACAGGGTTTTCACCGAGCATCATTCGTTCGTTTTACTTTGCGGTGATTGCATCGACAAAACCGTCTACGAAAAGCCGCGCGACCAAGGTTTGCATGCTAACTGTTTGGGCGTTTCCCAACGCAATGGGCCGAACGACCCATGGGCTGTAAGCCCGGTGCAAGTTTGATTTTTTCCTTCCGGGATGTACAGGTGCAAGTTGAGCAGAAGGGCTGCGCCGGTGGCATGCTGTCGACCATGAAACCAATTCAACTCTTCGATCCCGCTTCGAGCACGTACACCTATGTGCTGTTTGACCAATCCACGCGCGACGCACTCATCATCGATCCGGTGGACGAACAGATCGAGCGCGATCTCGATGTGCTGCGCGAATACGGACTGAAACTGGTGTGGACCGTGGAGACCCACGCACATGCAGACCACATCACCAGCGCCGGCAAGCTGGCCGAACTGGCCGGCGCCAAGACCGCAGCGCCCCATGGGTGCGGCATCGGCACGGCGGGTGTTCAGCTGGCGCACGGCGACACACTGACTTTTGGCGGCGAGGTGCTGCGAGCGCTGCACACGCCCGGCCACACCGCCGGCAGCATGAGCCTGGTCTGGCGCCACCATGTGTTCACGGGCGACACGCTGCTCATCGGAGGGTGCGGCCGCACCGACTTCCAGTCGGGCAGCGCCAAGGATCTGTATCACAGCATCACCCAGGTGCTGTTCGATCTGCCCGATGACACCACCGTCTGGCCAGGGCATGACTACAAGGGACGGCAGTCTTCCACCATCGGCGACGAGAAGCAGCACAACGAGCGTGTGACGGGCAAGAGCGAGGCAGAGTTCATTGCGCAGATGGATGCGCTCAACCTGCCCAAGCCGCGACGCCTGGACGAGGCCGTGCCGGCCAACCTGATGTCGGGCCAGCGGCAGGACGCCGGCGGCGTGCTGTTCATGGAACCACGGCCCGCGGCCGGCCCGCACGCAGGCAGCTACGCGGGCGACGTGACGCCACAACTCGCCTGGCAGTGGGTGCAGGCGGGCGAGGCCGTGTTGGTGGATGTGCGCACCGACGCCGAACGCGAGTGGGTCGGTTTTGTGCCGGGCGCCGTGCCGGTGGCATGGAAGCAGTGGCCCGGCATGACCATGAATTCCGGGTTTGATGCCCAGGTGAAAAATGCTGCGGCGGGCAAAAAGATCGTGCTGCTCTGCCGCAGCGGCGTGCGCTCGATCGCAGCGGCCAAGCGCGCCACCGAACTCGGCCTGGAGGCCTACAACATCCTTGAAGGCTTCGAAGGCGACCCGGACGCGCAAGCCCACCGCGGGCAGCAGGGCGGCTGGCGCCGCCACGCGCTGCCTTGGCGGCAGAACTGAGCCACGTTTCTCCGACAACCGCCAGCCGCCGAGACCGCTGGTCGGCTTGCCTGCAGGCAAACTGAGAAGAAAGATTCACAGCCCCTGTCAGGCCTGACAGGTGCGACGTGATTTTTGGCACATTTCTTTTTTCAATGGGGTTTTCCATTTCCAAAGGATTCCCCCATGACGTCGTTGGCCACCCGCGAGAACGCGCACGCCCACCCGCCCATTTCCGAGCATCTGGCCGGGCGGATCCAGCGCGAATTCACCACCCGCTGGGACACGCTCTGGAGCGGGCGCTCACTGTTGCACGGGCGTGAAGCGGGTCCGGGCGCCGTTCGCCTCAACGGCAACGACTACCTGAGCCTCACCGGGCACCCGGAGATCGTCCAGGCCCAGACCCTGGCCATCAAGACCGACGCCGAATTTGTCATCCAGTCGGGCGTGTTCCTGCTCGACGAGCACCCGGCGCGCAAACTCGAACTCAAACTTGCCCGGCTGCTGGGCCAGGAAGACGGGCTGATCTGCCAGTCCGGCTACGCCGCCAACCTGGGCCTGCTGCAGTCGATCGCCGACGAGAAAACCGTGATCTACATGGACACGCTGGCCCACACCTCGTTGTGGGAAGGCGCACGGCGGGCGGGTGCCACGACGCATCCCTTCCGCCACAACGATGCCGAGCACCTGGACCGGCTGGTGCAGCGCCACGGCGCCGGTCTGATCGTGGTCGACTCGGTCTACAGCACCACCGGCGCGGTGGCGCCTCTGGTGCAGGTGGTCGAGGTGGCCGAGCGGTGGGGCTGCATGACGCTGGTGGACGAATCCCACTCGCTGGGCACCCACGGACCGCAGGGCGCCGGCCTGTGCGCCGAGCTCGGACTGAGCCACCGCGTGCACTTCATCACCGCCAGCCTGGCCAAGGCGTTTGCGGGGCGGGCGGGTTTCCTCAGCGTGCCGGCCACCATGCGCAACTATGTGCTCAGCACCAGTTACCCCAACATGTTCAGTTCGTGCCTGCTGCCGCACGAAATCGCCGCGCTGGACGCCACGCTGGAAGTGATCCGGCGCAGCGACACCGAACGCCAGCGGCTGCATGCCCACACGCAGCAACTGCGCGGCATGTTGAGCGACCTGGGCTACCCGATCCACCAGGGAACCGAGCAGATCATTGCGCTGGAAGCCGGCACCGAGCCCGCCACCATGGTGCTGCGCGACCTGCTGGAAGAGCGGGATGTGTTTGGCGCGGTGTTCTGCGCGCCCGCCACCAGCCGCAACCGCACCATGGTGCGCCTCACGCTGCACGCTGCACTCACCGGGGCCGAGCTCGATCACGTGGCTGCGGTGGCGAAAGAACTGGCTCCGGTGGTCAAACCCTGGGACTGGCCGATTGCGCGGCGCGCCCGCGCAGCCAGCGCTCAGTTGTCCTGAACGGTGCGGTGGCCCTCGGCGTCCAGAAAACGCCGATAGCCGTAAATGGGTTGGGGCAGGTCGGCAGCGTCGAGCGAGAACACCGCTCCGGTGAGCAGCTTGTCTTCGCCCAGCGCGAAGGCCGGTGAGGTGCGGATCGGGCCGCTCAGGCCCAGTTGCTGGTGCAGCTCGACGGCGGCCAGCTGGTGGCCTGCCTGGATGGCACGAACCACGTCGAAGCCCAGCCCTGCCGACCCGGCCAGCTCGGCCAGATCGCCCAGGCCGCTGGTGGGCTCCAGCTGCAGCCAGTGCGCATCGCCCGCGCCGTCCAGGCCCATCAGTCCAAACGGTTCGCCCAGCACGGCGTATTCCACCCAGTTCTGGCTGGTGAAGGCCTGCAGGGCCTGCGCGACCGACGGGATCTGCAGCAGCGACTGCTGTGGGGGTTGCATGGCGCCGCGCCACAAGGTGTTCAGGCGCGGGTGCGGTGCGTGCATCAGCTTGCGCAGCACACCCAGCAAGTGGCGCGTGATGTCGGTCGTCTGCTTGGGGACGAACTGGTCGATGAGGCCATTGTTGAAGGCCTGGATGGCGATCTGCTCATCGGCTTGTCCCGTGAGCAAGACCCGCGAGCCCGGCCAGTCGAGCAAGGTGTTGAGCACCTTGAGGCCATCGGTGCCTGGCATGGCGTAGTCCACCACGCAGGTCTTGACCAGTTGGTAGCGCGCCGGATTCACCGCCCAGTAGCGCAGGATCTGCGGCAGCAGGGGTTGCCCTTGACGCCAGCGTTCGATCATCTGCAGCTGCACCATGGCGTCGGCCTCCCACCGCGCGGGCTCCTGCTGCATGCGCTGCGAAAACCCCGACGGACGCGAGAACAGCTCCACCTGCCAGTGGGTCGGGATGACGAGCCCGAGCATGTCGAGGTAGTCGGTGTCGTCGTCGAGGAACAGGATGCTGCCGGGACGGTGGAAAAGGGGAATCGTCAGTGCCATCGTGTCGTCAGCGTGGGGGGAATGAAGCGGTGGAGGCCGGGTGCTTGATGGGCAGGTCGATCATGAAGACCGCGCCCAGTCCGGGTTCGGAATGCACGCTCAAGCTCCCCTGGGCCGCTTCCACCACGTTCTTGCAGAACGTCAGGCCCAGGCCGTTCCCGGCGCCTGCCAGGGTCGAGAAGAACGGCTCGAAGATTCTCGCCTGCTGTTCGTGGGCGATGCCGATACCGTCGTCAGATACTGCAATGCGGCCCTTGCCATGGTGCACACCCACGTCCAGCCGGAGGTCGCCCGGGCTGGGCGCCTGGCTGGCCGAGGCCAGCGAATGCAGCGCGTTTTTCATCAGGTTGGTGAGCACCTGGGAAAACAACTGGCGCGAGGCGACGAAGTGGAAGTCCTGCTGGATGTGCACCTGCACGCAGTCGCGCTCGCGCGAAGAGCGGTAGGGGTAGTTCAGCACCACGTCCTGGACCAGCTCGGCTGCGCGAATGGATGCCTGGTCGCGCGGCAGGCGGGTGAGCTGCGCGTTGGAGATCTGGGTGTCGATCTGGCGGTTCATGCTGCGCACCAGGTTCTGCAGCCGGGTGGCCAGCTCGTCGAACTTCTTCTGCCTGGACTCGGGCAGATCGTGTTGCGAGAGGTTGCGCAACACGTCGCCCATGAGGTTGACGGTGGCCAGCGGCGTGCGCAGTTCGTGCGCCATCACGCCCATGGTGCTCAAGGTGTTGATCAGGCGGGTGCGGCGCAGGTTGGCACTGGAGGCGCCCAGCAACAGCGCTGCTACCCAGGCAAACGCCAGCACCACGAGGTGGTCGGCCTGCGTGGCCTGGTCGCTCAATTCCACCTGCAGGGCACGGGCCAGCAGCACACTGAGAAGGACACCCGCGACTGCGCCCAGCGTGGCCAGTCGCCAGTCGGTGAGGTGGTAGTAGATGACCAGCATGCAGGCCATGCTGGCGAGCCAGACATCGTTGCCACCGTTGAGCCAGTACATCAGGGAGAAGAACGTCGGCAGCTGCAGCCAGCACGCCATGGAGTAGATCCAGATCGTCGTCCTGGAAGTGAGATCGCGGTTGACCGCCCCGATCAGCAGGGGGATGCCCAGGCTTGCCATGGCCAGGCGGGTGGCCATGTTCTCGTAGGGTTGCGGCAACAGCGCAATCCAGATCCACCCGAAGGCGATATGACCCAGGATGGTGAAAGCGCCGAGGTACTGCAGCCGGGCGCGCGATGGGTGCAAAATCGGCTCCAGCGGCGCGTGCACCACCTCGTCCAGCAACCACCGCCACAAACGCGCCTTCGCGCTGAGCAACCTCAACCGGTCCAGAGGCAATATGTACTCCTTGAATTGCAGAACATCCGTTGCCTGTGCCGGCTGCCCCAGTGTCTGGCCGATTGTGTCTGCAACAGAGTGTTCGCGGTCATGACCCTGCCTGTCAACTTTGACAGTGTGAGCCTGGACAGCATCCTGGCCGACTGGGTATGTGCCTTGCACGACCAGGGGGTGGAGTCCGTGATGGTGCTGGGACCAGCGCCCACCGGGGGACGTGAGGAGCGTGAGGTGCTGGCGGTGCACCCGCCCCGCCTGCTCTCGGCCGCCCAGGCCCTGGCCGACAGCGCCGATTTTGGCGCCAGCTGGCGCGACAGCGATGCGCCCCTGGTGGCCTGGCAGGACATCTCCAAATCGGTGTTTGAACAGTCCAGCCGCTGGCGGCGCCTGTGGCTGGCCCACGGCTACCAGACGCTGGTGCGCGTGGCCTTCAGCCTGCCGGCCGGCCGCGCTTTCGAATGTTTCATGTTCAGCCCACGCACCTTCGCCGACCGTTCTGAGGCGGCGACCCTGGCGTGGTCGGCCTTCAACATCTGGCCCATGCTGCGCAGGGCGATCGCCGAAGCCCGGGTCAACCTGAGCCCGCGCGAGCTGGAGAGCCTGAACATGGCCTTTGAAGGTTTGACCGCGCGCGAGACGGCCCTGCGCATGGATTGCTCCGAACGCACGGTGAACTACCACCTGGCCAACGCCATGGCCAAGCTCAAGACCGACAACAAGCTGGCGGCGGTGCAACGCGCCTGCTGGATTGGATTGATCTGAGGGCTGTTCGCCCACACGCTCCGTCGCTGCGCGGATCGTCGGGCCACCATGTTGCAGTGCGCAAGATCGCCGGAGTTGGCGTGGTCATAATCCGCGCATGACATTTCTGGCCCTGGACGTTGGCAACACCCGCTTGAAGTGGGCCTTGTATGAAGAACCGCGTTCCGGTTCGCGCCTGATCGCCCAAGGCGCCCAGTTCCTCGAAAACATCGAGACCCTGGCCGAAGGCGACTGGGCCGACCTGCCGGCGCCGCGCTGGGTGCTGGGCTGTGTGGTCGCGGGAGACGCGGTCAAGCGCCGGGTCGAAGAGCAGCTCGAACTGTGGGATGTGACGCCGCAATGGGTGGTGTCCGGCAACGCCGAGGCGGGTGTGGTCAACGGCTACGACCATCCCGCACGCTTGGGCGCGGACCGGTGGGTTGCGGTGATCGGCGCGCGCCACCGCCTGGTCTCACGCGGCTTGAAGCGGCCCTGCGTGGTGGTGATGGTGGGCACGGCCGTCACGGTGGAAGCCATCGACACCGAAGGGCGTTTTCTGGGCGGCATCATCCTGCCAGGTCACGGCATCATGTTGCGCGCGCTGGAGTCGGGCACGGCCGGCCTGCACGTGCCCACCGGCGAAGTGCGCGACTTTCCCACCAACACCAGCGACGCGCTCACCAGCGGAGGCACCTTCGCCATTGCTGGCGCGGTGCAGCGCATGGTCGACAACCTGCGTCGCCACTGCGGCGACGAACCGCTGTGCTTCATGACCGGCGGCGCCGGCTGGAAGATGGCGCCCGCGATGGCGTTGCAGGTTGAACTGGTGGAAGGCCTGATCTTTGATGGACTGCTGGAGATGGCCTCGCGCCGGCTGGCGCTGGTTTGAAGCTGCGGGCTCGTCAGGCTTTGCTTTCACCCCAGGGGAGCATCAGGGTGAGCGTCAGCAGTCGCCGGAACTCCGGCTCGAATTCGTCGATGATGCGCTGCGGCTCCGGGCACAGGGTGGTGTCGGCGATCACGCCGAACTGCACGCCACCGCCATAGCTCAGGATGGACACGCCCAGGCCCACCGTTCCGGTCTGCGGCACCCAGAACATGTTCTGCTCCAGCGTGGAGCCGCACACCTTGAGCTTCGTGGCCGGGCCTGGCACATTGGTCATCACCGCGGTGGTCTTGCGGCCGAACAGGCTGAGCAGGGCATCCTGCGCGGGCTTGACCAGCAAGCCCGCCACCGAAAGCAGGCCAAAGGTCAGCAGGGGCTGCAGGCTGCCCTTCAGATCGTTCATGCGCGCGCGCACGGTGAACACGCGCTCCACCGGGTTGGTGCAGCCGATGGGCAGCACCAGCGGCACCAGACCAAACCGGTTGCCGAGTTTCCACGCGTCTTCCATCGGTCGCAGGTTGATCGGCACCATGGCGCGGATTTCCTTGCCCTCGGTGTTGTCGCCCAGGCTTTGCAGGTAGGCGCCGATGGCCCCGGCCACACAGCCCAGCAGCACGTCGTTGACCGAGCAGTTCAGCGCCTTGCCAATCGCTTTCACCTCGTCGAGCGGGATCGGTTGGCACCACGCCACGAGCTTGGTATTGCCGGGCTGGCCTTTGAGGCGGGTGGGTGAATCGTCGGGCATGAGCGCGAGCGCGGCCAGATCGCTGGCGAGCTGGCCCCCCATGCGCGCGAGATCCACCGCCTGGCCCAGCGAATCGGTGAGGCTCTGCTGGGGTGATGCCAGCATGGCGAAAGATTTGGCAGCGCCGCCGCCCGCAGCTTCCAGGGCCTTCGCGGTGAGGTCGCCGAAGGGGCGAATCAGCGTGTCGACCACCCAGTCTTCGGCGCCGTCCAGGCCGGGCTTGGTGGTCTTGCGGCTCTTGCGTTGCGGGGGCGCGCCGCCGCCGTCGACCAGGCTCATCATCACGCTGAGGAGGGCAATGCCGTCGGCAATGCAGTGGTGGATGCGGGCCACCAGCGCCGAGCCGCCGCCGTATTGCTCGATCAGCTCGAAGCGCCACAGGGGATGTTGACGGTCCAGCGGCTGCATGGCGAGTTCGGCCACGCGGGCTTGCAGGGCATCCTGCTCGGTCTGGGTGCCGGTTTGCGAGAGCCGGTGGGTGACAACGTGACGGTCGATGCGGAAGTCGGGATCTTCGATCCAGTGGGCACCAGTGGCATCTTCGCGCGCCAGTTGAACGAAACGCCGGTAGGGCAGCATCCGGTCACGCACGCGTTCGCGCAGGTCATGCAAGGTGATGCCGGGCTTGAGGATCCAGATGCCCAGGATCATCATCAGGTTGCTGGGTGAGTCCATGCGCAGCCAGGCCGTGTCGACCTTGCTCATGCGCTCGCCTTCCAGCCCGAGGGTGGTGGACAAAGCCTGCTTCACCGCAGGCAGAACGCTGGCCGCGGCACCGTTGGGGGGAGTCCTGGTGGGCGATGGGGTGCGACCGGCACGCGCCGATGAAGTACCGCTGCGGGCGGCAACGCGTTGAACCATGAATGCTCCTCGGGTGGCTGTGCGGGTCTTGACTTGTGGGTCTATTGTGCAGAGGCCGCCAACCGTAAGATAGCGGGAGAGCCCTTAGCCCGGCGCGTGTTGCCCAGGCGGTTCATTTCAACAACAGGAGCATTCATGGCCGATCTCAAAACCCTTTTCGACGCCGCGGTGGCGAATTCCAAGAACTTGAGCGAGCGTCCCGACAACGCCACGCTGCTGAAGATCTACGCGCTCTACAAGCAGGCCACCGAAGGCGATGTGGACGGCAAGAAGCCCGGCTTTGGTGACATGGTCGGTCGCGCCAAATGGGACGCGTGGAACGGCTTCAAGGGCACGGCCAAGGACGATGCGATGCAACAGTACATCGACCTCATCCAGGAACTCAGCTGAATCCTGGGCGCAACGCAGGCCGGTTTTTCAGCCGGCCTTTTTCTTTTTGGCGGCAGGCTTTTTGGCTGCCAGCAGTTCGTCGAGGTTCTTGACGATTTCGCTCTCGATGCGGTCCTTGAACGCGCCCAGCAAGAAGCCCAGGCGCGCATCGAGTTCAAACTTGTCTGCCGACACCTTGAGCGTGCCGGTCACACCCGAGCGGCTGAACTGCACTTCGTCGCAGTCGTCGCCCTCTTCGTAGGTGCAGCTCATGTCGAAATCGTTTTCGGCCTGTTCGGCCCAGCGCCAGGCGAGCTTGCGCGCGCCACCCATGCCGAGTTGGTGATCGCGTTCGATGTGGATGTCGGCCATGTTTGTCTCTTGGTTTGTGGTCAGTGTGGGTCGCGCCCGGCGGTGATCAAGGCGGAGGGGGCGAGCTCGCGCAATGCCGCCACGCGCTCTTCTTTTGGGCGTTTGCCCAGTGAGCGCACCGCATCATAAAACCGCGCGAAGTCGCGGCCTTCGCGCTCGAAGAGGGCTTCAAAGGCGGGCACCCACTCGTCGTACGCCGCTTGCGCGGCAAAGCTGGCGTTGTTGGCGCGTGCCACGAAGGGGTCGTAGCCAGCGTAGCCTTGCCAGCCCGCTTTCAGCGTCGCATATTGCTGGCGGAAGTCGTTCATCACAACGGTCTTTTGCTGCTGCTTGGTGCCGTCCGGCAGGGCGGCGTCTTCATAGATGACCTTCAGGCGCTCGCGGGTGACGCGGGTGAGGGCGCGAAAGGCGCGGCGGCGATTGTCGAAGGTGGCGTAGTCGGCGCGGGCCTGGTCGCTGGAGCGGGCGAGCCACCGCGCACCGCCCAGCCGCTCCACCGTGGTGGCAAACGACTCGTTGAAGGTGGTGTCGTTCTGCACGTAGACCACCTGGTGCGCGAGTTCATGAAAAATGATGCGCGCCAGTTCGCCCTCGGGGTAGGTGATGAAGGTGTTGAGCAGCGGATCACCACCGGCCCAGTTCATCCAGCCCAGCGTGGAGTAGGCCTGGACCGGATAGACGGCGACTTCCAGCGCCTTGTCCAGGCTGTCGGCAAAGGCGCGCGCGTCGGCCTCCGAGAAGTAGCCTCGGTAACCCACGCAGCCCGCCACCGGGAAACACCAGGTCTCCAAGGTGAGCGAGAGTGCGGGCGCGGCAACCACGTTGTAAACGGCGGCACGGCGTTTGAGGTCGGCGTAGCGGTGGTAACTGGCGTTGTCGGGCAGGGCGAGTTCGCTCACCGCAAACGCGCGGATGCGGCGGGCGTTTTCCAGCCGCTGCTTGAGCGTGATGGGTGCGGTGTCGTCGGCGAGCCAGGCGTCCACCGGGCGCGCTGCCTGCATCAGTTGCAGGTGGCCGGTGACCGATTGCCAGTAGTAGCCCACGCCGGTGGTGTTGCTGGCGCAGCCGGCCCCGAGCAAGGCCACGAGTGCGAGCGCCAGCAGCTTGCTCATGTCGGACCTCAGCGCACGCTGGCCACTTCAACGAGGCAGTCGTAGAACACCGGGCCGCGGCCCATGTCGGTGAGCTGCTGGCTGGTGACTTCGTTCACATTGGTGCCCATGGGACCAAGCTTGCGCCACCAGATACCCAGACCGTTGACCACGCCGGGCCGCGCGCGCGGGGACACCTTGACCTTGCAGTGGTACTCGCCACGGTCGTTGAACACGCGCACCATCTGGCCGGTCTCGATGCCGCGCGACAGTGCGTCGTCGGCGTTGATTTCCAGCAGCGGTTCACCCTCGATGTCGCGCAGGCTCTGCACGTTGACGAAGCTGGAGTTGAGGAAGTTGCGCGCGGGCGGCGAGATCATGGCCAGTGGGTAGGCCGACGATGTGCCGGCCAGTTCGTGGTTGGGCAGGTGGTCGGGCAGGCCGTCCATGCCTTGCGCGGCCAGCCGGGCGCTGAAAAACTCGCAGCGGCCCGAGGGCGTGGGGAAACCACCGTTGGCAAACGGAGCCTCGGGAATGGGCAACGTGGCAAAACCCTGGTCGAGAAGGGTCTGGAAATCCACCGTGCCGCCAAACGCCGTGCGGCACAGCGTTTCATCGTCGTCGGCAAAACAGGGATCGTCAAAACCCATGCGCGCGGCCAGCGCGCGAAAGATGTCGGTGTTGGTGCGGGCCTCACCCACGGGCGTGATGGCTGGGCGGTTGAGCAGCACGTCGGTGTGGCCGTAGCTGGTGTGGATGTCCCAGTGTTCGAGCTGGGTGGTGGCCGGCAGGATGACGTCGGCGTGGTCGGCGGTGTCGGTCTGGAAGTGTTCGAGCACCACGGTGAACAGGTCCTCGCGCAGGAAGCCTTGCACCACCTTGCCCGATTCGGGCGCCACCGCCACCGGGTTGCTGTTGTAGACGATGAGCGCTTCGATCTGCGGGCCGAAGGCCGCCGAGCCCGGGTTCAACAGGTCGTTGCCGATGGTGCTCATGTTGATGGTCCGCGGCGTGCGCCCGGCCAGCAGCTCGGGCTTGTGGAGGGCCACGCGGTTCACCGGGAACTGTGCCGAGCTGGACAGCAGCAGGCCGCCCGCCGGCTGGCGCCACGCGCCCACCAGCGCCGGCAGGCAGGCCACCGCGCGCACCGCGTTGCCACCGCCGCGCACACGCTGCATGCCGTAGTTCAGGCGGATCGCGGCCGGCCTGGTGGTGCCGTAGTCGCGCGCCAGGTCGGTGATCTGCTGCACCGGGATGCCGCACACCTCGGCCGCGCGCTCGGGCGGCCATTGCAGCGCGCGCTCGCGCAAGGCTTCCCAGCCCAACGTGTGCTGTGCGATGTAGTCGTGGTCCAGCCAGTCGTGGCTGATGAGCTGGTGCATGAGCGCGAGCGCCAGCGCCGCGTCGGTGCCCGGGCGCAGGGCGATGTGTTCGTGGCACTTCTCTGCGGTCTCGGAGCGCCGCGGGTCGATGCACACCAGGCGCGCACCGTTGCGCTTGGCCTGCTGGGCAAGGCGCCAGAAGTGCAGGTTGCTGCCGATGGAGTTGCTGCCCCAGATGAGGATGAGCTTCGACTCGGCGAAATGCTCCACCTTCATGCCGACCTTGCCGCCCAGGGTCTGAATCAGTCCTTCGCCGCCGGCCGATGCGCAGATGGTGCGATCCAGAAACGAAGCCCCCAGGCGGTGGAAGAAGCGCGCGGCCATGCCCTCGCCCTGCACCAGGCCCATGGTGCCGGCGTAGCTGTAGGGCACCACCGCTTGCGGGTTGCGTGCGGCAATGTCTTTCAGGCGTTGGGCAACCGTGTCCAGCGCCTCGTCCCAGCCCACGCGTTTGAACTGCCCGCTGCCTTTGGGGCCGGTGCGCACCAACGGGTGCAGCAGACGCTCGGGGTGGTAGGTGCGCTCGGTGTAGCGCGACACCTTGGTGCACAGCGCCCCGTCGGTGTGTGGGTGCCCCGCATTGCCCTGCACGCGCAGCGCCACACCGTTGTCCACCGTGGTGACCAGCGAACAGGTGTCGGGGCAATCGTGTGGGCAGGCGCCGCGGATCGTGTGCACGGTGGAGTTCATCGGAAGTTGACTGTCTGGTGACTTGTGAATCGGACTTGGCAGGGCGCTTGCTTTACCCTGCGGGGTTCTCAAATCAGCATATCAGGAGTGTCTGCATGCAGCGTCGCGAAGCCCTTTCCACCGTGTGCAAGTTGGTCGGCTCGGGGGCCTTGGCCTCCTGGGGCGCAGGCGCACAGGCGCAGAACGCTGCTCTGAGCGACACGCGCATCGTGCTGGGGCAATCCGCTCCGTTCACCGGCGCGGCCGTGCAGTTGGGTCTGCAGTTTCACCTGGGTGCACAGGCGTATTTCGAAACGGTCAACGCCAAGGGCGGCATCAATGGCCGCACGATCGAAATCAAACGGCTGGACGATGGCTACGAGCCCGAGCGCTGCGCCGCCAACACCCGTCAGCTCATCGCCGACGACGTGTTCGCGCTGTTCGGCTACATCGGCACGCCCACCAGCCTTGCGGCCTTGCCGCTGGCAACCACCGCCAAGGTGCCGTTCTTCGCGCCTTTCACCGGTGCGCAGGCGCTGCGCGAGCCGTTCAACCGGTATGCGATCCACGTGCGCGCCTCTTACTTTGACGAGACGGCCGCCATCGTTCGCCAAATCACTTCCACCGGTATCAAGAAGATCGCGGTGTTCTACCAGGACGACGCTTACGGCAAGACCGGGCTCGACGGTGTCACGCGGGCCATGACTGCCGTGGGCCTGGAGCCCGTGGCCCTGGGCACGGTGGAGCGCAACACGATCGAGGTGGCGCAGGCGGTGAAGGCCATCATGGCCCAGAAGCCCGAGGCCATCGTGCAGATCGGGGCCTACAAGGCGGTGGCCACGTTTGTGCGCCAGGCGCGTCGGGGAGGCTTCAGCGGCAATTTCTACAACGTGTCGTTTGTGGGCACGCAGGCCCTCATGGACGAGCTCGGTGCCGAGGCCCGCGGGGTGTCCGTGAGCCAGGTGATGCCCTTTCCCTATACGCCGGCCACACCGCTCTCGGGCGAGTACCTCGCAGCCATCAAGGAAAAGCGCGGCGTGGAGCCCAACTACTCGGGCATGGAGGGTTTTGTGGCGGCCAAGGTGTTCACCGAAGCTGTGCGCCGCGCCGGCAGGGCGCTCACGCGCGAAGGCTTCATCAACGCGGTGCAGGGCATGCAGAACGTCAATCTCGGCGGCTTTCCGGTGGACTTCAGCGCCGGCAAACACACCGGCTCCAAGTTTGTGGAGCTCACGCTGCTCACCGAAGACGGCCGCATCCGTCGGTAGCCGAATTCCAGAAGTCTGCGTTGCAAGCTCGCATCACTTGTGCGGCATGGGGGATGTGGCGTGGCACCCCAGGCTGGTCCTTGTGAGGTGCGGTGAAGCCTTGAAGAAAGGTCTCACTTTGCTAACTTTGGTGTTTGTTTTTGGTGGGCGGTGGGCCGAAATTATCCGGTTGGACGTACCCGAAGAAATTGCAGTCCGGCGACGCAGCGTTCGGTTTTCATCCCCCACAGCGCGTTTCGCCCGATTGCCTTCCCAAAGTGTTGCGCTGTAGCCTGCTTGAATCGGTTGATGAACATTTCATCCGTTCAGGAGGCCTTTCATGCCATTGTCCGTTCGTCCTTTGTGGGCGCTTGCCCTGTCGCTTGCTGTTGTGCCTGTCTGGGCCCAGGCGCCTGCCGGCGCTGCGGCGGCCGCGCCAGACCCCAAACTCATCCGCCTCGGGCTGATCCTGCCGTTGACCGGCGGGTCGTCCGACATGGGCAACAGCGCGCGCGTGGGTGCGCAGGTGGCGGTGGACGAGATCAATGCGGTGGGGGGCTACCTCGGGCGCAAGCTGGAACTGGTGATCCGCGACGACCAGGCCAACAACGACATGGGTCTGGCGCATGCCGAGGAGTTGGTTCTCAAGGAAAAGGTGGCCGCCACCGTAGGCTTCTGCAACACCGGCGTGGCCATGAAGGCGCTGGATGTGTTTCAGACCAACCAGCACATCCTGATCGTGCCGTGCGCCACCGGCACCGCCATCACCGCCAAGTACCCGGCGGCCGAGAGCTACATCTTCCGCACCTCGGCGCGCGACCAGCTGCAGTCGCAGTTTCTGGTGGCCGACATCGTCAAGCGCAACCTGAAGAAGGTGGCGCTGCTGGTGGACACCACCGGTTATGGCGACGGTGGCCTCAAGGACCTCGAAGCCGCGCTGCAGGCCGTGGGCCTCAAGCCCCACATCGTTGTGCGTTTCAAGGTGGGCGTGAAAACCCTGGCCGACGAGATGAAGCAGCTCAAGGACTCCGGCGCCGATGCCTTGATCGGCTGGACCGTGGGCCCCGAGCAGGGCGTGATTTCCGCCAGCCGCGCTGCGGCGGGCTGGAACGTGCCGCAGTACGGTCCCTGGGGCCTGTCGCATGCGTCGGCCTTCGAGGCGTCCAAGGGGGCGGTCGAAGGAACATTCGTGGTGCAGACGGTGCTGCCGAACACCTTCATGGAGCGCAACAGCACCTTCCTGCGCGGCTACGCCAAGATTTCCAAGGAGCGCCCCATCGGCTCCATGATGTCGGCCGCGCAGACCTACGACTCGGTGCACCTGTTGCTGCGCGCCATGTTCCTCACCAAGGGCAACATCAACGGCAAGAGCCTGAAGAACGCGCTGGAGAACCTGCAACAGCCGTACCGCGGCGTGGTCACCACCTACGACCGCCCCTTCAGCAACACCGACCACGACGCCATCTCGGCCAACATGCTGTGGCTGGGCACCTGGCAGGGCGGCGAGCGCGCCTATGTCTACAAGGACGATGCGGCCCGTGCCAGCGTGATTCGACGCAAGGAGTGAGCGGCCCCGAGGCCATGATCGACCCAGTTGACCCTGGGGCTGTCGCGTGCGTGGCTCCGCCGCCGTGCGGATCGTGGCTACCATGGACCTTTGTTGTTTCCGCCGTTGCCACGGCACGCAAAGACCTCCATGAAACTCATTGACTCCATCCTCACGCAGGCCGCGGGCATCGCCGCCGTGCGACGCGACATCCACGCCCACCCGGAACTCTGTTTCAAGGAAGTGCGCACCGCCGACGTGGTGGCGGACAAGCTCACCGAGTGGGGCATTCCGGTGCACCGCGGCATGGGCACCACCGGCGTGGTGGGCATCGTGCACGGGCGAGACGGTGGTGCCTGTGGTCGCGCCATCGGCCTGCGCGCCGACATCGACGCCTTGCCCATGCAGGAGCACAACACCTTTGCCCACGCCAGCCAGCACGCCGGCAAGATGCACGCCTGCGGCCACGACGGCCACACCGCCATGCTGCTCGCTGCGGCGCAGCACTTTGCCAAACACCGCAACTTCGACGGCACGGTCTACCTGATCTTCCAGCCGGCCGAAGAGGGCGGTGGTGGCGCGCGCGAAATGATCAAGGACGGCCTGTTCGAGCAGTTCCCGGTGGAGTCGGTGTTCGGCATGCACAACTGGCCCGGCATGGCGGTGGGCACGTTCGCTGCCAGTGCTGGCCCGGTCATGGCGTCGAGCAACGAGTTCCACATCACCATCCGCGGCAAGGGCGCGCATGCCGCGCTGCCCCACAACGGCATCGACCCGGTGCCGGTGGCCTGCCAGATGGTGATGGCTTTCCAGACCATCATCTCGCGCAACAAGAAGCCGGTGGACGCCGGCGTGATCTCGGTCACCATGATCCACACCGGCGAAGCCACCAACGTGGTGCCCGACAGCTGCGAAATCCAGGGCACCGTGCGCACCTTCACCTACGAGGTGCTCGACATGATCGAGCGCCGCATGCAGGAGGTGGCCGAACACACCAGCGCGGCCTTCGGCGCCACGGTGGAGTTCAAGTTCAAGCGCAACTACCCGCCCACCATCAACCACGCCGCCGAGACCGCCTTTGCGCGCGAAGTCATGGCCGACATCGTTGGGGCCGACCACGTGGTGGAGCAGGAACCCACCATGGGCGCGGAAGACTTTGCCTACATGCTGCAGGCCCGCCCGGGCTGCTACGCCTTCATCGCCAACGGCGACGGCGCGCACCGCGAAATGGGCCACGGTGGCGGCCCCTGCATGCTGCACAACCCCAGCTACGATTTCAACGACGACCTGATTCCGCTGGGCGCCACCTACTGGGTGCAACTGGCCGAAAAGTGGCTGAGCCGTCCGCGCCC
>NZ_JALHLX010000046.1 GCF_022844385.1 Hydrogenophaga sp. | reverse complement strand
ACGCAGCAGGCCGAGCCGCTCAAGATGGTGGCGGTGCGGCGCATGCGCAGGCCCACCCGCAGCGAACCGAAGGCCGGGCACATGCTCTGCGGCTGGTCGTGCGGGCCGGCGTTTTCGCGCTTGGGGTAGTCCGCCGCGTACTGCGCCAGGATCTCGCTCTTGCCGGCCGACTTGGCCGCCGCCAGCAGCGTCTCGCCGCCGGCGTGGCAACCCATGCCATCGCCTTCGATGGCGGTGGTGGCCTTCGCGGGGATGATGGGGATGGTGGTGCCGCTCATGGTGTGTTCTTTGAAAATCAGACTTCGTCGTACACAACTTCCAGCGTGGGCTTGCTGGTGTCGGTCTTGCCGCACATGTCGAACTGGGTGGCGGGCTCCAGCACCACGTCGCGGCCCACGGCCGAGGCGGAGAACAGACCCAGCAGTTCGTCCTGTGTCATGGGCTTGGGGCGCATGGGGGTGGAGTTGCCCACGTTCTCGGCGAGCTGGGCAAACATGGGGCCCCAGACCGATTCGGGGCGGCCGATGATTTCGTAGCTGGCGCTCTTGCGGCGGATGTCGTCGTCGGCCGGGATCACCGAGAGCACCGGGATGCCGACCGCTTCGGCGAAGTTCATCGCCTCGCCGGTGCCGTCGTCGCGGTTGATCACCATGCCGGCCACGCCGACGTTGCCACCGAGCTTGCGGAAGTACTCCACCGCGCTGCAGACGTTGTTGGCCACGTAGAGCGACTGCAGGTCGTTCGAGGCCACCACGATGACTTTCTGGCACATGTCGCGGGCGATCGGCAGACCGAAACCGCCGCACACCACGTCGCCCAGGAAGTCGAGCAGCACGTAGTCGAAGCCCCACTCGTGGAAGCCGAGTTTTTCCAGCAGTTCGAAGCCGTGGATGATGCCGCGACCACCGCAGCCGCGGCCGACCTCGGGGCCACCGAGTTCCATGGCGTAAACACCGTCGCGTTTGAAGCAGACGTCGCCGATGGCCACCGCTTCACCGGCCAGCTTTTTCTTCGACGAGGTTTCGATGATGGTGGGGCAGGCGCGGCCACCGAACAGCAGGCTGGTGGTGTCGCTCTTGGGATCGCACCCGATCAGCAGGACCTTCTTGCCTTGCTGGGCCATCATGTAAGAGAGGTTGGCGAGCGTGAAGCTCTTGCCGATGCCGCCCTTGCCGTAGATCGCAATGATCTGGGTTTCCTTCTTCACCTCGCCGGTGTGCACCGGTGCGGGTTCGATGGCGGCTTCGGCGCGCAACTGCTCCATGAACTTCGCGGACTGCACTTGGGTGACGGGGATTGCGTTCATCAGTTTCTCCAGTCCAGGACCATCTTCAGACACTGCGGATCGCCGAAGGCGGCCGCGTAGGCGTCGCTTGCGCGGGCCGGGGTTTCGGTGTGGGTGATCAGGCCGTCCAGGCACAGGCGCCCGGTCTGCACCAGCTGCGTCACGGCCACGAGGTCGGCGCGTTTCCATTCGGCGGCGGCGCGGATCTGCGCTTCGCGCATGAAGGCCGGGGCAAAGGCAAACGAGATGTCGTTTTTGTAGAAGCCGGCGAGCACCACCTCGCCGCCCTTGGCCAGGCGCGGAATCACCTTGTTCAGGATGTCGGAATCGCCGCTCACGTCGTAGATCGCGCGGTAGTCCTTGCGCGTGTCCTCAAGGGGGTCGATCACGCTGTAGCCCTCGGCGCCCACGCGGCGTGCGGCTTGTGTTTCCCATACCACCGGGGCGGGTGCGCCGGCGGCCACCGTGAGGCGCGCGAGCAGGCGGCCCATGACACCGTGGCCAATGATCAGATCGGGCGGGGTGGCCGGTGCGCGGCTGCCGCCGAAGGTGACCGAGTGGTAGGCGGTGGCGGCCAGGGCCAGCAGCACCATCTGCGAGCCCAGATCGTTGTCCAGCTTGACCACGCGGTCGTGCGACACCACCAGGCGCGAGCCAGCACCGCCGAAGAGGTTGTGCACACCCTCGAAGCTGTAGGACCCGGGCACGAAGACCTGGTCGCCCAACTGGATGCTGTTGTGGCCGTGGCCGCAGTCACCTTGTGTGCGGACCACGCGGCCCACCGTTTCGTAGCCGGGGACCAGCGGGTAGCCCATGCCGGGGAAGGGCGGCATGCTGCCGTCCCACAGCAGACGCTCGGTGCCGGTGCTGATGCCGCTGTACTCGATTTCAACGTCGAGGTCGCCGTCGGTGAGGCTGCGAAGTTCCAGAGACCGCACCGACAGGTTGCATGGGCTCTGGAAAACGATGGCTTGGGCTTGCATGATGTGTATTAAAGAGTTGACATCAAAAAGTGTCAAGACAAAGTGACACTATTTCCGGAGCTCGCGGGTAAACCCCTACGGTCGTCCCGAGATTTGCGGCCGAGCAGCAGCTGCGCATGCAGCGGCATGGCGTTCGGCACACGCTCGATGTGGGTGAAGCCGGCGTCTGCCATCAGGGCGGTCAGCTCGGCCGGCGTGCGCAGGCGCCCCGAGCCCATGGCCATCAGGTAGAAGTGGAAATACGGGTCGCTGGGCTCCGGCGCACCACCGGCCCGGGCCATGGGCTCGGCCAGCAGCAGCGAGCCGCCCAGCGGCAGGGCATCAAAGATGGCGCGCAGCACGGCGTGCACGTCGCCATCGGGGTGGTCGTGGGCCACCCGCACCAGGGTGACCAGATCGGCGCCGCGTGGGAGGGCGTCTTTGGTGAAACTGCCGCCATGGGTGCTGATGCGATCGCTCAAGCCCTGGCGCTGCACGTTCCCGGCAGCCAGCGCGGCCACGGGGGGCAGGTCGAACAGTTGGAGTTGCAGGTGGGTGTGGCGCTGCGCCAGGGCGCTCACCCAGCCGCCCATGCCGCCGCCCACGTCAAGCACCACGCGGTGTTCGGCAAACGAATAAGAAGTCAGCAACTCTTCGATCACGAAGCGCTGGGAGGTGGACATCAGGGATGAATAGCGGGCGAACTGGTCCACCGGTGCCGGCGCCTGCGGGTTGCCCGCCGGGTCTTCGGTGTAGGGCCAGTACGCATGCATGCGGGCGGCGTTCGGGTCGCGCAGCAGGGCCAGCGGGTCGCGCATGTCTTCATAGAGCACGGCGTTGTGTTCGATCATGTCGCGGATGCCGGCGTGTGCGGCCACCGGCGCGCCCATGGGTCCCAGGCCATAGCGGCCCGAGCCGCGCTGCTCCAGCAGGTGCAAGGCCACGGCCGAATCGAGCAGGCGGGCGATCTGGGCCGTGGGCAGTCGGCACAGCGTGGCCAGTTCGTCGGCGGTGCGCGGGGCGTGCAGCACGTGCTCGAACAACTTGAGGCGCACGCAGGCCAGCAGCACCTGAGAGTGCACGAAGCCGGCCATGAGATCGAACAGCTGCGCCGAGCGGCGGCGCACCAGCCAGCGGGTGAACACGCTGCTGCTGGCCCAGCGGTTGAGCGCGGGGCTGGTCATCCATTGATCGATGCGGCTGGCCAGGCGGTCGCGCCACGAGGGCGGCGGTCCGTCCGACATCGGCTTGAGGGCGTCCAGAGCGGCCATGGTGAAAAAACCTTCAGGCGGCCAGACGCACGGCGGGGTGGTCGGCCGTGCGTTGCAGTTCGATGCGGTCGCAGGTGCTTTGTGGAATCAAGCGGCGCGACTCGTGCAGCACCAGCTGGCGCATGGCCGTGCGGCTCTGGCAGGCGGGCACGGAGTCGATGGCGGCCTGCATGAGGCCGTGGTAGTGGTCGATGGCGCCCACGAGGCCGAGCGCTGCGGCCGCACTGGGCCGGCCGTGCTGCGCGTCTTGTCCGGCGGGCTTGCCCAGTTCGTCGGCCTGCATCAACACGTCGCGGATGTCGTCGGCGATCTGGTAGGCCTCGCCCAGGCACTCGCCCAGTGCCCGCCAGCCTTCGGGGTCGGCGCCGGCGGCCTGCGCACCGGCGCAGGTGGATGCCACGAAGAGGGCACCGGTCTTGGCGCGCTGGTACTGACTGAGGTCGACGCGGTTCTCACATTCCCAGGCTTGCCCGGCCACGATGCCGTCGGGTGCCCCGGTGCCGATGCACACGGTCTCGATCAAGCCGGCCAGTCGGTGGGGATGCAGGGCGCCTGCGCGGGCCAGGATTTGATAGGCCATGACGATCAATGCGTCGCCGGTGAGCAGGGCCAGCGGTTCGCCGTATACCTTGTGCACCGTGGGCTGGCCCCTGCGTGTGTCGGCGTCATCGAAGCAGGGCATGTCGTCGTGCACCAGTGAGGCGCAGTGCAGCAGCTCGATGGCCATGGCGGCGGCGTTGGTCAGCGCAGGGGCGTCTTCGCCGCAGGCAGCCGCCACGGCCAGGCAGAGTTGGGGGCGGATGCGCGCGCCGCCGGGGAACACGGCGTGGCGCATGGCGGCCATCAAACGGGGTGGGGCACTGGGGCTGCTGGCCTGGGTCAGCTCGTGATCCAGCGCGGCTTGTATGCGAGTCATCATGTCCATGAAAGCCCCTTGACCGTGGTCGGAATGTCATCAATGCGTGACATCACTAGGTGTCAATCTAACATGACAGTCGAGATTGTCAAAGGGTCTTTTCTTGTGCGGTGCACACAGGAAATGTGGACACCGACGCATCGGAAATGCCGTCGACGGCCACTCGAAGTCCATACGTGCCATGGGTTTTTCCGGTTTGTTCGTCAAAACGTCTGGTGCTATAAGTGTCACGTCAAGTTGACATGCGAGTTTTGAGACACACCGGTGAAACCCCCGACGTTCTGCACGAAAGTGCTCCCATGACCGCCACACTGGCCCTGAACCAGGTCAGCTGCGTTCGTGGTGGGCGCAGCTTGTTCAGCGGCCTGGACCTCCAGTTGCCCGGCGGCCAACTGCTGCGGGTGGCGGGTGCCAATGGCGCCGGCAAGACCAGCCTGCTGCGCCTCATGTGTGGCTTGCTCAGCCCCACCGAGGGCCAGGTGCTGTGGCGCGGCCAACCGCTGGCCGCGCAGCGCGAGCAGTGGGGACGCGACCTGGTGTACCTGGGCCATGCCGCTGCGCTCAAGGACGATCTCTCGCCGCTGGACAACCTGCTCACCGCCTGCACCCTGGGCGGGCAGGCGGCCCATCGGGCGGGCGCGCTGCAGGCCCTGGCCGATGCCGGCCTGCGCGGCTTCGAGCGCACGCCCGCACGCCGCCTCTCGCAAGGCCAACGCCGCCGCTGCGGACTGGCCCGGCTGGTGCTCGCGCGCTCGTCACTGCTGTGGGTGCTCGACGAACCTTTCAACGCGCTCGACACCACCGCCACTGCATGGCTCGAAGGCCTGATCCGCGCGCAGTTGCTGCGCGGCGGCTCGGTGGTGCTCACCAGCCACCAGGGCGTGGCGCTCGACGACACGCCGCACCAGGTGCTCAGCCTGTGAACACCCACGTGGCCGCACACCCGACAGCTCCCGCCCCGCCGCAGGGCTGGCTGGAGGGCTTTCGCTGCGTCTTCCAGCGCGACCTGCGCATCGCCCTGCGCCGGCGCACCGACTCGCTCGCAGCAGTGGTGTTCTTCGTGATGGTGGTGAGCCTGTTTCCGCTCGGCGTGGGGCCGGAGCCCGCACTGCTGCGCACCATGGCGCCGGGCGTGGTGTGGGTGGCAGCCCTGCTGGCCTGCACGTTGCCGCTGGCGCGCCTGTTTGCCGACGATCTGCAGGACGGCACGCTCGAACAACTGCTGCTTTCCACCCACCCGCTGCCCATGCTGGTGCTGGGCAAGATCGCCGCGCATTGGTGCGGCTCGGTGCTGCTGCTGGTGCTGGTGTCACCGCTGCTGGCGCTGCAGTTCGACCTCTCGACCTCTGCCACCGGCGTGCTGCTGCTCACATTGCTCATCGGTTCGCCGGTGCTCAGTCTCGTGGGCGCGATCGGCGCGGCGCTCACGCTGGGCCTGCGTGGCGGGGGGGTGCTGATGTCGCTGCTCACGCTGCCGCTGGTGATCCCGGTGCTGATCTTCGGCGCGGGCGCGGTGGAAGCGCACACCGCCGGGCTGGGTGTGGCCGGGCACTTTTCGCTGCTCGGTGCCTTGCTGCTGCTGAGCCTGTTTGCCGCGCCGCTGGTGACCAGCGCCGCCTTGCGCATCTCGATGGAGTGACCCGATGCCTTCGACCAAGTCCGTCTCGATCAACTGGTTTCACTACGCCGCACCGCAGCGCTTCTACCCGCTGGCCGGAAAGCTGGTGCCGTGGTTCGGCGCGCTGGCCGTGGTGCTCACGGCCATCGGCCTCTATATCGGCCTGTGGGTGGCACCCACCGACGCACAGCAGGGCGAGGCCTACCGCATCATCTTTGTGCACGTGCCCACCGCCTGGATGTCGATGGTGGTGTACCTCGCCATGGCCACCTGGGCGGCCATCGGCCTGGTGTTCAACTCGCGCCTGTCTTCGATGATGGCCACCGCGCTCGCGCCCACCGGCGCGCTCATGACGTTTCTGGCTTTGTGGACCGGCGCACTCTGGGGCAAACCGACCTGGGGCACCTGGTGGGTGTGGGACGCGCGGCTCACCTCCGAGCTGGTGCTGCTGTTTCTCTACATCGGCTTCATGGCGCTGCACAGCGCCATCGACGACACGCGCCGCGCCGACCGCGCCGCCGGCTTGCTGGCCATTGTGGGCGTGGTCAACCTGCCCATCATCTATTTTTCGGTCGAGTGGTGGAACACGTTGCACCAGGGCGCCTCGGTCAGCTTCACCAAGGCCCCCAGCATGGCCACGCCCATGTTGATGGGCATGCTGGTGATGGCGCTGGCCTGCTGGATGTACTGCATCGCCGTTTCCCTTGCGAGGGTGCGGCTCATCATGCTCGAGCGCGAACGCCATGCGCCCTGGGCGCAGAAGGCACTGGGGAGCCTCACATGAACAACCTGGGTGAATTCCTGGCCATGGGCGGCTATGGCCTCTATGTGTGGGGCTCGCTGGGCATGTGCGCGGCGGTGGTGGTGGCCGAGCTGATGGTGATCCGGTTTCGCCGGCGGCTGCTGGCGCAGGAAGTGGAAGACGAACGAGCACCCGAGGAAACAGCCGCATGAAGCCACGCAACCGCCGACTCGTCGCACTCGCTGTGGGCCTGCTCACGCTGGGCGCTGCCACCGCCCTCGTGCTCAACGCCTTCAACAGCAACCTGGTGTTCTTCTTCAGCCCCACGCAGGTGATGGCCAACGAGGCGCCGCGCGAACGCAACTTTCGCGTGGGAGGCCTGGTGGAAGAGGGCAGTGTGATGCGGGAGCCGAAAGGTCTCACCATCCGCTTCAACGTGACCGACACCGCCAAGAGCATTCCCGTCACCTACACCGGCCTGCTGCCCGACCTGTTTCAGGAGGGCAAGGGCGTGGTGGCCCAGGGCAAGCTGGGTTCCGACGGCGTGTTCCGCGCCGACCAGGTGCTGGCCAAACACGACGAAAACTACATGGCGCCCGAAGCCGCCGAGGCCTTGAACCAGGCGCGCAACGCGAAAGCCATGCCCGGGCAGACCTCGCTCGTGCTGCCCCCAGGAGCACAACCATGATTCCCGAACTCGGTCATTTCGCCGCCTTGCTGGCGCTGGTCATGGCGCTGGTGCAAAGCGTGTTTCCGCTGGTGGGCGCGCACCAGGGCCGCAGGCACTGGATGGCACTGGCGCGCCCGGCGGCGTTCGCGCAGTTCGCGCTGCTGGTGGTGTCGTTCGGCTGCCTCATGCACGCCTTTGTGGTCAGCGATTTTTCGGTGCTGCTGGCCGCGCAAAACTCGCACACCAGCGCACCGCTGATCTACCGGATCACCGCGGTGTGGGGCAACCACGAAGGCTCCATCTTGCTGTGGAGCCTGATCCTGGCGGGCTGGACGCTGGCCGTGGCCATGTGCTCGGATCAGCTTGACGAACCGATGCGTGCCCGCGTGCTCGGCATCATGGGCGTCATCAGCGTGGGCTTTCTGCTTTTCACCCTGCTCACCTCCAATCCCTTCGAGCGGCTGTACCCGGTGCCGCTGGATGGCAAAGACCTCAATCCCTTGCTGCAAGACCCGGGCATGGCGATTCACCCGCCCATGCTCTACATGGGCTACGTGGGCTTTGTGGTGGCCTTCGCGTTTGCTGTGTCGGCCCTGCTGGCCGGCCGGGTGGACGCGGCCTGGGCGCACTGGTCGCGCCCCTGGACCACCGCGGCCTGGTGTTTCCTCACGGTGGGCATTGCGCTGGGCAGCTTCTGGGCTTACTACGAACTGGGCTGGGGCGGCTGGTGGTTCTGGGACCCGGTGGAAAACGCGTCCTTCATGCCCTGGCTGGTGGGCACAGCGCTGATGCATTCGCTCTCGGTCACCGAGAAACGTGGCGGCTTCAAGCTCTGGACGGCGCTGCTGGCCATCCTCGCGTTTTCACTCTCGCTGCTGGGGGCCTTCATCGTGCGCTCCGGTGTGCTGAGCTCGGTGCACGCGTTTGCCACCGACCCTGAACGCGGCCTCTTCCTGCTGGTGTTTTTCACCATCGTGGTGGGCGGCTCGCTTACCTTGTTTGCCTGGCGCGGACCCAAGGTGGGCGGCGGCGGCGCGTTTGAAATGCTCTCGCGCGAAAGCCTGCTGCTGGCCAACAACGTGTTGCTGGTGGTCGCCGCCGCTGCCGTGCTGCTGGGCACGCTGTACCCGCTGCTGATCGATGCTCTGGGCATGGGCAAGCTGTCGGTGGGTGCGCCGTATTTCAACGCGGTGTTTGTGCCGCTCATTGCGCCCGCCTTGTTCCTGATGGGCGTGGGGCCGCTGGCCCGCTGGCGGCAGGCCTCGCTGGGTGATCTGGCGCACCAGTTGCGCTGGGCCGCGGGGGTGAGCGTGGCCAGCGCGGTGATTGCGCCGCTGGTGCTGCAGCGCTGGAGCCCGCTCACCGGCCTGGGCCTGTTGCTCGCTGTCTGGGTGGCGAGCACGGCGGTGCTCAACCTGGTGCAGCGCCTGCGCGCGCACCCGGCGTCGGCCTGGGTGGCGTTTCGGGCCCAGCCGGGCAGCTATCTGGGCATGTTGCTCGCGCACTTCGGTGTGGCGGTGTTCATCGCCGGTGTCACGGTGGTGAGCAGTTACCAGACCGAAAACGACGTGCGCATGGAAGTGGGCCAGACCGCCGAGGTAGGCGGCCACAGCATCCGGTTTGACGCGATGGACCTGGTGCAGGGACCGAACTACACCTCGGCCCGCGCCACGCTCACCGTGAGCCAGGACGGTGAGTTGGTCGCGGTGCTGCACCCCGAGCGGCGCATCTACACCGTGAGCCGCACAGCCATGACCGAAGTGGCGATCGACCGCAGCGTGATGCGTGATGTGTATGTGGCGCTCGGCGAACCCGTGAGCGAGACCGCTTGGAGCGTGCGCCTGCACCACAAGCCGCTGGTCAACTGGATCTGGGGCGGTTGTCTGCTGATGGCGCTGGGGGGCATGCTGGCTGTGATGGACCGGCGTTACCGCGTGAAAAAGGTCCCTGGTGTGGCACCTGCACCGAGGGCGGCGGGAGGCAAGAATCCGGCCCTGCCGGTGTTGACGACCAAGGGCGCGCGCTCATGAAGCGCTATTTGTGGCCACTGGCCATCTTTGTGGTGATGCTGGGTTTCCTGGGCATGGGCCTGCAGCTCAACCCGCGCGACGTGCCGTCGCCGCTGATCAACAAGCCGGTGCCGTCTTTCCGCCTGCCCACGCTGGCTGCGCCCGACACATTCGTGGCGCCCGACGATCTGCGCGGCCACGTGTGGCTGCTCAACGTGTGGGCCTCATGGTGCGTGGCCTGCCAGCAGGAACACCCCGTGCTCATGGACCTCGCAAAAACCAGTGCCGTGCCCTTGATCGGACTGAACTACAAGGACCAGCGCCACCTCGCGTTGACCTGGCTCGGCAAACACGGCAACCCGTACAAGACCACGTTGTTCGACATGGATGGTCGGGTCGGCCTGGACTTCGGCGTGTACGGCGTGCCCGAGACCTACGTGATCGACAAACAGGGCGTGATCCGCCTCAAGTTCACCGGCCCGGTCACGCCCGAGGCGGTACGCGACACGCTGCTGCCCCTGATGAACCAACTCGGGGCCTGAGTCCATGCGTTTTTTGCTGATGACTGTGATGTTGTCCTGGGCTCTCGGGCCGGGCGGGGTGGCTGCACAAGCACCGATGGGATCGACAGCCCCACCGCTGGCCGCCGACCCGGCACTGGAAGCACGCGTGCTCGTGATCGCCGAAGAGCTGCGCTGCCTGGTCTGCCAGAACGAAACCATTGCCGCCTCGCAAGCCGACCTGGCCAAAGACCTGCGCCAGCAGATCCGAGAACAACTCACAC
Organism: Hydrogenophaga sp.; assembly: GCF_022844385.1. Lineage (GTDB taxonomy): Bacteria > Pseudomonadota > Gammaproteobacteria > Burkholderiales > Burkholderiaceae_C > Hydrogenophaga. Next base: position 10,719 of record NZ_JALHLX010000046.1, on the reverse strand, counting down.
AGGGCCGGACGCAGGCAGAAATCCTCGACTTCATGGCCCAGCGCTACGGCGACTTCGTGCTTTACCGGCCACCGTTGAAATTCAGCACCGTGCTGCTGTGGGTCGGGCCGTTTGTGTTGTTGCTGGTGGCCGCCGGTGTTCTGTTGATGAACATCCGCCGGCGCGACCCGCTGACTGAAAATGCGCCGCTGACCCCGGCAGAACTGCAGCGCGCGCAGCGCCTGCTCGACGACGCCGGAGGCGCGCCATGACTGTCTTTTACGCGCTTGCGCTGGCACTGCTGGCGCTGGCTTTGTGGCCTTTGCTGTCCGTGCTGTGGCGCTCGCGTTCGGGGGCTGTGCCGACGATGCCGCAGCAGGCCAACCTCGCGCTGCTGCGCGAGCAGCGTGCGCAGCTCGATGCGGAGTTTTCCGAAGGCAAGCTCACACCCGCAGAGCTTGAGCAGGCGCGTGCCGAGCTGGCGCGCCGCGTGCTTGATGAATCGGCACCGCTGGACCAGCGCGTGCGCGCCACCCACCGCAATGCCACTGCCACCGGTCTGCTGCTGGCCGTGCCCGCGCTGGCCATCGGCCTGTACGTCTGGCTCGGTGAACCCGATGCGGTGCGCTTCGAGGCCGAGCTCGCCCGGCAGGAGGGTGCGTCCGATGGTGACGTCGACACCATGGTCCGCCAGATGGCCCAGCAACTCCAGAGCCGCCCGCCGGGGCAGGCGGCCGACGCACCCGCCTGGGCCATGCTGGCGCGCGCGCACGCCAGCCGCCAACGATTTGCCGACGCCGACCAGGCCTACCAGCGCGCGCTCGAACTCACGCCCGACAACCCCGACCTGCTCGCCGACCGTGCCGACTTGCTGTCGCTGTTGCAAGGGCAGAGCGCCAGCGGTGAGCCCATGCGCCTGGTCAACCGCGCGTTGCAAATCGACCCCGGCCACCCCAAGGCGCTGGCGCTGGCCGGCAGCGCGGCTTACGGCCGGCAGGACTTCGTGGCGGCCCAGGCGCTCTGGCAGCGCGCGCGCGCGCGCGCTGCGCCGGGCAGCCCGTTTGACCAGGGCCTGCAAAGCAGCCTGGAAGCGGCACGCGCGGGCATCGCGTCGCAACCCGGCGGCGCGGCGCGTCTGGCGGCAGCGCCTGCCGACCCCGCACCGGCCGCCACCAACCACCCCGGCGTGCGTGGGCAAATCACCATCGCACCCGAGTTGCAAGGCCAGCTGGCGGCTGGCGACACCTTGTTCGTGTTTGCGCGACCGGTGCAGGGGCCGCGCATGCCGCTGGCCGTGTTGCGCGTGGCGGCCACGTCGGGGCCCGTCCCGTTTGCGCTCGACGACAGCCTGGCCATGGCGCCGGAGCTGCGGCTCTCGATGCACGAACAGGTGGTGGTGGAGGCGCGCATCAGCCGCACCGGGCAGGCGCTGCCGCAAAGCGGTGACCTGCAAGGCACCAGCGGCCCGGTGGCGAGCAACAGCGCGCAGCTGCAGATCAGGATCGACAGCGTCGTGCCCTGACGTTCGTCGGGTCAGACGCTGTCAGGCCCGGGCGTCGAAGCGCTCGAAGATCAGCCGTGCCACGGTGTCGGGCTGCTCCTCGTGGGCGAGGTGCCCGAGCCGGTCGAGCTGGATGTATTTCGCGTTCAGCTCGGGCGACAGCCGGGCCATCGCGCGGGTGGCCTGTTCGGGCGGCACGGTGCGGTCGCGTTCACCCACCACCAGGTCCAGTGGTACCGCCAGCGCCGGCAGGTCGCGCCAGAGTGCGGGCAGGTCCCAGTTGGCCATCATGCCCAGTGCGCCCGCAGCGTGTCCCGGGTTGGCCACCAGCCGCTGGTACAGCGCGGTGCCTTCGGCGTCCAGCGTGGAGCCGGTGCTCTGCAGCAGCCGCTGGAGCACGGCCGGCTCCCGCGCGTGCCAGGCAAACAGCCGCGGTACGAAAGGTGTCGAGGCCATGAGTTTGGCCACTGGCGAAAAAACCTGACCGGCCAGGCCTCCCAAGGGCATGAGCGCGGCGTTGAGTCCGAGCACCGAGCGCGGTTTGGCGAGGCCGTCCAGGCACATGCGCACCGCCACCGCAGCACCCGCCGAGTGCCCCACCAGCATGGCCGGGCTGATGGCGAGTTTCTGCAGCAGTCCGTGCACCGCCCGTGCCATGCCGGGCAGCGAGAGCTGGGGTGAACCCACGCCGCCGGGCGGCATGCCGGTGAAGGCGTGGCCGGGCAGGTCCATGGCCACCACCTCGAAGCGTTGCGTGAGCAGCGGTGCCAGGTCGCGCCACGAGTGGGTGGAGGCGCCGGTGCCGTGCAGCAGCACGAGGCAGGGACCATCGGGTGGGCCCGCAAAGCGTTGCACGTGCCATTGCAGGCCGGCCGCCCGGACAAAGCTGCTGAACTCGCGGTGCGGCCACTGAGCCCCGTCGCGTGTCCAGTCGAGGCCTTGGCTCATGGAGCGACGCTCAGCGGGTGCCCGGCAGCGTGGCCAGGCGAACGGCCTGGGACAGGCCGGCCGCGCCCGCATGCGGCAGCGGCACGCAGGCCGCACCCATGCGCTCGGCCATCACCCGGGACGCTTCACCCGGTTGGGACGAGGTGTCGATGAGCAAGGCCGACAGGCCGGCGAGGCGAAAGGCGTCGGCCGCTTCCAGCGCATCTTCGGTGGCCCGTGCCCGGCCGTGCCGACCATCGCGGGCGACGTTGGCCCGGCCATCGGTGAGCATCACCACGATGGGCGTTTCGCCGGCGCGCCCGATCTGCGCTGCCAGCTCACGCGCGGCTTCAATGCCCGCGGCCAGCGGTGTGCCACCGCCTCCGGGCAGCGCGGCCAGACTGCGCTTGGCGCGTGCCAGCGAGCGTGTGGGCGGGAGCAGCAGTTCGCAGCCGTCGCCGCGAAACGCCAGCACCGCCACCTTGTCGCGCCGCACATAACACTCGGCCAGCAGCAGCTCCACCGCACCCTTGGCTTCGGCCAGGCGGTGCAGCGCCGCAGAGCCCGAGGCGTCCACCACAAACAGCGTGGTGGTGGGCCGGCGCTGGCGAAACCGCACCACGTGAAAGTCTTCGCGCCGCACCTGGATGCGTTTTGGGCCATCAGCTTTTTGTTGGCGCAGGCGTTGCCACGGTGCTGCTGCGCGCAGCGTCTCCAGAATGTGCAGCCGGGCGCCCGAGCGCGGCTCGGCGCGCCTCGTGCCCACGGGGCGGCCGCGGTTCTGGTTTTTCATGAGCTCGCCCGAGCGGCCTGCCGCAGCAGCGCGCGCCTGCCGGGCCTGGCCCATTTGCAAGGCGGCGAGCAAACCCGGCGGAATGGCTGCGCGCACCGCTTCGATCAGTCGGTCGTCCAGCGCACCGGGCGCTTCTTCTTCGTCGGGTGTGTGGTCCGGTTCGTCCTGCGGCGCCTCGGGCGGTGGTGCGTCCTGCGCGTCGTCTTCGTCGGGGGTGGGTTCTTGCGCGTCCGTCGGCGGTGGTGTGTCGGCGGTTTCTTCGGCCGGTGGTGCAGGCACGCGCGTGGCACGCGGTGCCAGCACCAGCCGCGCGGCGAGCGAGGCGTGGACCTCTTCCGCCTCGTCCATGCCGGAGAGCGCCGCGGCAGCGCGCGCCACGCGCACCGCGAGCAGCGGCGCGCGCATGGAGTTCACGCCCCACACCAGCGAGGCCGCGCACAGCGCCTGCACCACGCTCTCGGGCACGATCACCTGCGACAGGCGAGCGCGTGCCTCGGCGATCTCGGCGCGCGTCCAGTCCACCGGCGCATCGTCGTCTGACCCGGCGGCTTGCAGCGGCAGGTGAAAGGCCACGCGGTCGAGCAGGGTGGCGGGCATCTGTTCTTCTTCGCCATCCCCTTCGTCCAGCGCCACCAGTGCCACGCGGGCGGGGCGGCGTTGGGTGAGGCCGTCGCGTTCCAGTGCCACCACCTGGGTGTCGAGCACGGCCGCGAGTTGTGAGGCCACGCCGGCGCCCACGCGCTCGGCCATGGCCAGCAGCAGCACGCCGCCGTCGCACCGCGCGAGCAAGCCTTGTTGCGCCACCGGGCGCCCGGCGTGCAGGGTGGCGGCGAGGTCGAGCCCGCCGAGCAGGGCCGCGTCGGTGGCGTGCAGGGGCACGCGGTGCATGGGGGTGCTGGCGGGCAAGCCCTCGCGCAGCAGGGTCAGCCAGGCGTCGCGCAAGGGGCCAGCGGCTGCGCGCAACGCCACGCCGCCCAGGCCGGCCGGGTCCACCGCCAGCAGGGCGGCCACCAATGCGGCGTCGGCGTTGGGAACCGGAGAAGAGAAGGCGTCGAGCATCGGTGGTGAGCCCGAGACCCGCGCTCAGGCGCCCATCAGCTCGGCCACGGCGCGGTCGACCCGGGCCGTGGAGCCGGCGTTGTCCAGCGGGTTGCGGCGCAGGCGGTGGCGCAGGGCGGGGCCGGCCACGCGCTTGAAGTGCGCGTCGGTCACGGCGGCGTCGCCCTGCAGCGCGGCCATGGCACGCGCGGCGCGAATGAGTGTGAGGTCGCCGCGCAGACCGTCGGTGCCCAAAGCCATGCACAGTGCCGCGGCGCGTTGGCGCGCAGCGTCGGTGATCTCGACGTCGTGCAGGCGCTTGCGCGCGGCCACGATCTTGCGGCGGATGCGTTCGTCTTCCTTCTGCCAGCTTGTGATGAAGGCCTCGCGGTCTTGCTCGAAAGCATCGCGCCGGCGCACCACCTCCACGCGCTCTTGCAGCAGTTCGGGTGTTTTCACCTCCACCGACAGACCAAAGCGGTCCAGCAGCTGCGGGCGCAATTCGCCTTCTTCGGGGTTGCCGCTGCCGACCAGCACGAAGCGGGCCGGGTGACGCACGGACAGGCCTTCGCGCTCCACCACGTTTTCACCGGAAGCTGCCACGTCGATCAACAGATCGACCAGGTGGTCTTCGAGCAGATTGACCTCGTCGATGTAGAGGAAACCGCGGTTGGCCTGGGCCAGCAGGCCGGGCTCGAAGGCCTTGACACCTTGCGAGAGCGCACGCTCCAGGTCGAGCGCGCCGACCACGCGGTCTTCAGTCGCGCCCAGCGGCAAATCGACCACGGGCACGGGAATGAGGTGGGTCTTGGGGGGCGGCTGGTCGGGTGCGCGCAGCGTGGCGCAGTCGGCGCAGCGGCTCGCGGGGTCAGCCGGATCGCAGCTGTAGCGGCACCCGTTCACCGCCCGCATTTTCGGCAGCAGGGCAGCCAGTGCCCTCACCGCGGTGGACTTGCCGGTGCCCCGGTCCCCGAGGACCAGAACACCTCCGATGGAGGGATCGATGGCGGCGATCAGGATCGCCGTTTTCATCTCGTCTTGACCAACTATCGCGGAGAAAGGGAATGCCTGTGCCATGGAAAATCAGTATGGCACAGGGCCTGCGCCCTCCACCCCAGAGCTTGTACGGGGGGCGCGGCTTTCAGTGGCTTTTCAGCGACTCGCGCACCCCACGTGTCACCTGAGTGATGTGATGCTCGCGGGACTTCACATCCACAGCGCGCGCCAGGCCAGCCGTGGCAGGTCGGCGCGTTGCAATGTCACGCGCGTCTGCCAGCTGCGGTGGCCGTTCTCTTCTATGGCGTCCAGGATGCGCAAGCCGCCTTGCACCACCAGCCGCAGTTCCCAGCCCGCGCGGCCGGGCACCCGCCGCGCCAGCGGAGCGCCCAGTTGCATGAGGCCGCGCGCATAGGCGCAGAGCTCGGCCACCACGGCTTGTCGATCGGGGGTGTCCTCCAGTGAGGCCTGTTCGAAGTCGGCCACCTGCAGGCCATGGCGCCGCAAGGTGTCGGCCGGCAAATAGCAGCGCCCGTTGGGCAGGTCGCGGCTGATGTCCTGCCAGAAGTTGATGAGCTGCAACGCACTGCAGATCTGGTCGCTCTGTTGCAGCGAACGTGCGTCGTGCACGCCGTACAGGTGCAGCAGCAGGCGGCCCACCGGGTTGGCCGAGAGGCGGCAGTAGCCCAGCAGCTCGTCGGTGCTCCCGTAACGGTGTTGCTGTTCGGTGTAGCGCACGTCCTGCTCGAAGGCGCTCAGCAGGTCGTGCAGCAACTGTCCCGGGAGCTTGTGGCGCGCGATCGCCAGGCCCAGCGGGCCGAACACCGCCGGCCAGCGCTCGGGCGCGGGCACGACGGCGCCGCCGTCGGCACGCTCGATGCAGCGTGTCAGCTCGCTGCGGTAGGCCGCCAGATCCGCCAGCCGCTCTCCGGCGTCGGCCGTGCCTTCGTCGGCGATGTCGTCTGCCGTGCGGGCAAACCGGTAGATGGCCGCGACCGCGGGTCGCAGCCGGGGCGGGCACAACCACGAGGCCACGGGGAAGTTTTCATAGTGGCCGACGCCCGGGCCCAGGGCACCCAGCGCGCTCGGGCTCACCGATGGCGCCGCCTCGGCCTGCGCGGCGGGGCGGTGGTCTGGCGGGGGCGGGCTGGCGGTCGTGGGCTGCGTCATGAATTGAAAGGGATTTTCGTCGGTTATTTTGATTACTAACCGGTCAGTCAGTAATATACGGGCCTTGTTGGCGCGTGCTCTGGCCGCGCCCATCCATTTTCACAACGTCCCGACCGCCATGAAAACGCCGCATTTTGTCCTGATCATGACCGCCACGCTCGCCTTGGCGGCTTGTTCGCCCGCAACGGCGCCCACCGAACCCATCCGGTCGGTCAAGTTGATGACGGTGGGGATCAGTACCCTGGGCGCCCAGGCCGAGTACGCGGGGGAGGTGCGCGCCCGCACCGAGTCCCGGCTGGGCTTTCGGGTCGGGGGCAAACTGGTGCAACGCCCGGCCCAGGTGGGACAGCGTGTGAGCGCCGGCGCCTTGCTGGCGCAGCTGGATGCGCAAGACCTGGCCCTCTCCAGCCAGGCCGCCCAGGCCCAGGTGAGTGCGGCTCAGACCCAGCGCGACCTGGCCGCGGCCGACCTCAAGCGTTACCAGGACCTGCTGGCCCAGGGGTTTGTGAGTGGTGCCGAGATCGAGCGACGGCAGGCGACCCTGCAATCGGCCGAGGCCACGCTGCGTCAGGCGCGAGCCCAGGGCGCGGTGCAGGGCAACCAGGCGGGCTATGCGCGCCTGTTGGCCGATGGCGCCGGCGTGGTACTGGCGGTGGATGCCGAAGTGGGGCAGGTGGTGGCGGCGGGTTCGCCGGTGGTGCGGTTGGCACTGGACGGCCCGCGCGATGTGGTGTTTGCGGTGCCTGAGGATCGCCTGGCCACGCTGAAAACCGGCCAGGCCGCGCAGGTGCGCCTGTGGTCCGGCGCGCCGGGAGGTGCTGCCGCGCCGTTGAATGCGGTGGTCCGTGAGGTCGCGGCCAGCGCCGATCCGCTCACGCGCACCTACCAGGTGAAGCTGTCCTTGACCGAGGGCGCCACCGCGCCGCTGGGTGCCACCGCTTATGTGAAGCTGGCGCCGCCCACCGGGGCACCGACCGCAGCGATCAAGCTGCCGACCTCGGCGCTGATGCGATCTGAAGTTGGCGACCGCAGCGGCAGCGCGGTCTGGGTGTTTGACGCCGCCAGCAGCACGGTGCAGCCACGTCCGGTGGTGGTGGCCGGTGCCGACGGCAACGAGATGCTGATCGCCTCGGGCCTGAAGCCTGGCGAGGAGGTGGTGGCCGCGGGCGTGCATGTGCTCTCACCAGGCCAGAAGGTCACGCGCTTTGCCGGCGCGGCCACGAAGTGAGGCCCGCATGAGCTCGTCCGACTACGCATCTGCCGACCAGGCCGCTTCCTGGGTATCCCGTTTCAACCTCTCGCAGTGGGCGCTGGACCACCAGGCCTTCACCCGCTATCTCATGATCGTGCTGATGCTGCTGGGCGTGGCGGCGTACTTTCAGCTCGGCCAGGACGAAGACCCGCCGTTCACCTTTCGCGCCATGGTGGTACAGGCCTATTGGCCCGGTGCCACGGCCGAGCAGATGGCCGAGCAGGTTGCCGACCGCATCGAGAAGACGCTGCAGGAGGTGCCCTACGCGGACAAGATCCGCAGCTACTCGAAGCCCGGCGAAACGCTGGTGATCTTCCAGCTGAAAGACTCCTCACCCGCAGCCGAGGTGCCGCAGATCTGGTACACGGCGCGCAAGAAGATCGGCGACATGCAGCGCACGCTGCCGCAGGGCGTGGTTGGGCCGTTTTTCAACGACGAGTTTGGTGATGTGTACGGCGTGATCTACGCGCTGCAGGGCGAAGGCTTTTCGTACGCCGACAAGAAGCTGGTGGCCGACAACGTGCGCCAGCAGCTGCTGCGTGTGCCCGACGTGAGCAAGGTGGAGCTCTTCGGTGTGCAGGACGAAAAGCTGTTCATCGAAATTTCGCAAAAGCGCCTGGCGGTGCTGGGGTTGAACCTGCAACAGGTTTTTGACGCCCTCGGACAACAAAACGCCGTGGCCTCGGCCGGCGCGGTGCAGTCGCCACACGACGTGGTGCAGGTGCGCGTGGGCGGCGCTTTCAACTCGGTGGAACAGTTGAATGCCATGCCGATCCGCGCGGCCAACGGCACGCAGATCCGCCTGGGCGACATCGCCGAGATCGGTCTGGGCTATGTGGACCCGCCGCAGGTGCTGGTGCGCCACAACGGACGGGACAGCATCGGCCTGGGCATCTCCATGGCCAAGGGCGGCGACATCATTGCGCTGGGCAAGGCGCTGAAAACCACGGTGGCCGGTATCGAGGCCACGCTGCCCGCGGGCATGGTGCTGGCGCAGGTGCAGGACCAGCCGAGCGCCGTGACCAAGAGCGTGAACGAGTTCGTGACGGTGCTGATCGAGGCGGTGGTGATCGTGCTGGCGGTGAGCTTTCTGGCGCTGGGCCTGCACAAGCGTGCGGGCAGCAAGGGCCTGCGCGGCTACACGCTGGACATGCGCCCGGGGCTGGTGGTGCTGATCACGATCCCGCTGGTGCTGGCCATGACCTTTCTGGCCATGAATTACTGGGGCATCGGGCTGCACAAGATCTCGCTGGGCTCGCTGATCATTGCCCTGGGCCTGCTGGTGGACGACGCCATCATTGCGGTGGAGATGATGGTGCGCAAGCTCGAAGAGGGCTACAGCATGGTGCGCGCGGCCACCTTCACCTGGGAGGCCACGGCCATGCCCATGCTCACCGGCACGCTGATCACGGCCGCTGGTTTTCTGCCCATCGGCCTGGCCAATTCGGTCACCGGTGAATACACCTTTGCCATCTTCGCGGTCACCGTCATTGCCTTGCTGCTGTCGTGGATCGTGGCCGTGTTCTTCGTGCCGTACCTCGGTGTGCGCCTGCTCAAGGTGAAGCCGCACGTGGGCGATGTTCATGAAGTGTTCGACGGTCCGTTCTACGTGCGGTTTCGCGCTCTGGTGGACTGGTGCGTGCACCACCGCTGGATCACCATCGGTGCCACTGTGCTCACCTTTGTGCTGGGCGTTGTCGGCATGGGCCAGGTGCAGCAGCAGTTCTTTCCGGACTCGAGCCGGCCCGAGATTCTGGTGGACATCTGGCTGCCCGAGGGCAGCAGCATCCGGGCCATGGACGAGGTGACGAAGCGGCTGGAAGCCCGTATGACGGCGGAAGAGGGCGTGACCAGCGTGAGCACCTGGGTGGGTTCGGGCGTGCCGCGCTTCTATTTGCCGCTGGACCAGATCTTTCCGCAGACCAACGTGTCGCAACTGATCGTTTTGCCGAAAGACCTTAAGACGCGCGAGCGTTTGCGCAAGGCGCTGCCGGCCCTGCTGGCGGCCGAGTTTCCCGAGGTGCGTGGCCGTGTGAAGCTGCTGCCCAACGGGCCACCCGTGCCGTATCCGGTGCAGTTCCGTGTTGTCGGGACCGACCCCACGCAATTGCGCACGCTGGCCGACGAGGTGAAAGTGGCGATGCGTGCCAACCCCAACATGCGCGGTGTGAACGACAACTGGAACGAATCGGTGAAGCGGTTGCGGCTGGAGGTGGACCAGGCCAAGGCGCGCGCGCTGGGGGTGTCCAGCCAGTCGATTGCACAGGCCGCGCGCACCCTGCTCAGCGGCAGCACGGTGGGCCAGTACCGCGACGGCGACAAGCTGATCGACATCGTGCTGCGACAGCCGCTGGACGAGCGCAGTGCCATCACCGATCTGGCCAACGCCAACCTGCCGACCAGCAACGGGCAAAGCATTCCGTTGCTGCAGATCGCCCGTCCGGTGTTCGACTGGGAAGCCGGGGTGATGTGGCGCGAGAACCGCGATTACGCGATCACGGTGCAGGGCGATGTGGTGGAGGGTCTGCAGGGCGCCACGGTCACGGCGGAACTGCAACCGGTGCTGAAAACGATCAGCGATGGTTGGGCCGCGCAAGGCTTGTCGGACTACCGAATCGAGGTGGCAGGTGCGGTGGAAGAAAGCAGCAAGGGCTCGGCTTCGATCGCCGTGGGCATTCCGCTCATGCTCTTCATCGTCTTCACGCTGTTGATGCTGCAGCTGCAGAGCTTCAGCCGTTCGGTGCTGGTGTTCCTCACAGGGCCCATGGGGCTGGCGGGTGTGGCGGGTGCCCTGTTGTTGTTGAACCGTCCGTTCGGTTTTGTGGCGCTGCTGGGCGTGATTGCGCTCATGGGCATGATCCAGCGCAACTCGGTGATCCTGATCGACCAGATCGAGCAAGATCGCGCGCGCGGCGTTCCGGCGTGGGATGCGGTGGTGGAGTCTGCCGTGCGGCGGATGCGACCCATTGTGTTGACGGCTGCTGCTGCGGTGCTGGCGATGATTCCCTTGTCACGCAGTGTGTTCTGGGGGCCGATGGCGGTGGCGATCATGGGCGGGCTTGT
>NZ_JALHLX010000045.1:17899-21169 GCF_022844385.1 Hydrogenophaga sp. | reverse complement strand
CGCGCTGTGCCGATGACGATGCGGTGGCAACACAGACGACGGGCGGCTTCAGCGATGCAAAGGGCCTTGTCGCCAACCTCCAGGTGCGCGCGGTAAGGGACGCCGGAGCCATCGAGAAGTCGCCGGGCATCGGCGAGCGCCTCGTCGGCGCGTTCCCGGTGAAAGTCATCGCGCAGGTCACGATTGACGTGGCGTCTGACGTTGGCTGAAAAGGGCGGCTGGACATTGAGCAAGTGAATCATCCGCACCTCGCCACGATGGAATGCCGATGCAGCATGTCTAACGGCAAGCATTGCGTTGGTCGTTCCGTCGCAGGGAATCAAGAGCGTGGCCAAGGAGAACTTCTCCAAAAAAATGGGATGCTCAACAAATATTTCCTTGTTGGGCTGGGATGCTCGGGAGCCCATGGGCTGTGTTGTCTCGTTCAATCTAATGGCAACGGCGATCCGCGAAAATCAGATTGTTCTGATTTCACCATCCGAGAAAACGGCACAATTTCGGCTACACCTTTCAACCTGCGGCACCGTGAACTACAAGCACCTCCACTACTTTTTTCAGGTAGCCAAACTCGGTGGCGTCCTGCGAGCCAGCGAACACTTGCACATGTCGCCGCAGACCATCAGCGGGCAAATTCAGTTGCTTGAGGAGGCGCTGGGCACAGCGTTGTTCATCAAAAGCGGGCGTGGGCTGGCGCTTACCGATACCGGGCGCCTCGTACTCGGCTATGCCGAGTCCATCTTTTCGATCGGCGCTGAGCTTGAAGAAGCTGTGCGCGATTACCCCAGCAAGGGCAAGCTGTTGGAGTTTCGCGTCGGCGTGGCTGATGCAGTTCCCAAGACCATTGCATGCAGGCTGATCGAACCGGCTTCTCAGTTGCAAGAGCCGGTACGCATCGTGTGCCGTGAGTGGAAGCTGGACACGCTGCTGGGCGAGTTGGCACTGCACCGTCTTGATCTCGTGATTTCCGATGCGCCAATCCCCTCCGCGGTCAGCGTTCAGGCCTTTAATCACAAGCTGGGAAGCTGCGGCGTCAGCTTTTTCGCATCACCTTCAGTTCTCTCCGCGACGAGCACTGTGCGATTTCCGGATTGTCTGGATGGGGCGCCCATGATCTTGCCGGCCGAGGAGTCTGCGGTGGGCAAACGCTTGAGGGCGTGGCTCGGGGCCAAATCGCTGCATCCCCGGGTAGTGGCCGAGTGCGATGACAGCGCCCTGGCCAAAGAGTTGGGACGGCGGGGGATGGGCATCTTCGTCGGACCCACCGTGCTCGAACGGGACATCGAGAAGCAATATGGCGTGCGCGCCATTGGAGCGACGCCCGCGGTCGTGGAGGAGTTCTTCGCAATTTCTATCGAGCGACGCATCACACATCCGTGTGTGACCGCGATCACCGAAGCAGCACGCACCCAGCTGTTTGCGGAGCCTATGCGGCGGCAAGCCAAGAGATCAACGACTTGATCGCAGTGCATCACCCATGTGACCGGCTATCTGACACCACACCTCGGCCCGCCTCACACAGCGTGGGAGTGGCGCAGTCTTCCGCCCATGCGGGTTGCCACATCTCGTGTGCGCTGCGGATTCACGTTGAGGTTTTGGATCGTTGACTCGCCGCCGTGGCGGTAGTGGCGTCACCTCCGTTTGCGTGAGTTGCTTGCCGTCGCCGCGACCTTGAGTCGGTCAAGGGAGGCCAAGGACCTCTTTACTCGTCCGACTCGGGTTGCAGGCACCTCGCCATCCTTCGTGGAGACCCACTCTGGCTTCGCGTACCTGGGCGTTTCGCGCATCACTCTGTAGTGATTGATGGAGAGACAATCCATCTCCACCAGCCGGGTAGCTCTTGAGATACAGAAGTACGAGAGGCCGTGGGACTTTCAAAGCATGACGCATGCTCAGATTGCCAACGACGACCTGTCTACTCAGAGTTCTGCGCCGTGGTTTGCGAAGTCAGTTGCTACCTGCTGCGGTGCATTCAGGTTGGACTCGGGCGGAGACTATGCGCGAGGACGGAGTAATGCTGCGGCTGGGTAGACTGCCAGCCCCAGCTGCCGGAAGGCCGGTTCGGGGGGGCCGCCTTTCGAGATACCGGTAGCCCAGTCCGAGGGATGATCTCTACCATCTTTTACAGCCGCGCCAGCGAAGGTCTGCAACCAGTCTTGTGTGGTCCGTCAGACCGTTGCACAGGAATGGGAGCAACGATTGATCCCTCTACAAACCCAGACGCAACATCAGCGCCTGACGCCGCTCGGGCATGAAGTTGATGCGCTCCGGATCCGCGTTTGCAGCGTGAACAACTCTTCGGTCCATCAAGTGGAACCACAACGGTGGCAGGTAGGCCACGACGAACATCCCAAAGTAACCAGAGGGGAGCCGTGGCAGATCTGGAAAGTCGCGAAGCGACTGGTAGCTGCGTCCAGGATGCGCGTGGTGATCAGAATGGCGCTGTAGTTGAAACACCACCAGGTTGGAAACCAGATGGTTGCTGTTCCAGGAATGATGGGGCGCACAGCGCTCATACCGCCCATCGGCACCGCGTTTCCTCTGCAGGCCGTAATGCTCAATGTAGTTGGCTGAAGTCAGCTGGAATGCACCCCAGAAGGCCACCAGCGGGACGACTGCAGCCATGGACCATCCGAGGGCCATGATCAAGCCGCCATAGAGGATGACGGTGAGCAACCCGGCTTGAAGGATTTCATTGTTGGGATGCCAGGCGCTGCATCCCCCACGTCTCAAGCGGTCGGATTCCAGTGTCCATGCGCGAAAGAATGCTCCCGGCATTTCCCTGAGCACAAAGCGGTAGATGCTCTCGCCCAGCCGGGCCGATGCTGGATCCTCAGGAGTCGAAACATGGCGGTGATGACCGCGGTTGTGTTCAATCGAGAAATGACCGTAGCCGCCGAGCGCGCTGTTGAACAACGCCAATTTGCGGCCCATCCAATCTGCCTTGTGACCGAGCTCATGACTGAGATTCAGCCCAAAACCCAAAACCGAGCCGGTGGCCATCACCAAGGCCAACCACGCAGCAGGTGGCATCTCATGGGTGGCAAGGTACACCAGGTTGAAAAGCACAGAAGCCCAGAGCACGGGAACCGTAGCGTAGAGAATCCACCGGTAGTAGGCGTCTGCTTCCAGCTCTGGAACAAAGGACTCGGGTGGATTGGTCAGGTCTTCTCCCAACCACCAATCAGCCAAAGGGATCAACCCATAAAACAGAACAAGGGGCAACGCAAACCACCAGAAACTTGTCGCCCCCAACGTGTGAGCAAGCGGGCC
>NZ_JALHLX010000045.1:0-17799 GCF_022844385.1 Hydrogenophaga sp. | reverse complement strand
GGATTGGTCAGGTCTTCTCCCAACCACCAATCAGCCAAAGGGATCAACCCATAAAACAGAACAAGGGGCAACGCAAACCACCAGAAACTTGTCGCCCCCAACGTGTGAGCAAGCGGGCCTAGGGTTGCGATGCTCGGTCCGATTACCGACAGCAGCCATCCCCAGCGCTTTCGATCTCGAAACCGTTCTGACTGAACTGATTGGCCAAGTGGGGAGCTCATCGCCACAATTCTGGATGAAATGGTGCATTTCGCCCAGAGGGGGAATCATTGGATGGCCTGCTCAGTCGCTGCCACTCCCACCAACAAGTCCCGGCAAAAGAGGTCGTCAAAGCCATTTGAGCACCCGGTGCAATCTTCCTCGTCCATGACCCCCAGGACGCTTTCCGCAGTGGCTGCATGGAATGAATGCCCAAGTGGTTCGGCCACGAGCCTGCTGCGGCGCTCGATGGTTGTCTCGCCCCTGGCAGGCAGCGGGTGGCGCGCTGGTGGCCGGCTCCCCACCCCCCCCCCCCAAGCGGAGGGCAACTTTGTGCTGGACGAATCTCTGGTGGTGCACCACTGCGGCAGTGGTCTGAGCGCCATTCCCCGGCCTGCTGGCGATGGAAGTCGCCGCACTGGGTTGCACCTCGCTCTATGCGGGCAGCTGGGGCGAGTGGTACAAGACGACGGAACTGGCTGTAGAAATGGGTGAACCCATCCACACCGGGGCGGGCCTCAGGCTCAATTTCTGTTCATGGCGATCAAGGTTTCCGTAAAGTTGTCGATACTTCGTTTATCAGGGGCGACCGCGCCGGAACATGCCGATACAAGGCCTGGCTGGCGGATTGAAAAATCAAACCAGGAACGCCTCATGAGGCCCACGAAATCACCAGCCCGCGCCCCTGGCCCCACTGCACACCTGTTGGAGACGCTGAACGCCATCGCGCTGCGCCGCTGCGCAGTGCCGACCGTACTTACTTCTGTTGCAGAACGGATCGCCCCCTGCAGGCAAACACTGGATGCCTGACCACATCACCCCGCGCCCGGATGGGTTTCCACCTGAAGGCTCGTCGGGCACACTCGACCAGCACCGCGTCAAAGCCCTGCGCGTGCTGCTGCTGGCCGCGGGCTTCGCCGCCCTGACGATCGCACTGGCACTTTTCCTGCGCGACGGGATCACGCAGCTGACTCTGATGGTCGGCGCCACGAGTGTCCTGTTGTGGATGCCGGGCTTGCTGCTCCAGCGCGGACACGTGACCATCGCAGCTCATGGCCTGGTGCTGTTGATTCTGACGATCGCCACAGTCACGACCGTGATCACCGGGGGCGTTCGCAGTGCTGGCGTGTTCGTGCTGGTGTCAGCCATCGTGGTGGCGAGCACCTTCCTCTCGCGGGGAAAGATGGTCGCGGTCGTGCTGTATTGCATCCTGGCACTCGGGTTGATCAACTGGTTCGAGCAGCGCGGCATGCTGCCAGGCACGCTGCCACCCACGGGTTGGGCCGTGTGGGTGATCCAGGCGGTGGTGATCGTGATCATATTGATCAGCGCGCTGGCGGGCCAGTACCGCCTCCAGGAAGCGTTCGATACGCAGAAGGAAGCGCTGAGGCTGGCCTACGAAGCAGAAGCCGCCCTGAAGGAAAGCCAGGAGCGCTTCAAGGCGCTGTTCCGGAACAACCCGGTGGCCTGCCTCGTGCAGTCTCTGGACAACCGCCTGACAGTGGATGTCAACGATGCCTATGTCCTGGCGAGTGGCTTTTCCCGCAGCGATCTGGTGGGCCAGCAGCCGCCAAACCTGTGGGCCGACCCTGCCGAAGAGCAAGCCTTTCGAAACACCCTGAAAACGCAGGGTCGGGTGAACGGCATGCATGCCCGCGGCTTGCGGCGTGATGGCTCCCAGTTCGATTCGCTTGTCTATGCCGAGCTCATCCAGCAGGGCAATGAGAGGCTCATGATCGGCATGGTGGTCGACATGAGCGCTGAGGAAAAGTCACGCAGCGCCCTGCAGCAGTCTGAAGCGCGTTTCTCCAAAGCCTTCCGGCACAGCCCGATCTGCATGACCCTCACACGCCTGAGCGACGGGCTTTACCTGGAAGTCAACGCCGCCTGCGAGCAGGTGTTTGGTGGCCGCCCCGAGGATTTCATTGGAAAGACATCGCTCGAAGCAGGCGTCTGGCCAAGCCAGCAGGTGCGCGAAAACTACGTCAACACCATGCGGCGCAACGGTCGTCTGATGGGTTACGAAACAGAGGTTCGCAACCTCAAGGGAGAACTGGTCGAGGTCAAGGTGTGGGCCGAGATCATCGACATAGAAGGTGAGGCCTGTGCCCTCTCCTTCGTCCTCAATGTGGCCGAAGAGAAGCGGCGCCGCAGCATGCTGATGAATCTCGCTGAAGGGGTTTCACCCAAAATCGGACAGGCGTTCTTCCTGTCGGTGACCGAGCACATGGTGGCGGCCCTGGGGGCAACCTGCGTTGTCATTGGTGAAACGGCAAAAGAGGGTGGGATCAACACACTGGGCCTGATGCACAACGGTGACCTGCAACCCAATCGCCACGTGCGTCTGCACGAGCCAAGCCTCGCAGCGATGCTGGCCCGCGAGGACCTGTGTGTCATCGATTTGCCCGCGGGGG
This sequence comes from Hydrogenophaga sp., assembly GCF_022844385.1. Lineage (GTDB taxonomy): Bacteria > Pseudomonadota > Gammaproteobacteria > Burkholderiales > Burkholderiaceae_C > Hydrogenophaga. Next base: position 15,187 of record NZ_JALHLX010000045.1, on the reverse strand, counting down.
TGCCCCTGCTGTCTGATGTCCCCTTTGCTGACGGGCATTCCCATACGGTCGCGGGAATTGCCTTGCGCGACCCGGACGGGACAGCCATTGGCTTGCTGGCGGTTGCCTGGGAGCACTCCGCCCAGATCGGTGCCGATTTCCAGGCGCTGACATCGATATTCGCCAGCCGCAGCAGCGCAGAACTGATGCGACTGCAGAGCGACTGGAAAATCCAGCGCTTGCAAGACACCCTGGAACAGCGTGTCCAGGCCCGCACCGAGGAGCTCCAGCACATCAACCGCGAGCTTGACAGCTTCGCCTACTCCGTTTCACATGACCTGAAGTCGCCCCTGCGTTCGATCGACGGCTTCATGCATGTTCTCAGAGAGCAAATGGGCGACCGCGTCCGTCCCGAGGACGACGCCATCATCAGCCGGGTCATGGCGTCCGCGAGCCGGATGGGTAGCCTGATCAAGGACTTGCTTGCGTTGGCGCGGGTCAGCCAGACGCAGCTGCAACGCACCTGGGCGAATCTGAGCGATATGGCCGAAGAGGTTATCCGACAGGAGCGGCAGCGAGACCCTGAGAACCCGGTCGAGGTGACCATCGAACCCGACTTGTTCGCTGACTGTGACCCCCACCTCGCCCGGATCGCACTCGAAAACCTGCTGGGCAACGCCTGGAAGTATTCGCGGAACACGCCGCAGCCCCGTATCGAGTTCGGTCGTGTGCCCCACAGCGTGACCAACGCGCCGATGTTTTTTGTTCGTGACAACGGCGCAGGATTCGACATGTCCCGCTCGGACCGCCTCTTCAAGCCCTTCACACGGCTGCACCAGCCCAGTGAGTTTCAGGGCTCCGGCATTGGCTTGGCCACCGTTCATCGCATCATCGAGCGGCATGGGGGTCAGATCCACGGCGAGGGCGAGGTCGGGCGAGGCGCTGTGTTCCAGTTCGTGTTCGGACGCACCATCCGGGATTGACGCTGAGACGTGCAACGCCTTGCGGTCTTCCCCTGACCGCCAGGAACGCCCGCTGTGGAGCAGGGGTGTACCGCCGCTTTGGGTCCGCAGCTGCAGGTCGGATGATGAAGATGAGGGTCTGCAACCAGTCTTGAGCGGTTGACTTCAGATTCCGAGCCCATGCTGTACGGGACCACTTGGATCGAAGTCCACGGGCGCTGCGTCGAAGGCCAGGCTTTGGCGAACGAACTTGTCCACCTTGATGTTGGGGACATTCCATTCGTTGAATCCATCACGCTGCAGGGCACGTACTGGGAGGGCAGACCACTGCATCAACCACCCAGGAGCACCCCCATGAAACTGAAACCCGCATCCATCGCCAAAGGATGTCTGTTGATGGCCGTCGCTGGCGCAGCCATCGCGTCAAGCCATCGTGAAGCCCCCTTCATCACCACCACACCCAAGGTGGACGGCACCGACTTCTACATGTTCCGCAGCTACGAAGGTGTGGCCACCAACGGCACCGGCGGTCGCTCCGACTACGTGACCCTGATCGCCAACTACCAGCCGCTGCAAGGCCCCTACGGCGGCCCCAACTATTTCTCGATGGACCCCAACGCGCTGTATGAAATCCATGTGGACAACAACGGCGATGCGAGGGAGGACATCACCTTCCAGTTTCGCTTCAACAACAAGCTCAACAGCGTTGCGCTGCCCATCGGCAACCAGAACGTGCAGATTCCACTGATCCAGGCCGGAACGGTTTCATCCATCAACGACCCCAATCTCAACCTCAACGAGAGCTACAGCCTGACCGTGGTGCGCGGCGACCGCCGCAAGGGTTCCATACAGACAGTCGCGGCCTCGTTGCCCAAGCCGGTGGACTACATCGGTCAGAAGACGCTGGGTGATGCCGCCGCCTACAAGGCCTATGCTGACAAACACATCCACACCGTCAACATTCCGGGCTGCAGCATGCCTGCGAAGGTATTCGTGGGGCAGCGCCAGGAAGGCTTCGCGGTCAATCTCGGGAGGATCTTTGACCTGGTGAACGCACCAGTCGAGGTGTTGCTCAATCCCGCGCTGAAGGATGCTGAAGGTGCCAACGGCAACCACTACATCCAGAAGCAAAACGTGACTTCGCTGGCGCTCGAAGTGCACACCAGTTGCTTGACGACTGGCAGCGAGACCGTCATCGGTGGCTGGACCACGGCCAGCCTGCGCCAGGCGAGGTTGCTCAACGGTGCACCCCAGTCGGGCCACCAGGCCAGCGAAAAGGCCGGCGGTGCATGGACGCAGGTCTCGCGTCTGGGCAATCCGCTGGTCAACGAGGTGGTGATCGGTCTGGGTGACAAGGACAAGTTCAACGCATCGGCGCCCAAGGACGATGGCCAGTTCCTGACCTACGTGAGCAACCCGACCTTGCCCGCCTTGCTGGGCCTGGTGCTGGCCGGCAACCCTGCGGCCGTGGCCCCCACCAACCTGCCGCGCACCGACCTGCTCACGACCTTCCTGACCGGCATCACGGGTGTGAACAAGCCAGCCAACCCGACGCCATCGGAAATGTTGCGCCTGAACACCGCCGTGCCACCGGTACCGTTCGCCAGCCAGAACCGCCTGGGTGTGGCCGGCAATGCGCTCAACACCGATGTGAACAAAGTCAACGACAACGCCGGTTTCCCCAACGGCCGCCGTCCCAAGGACGACGTGGTCGACATCGCGCTCGTCGCGGTGCTCGGTGGCCTGTGTGTGATCAACGGCGACAACGACGCGCTCAAGCTCAACAGCGTGCCGGGCGTGCCGTCCCTCACTTCGGCCTGCAAGCCCTCCAGCGTGCCACTGGGTGCCCAGTCGGCCAATATTCACGACGCTGTCGACCAGGCTGTGGTGCCGTTCCTGCCCGCCTTCCCCTACCTGAACACGCCCAACCCGGGTTCTTCGAACCTGTGATGTCCATCACCCACACCAAGGACACACCATGAGACAAGAACTTGCCAAATGCGTGTTGGCGGTGGCCTTCACCACCGCCGCGCTCGCCGGTTGCGGCGGGGGTGGCGGTGATGCCGCTGCACCAGCCCAACCCGAAGCCGCCACACCCTTCATGGGCACCACGGTGCAGTCGTTGCTGGACTACATGAACCAGCTGATTGCCCAGACCGACGAGACCAGTGAACCCCAACCGCTGGACACCACCCCGCTGCCCGTGGACGACACGATCTGACAGCGGCCCTTCCCAACGAACCTGGACGGGTTGGCGCACAGCCTGCGTCGACCCGTTTTTCACATGAACAAGTGGATCTTCTCGAGCCTGCTGGGTCTGGCTTCAGCCGCGCAAGCGCACGAATTCTGGATAGCGCCGGACCGGTTTTCACCACCCACGGATGCGCCCGTGACCCTCTCGCTGCGGGTGGGTGAGGGCTTTCTGGGTGAACCCGTGGGGTTTGGACAACCCATGGCGGTCTCGCTGCGTTGGCACAACCTGCGCGGGAACACGGACCTCACCCCACAACTGCCCGCCACCGAACAGGCCAGCGTGCAGCTGTCGTTCGATCAGCCGGGTACGCAACTCATCGCACTCGACACGCAGCCGATCAGCACCGAGCTTGCGGCCGATGAGTTCACCGACTACCTGCGCGAGGACGGCCTGGAGCGCGTGATTGCCCAGCGCCAGGTGAGCGGTCAAAGCGCCTTGCCGGGGCGCGAGCGCTACCGCCGCCATATCAAGACCATGCTGCACGTGGGAGGAAAGTCCGACTCGATGGTGGGTGTGCGCACCGGCCAGACACTGGAGATCGTGCCCCTGATGAATCCACAGCGGTTGCAGCCGGGTGACGCACTGCCTGTGGAGGTCCTGTTCGAGGGCGCTCCGCTGCCACGCGCCTTGGTGAAATTCTGGAGCCGCCGAGGCCAGCAGTTCGACATGGTGACCACCCGCACCGATGCCGCCGGCAAAAGCACCACCGCGCTGCCGTGGCATGGCGCCTGGATGGTCAGCGTGGTTCACATGGTGCCCAACGTGGACGGCAAAGGCCAGGACTGGGACAGCCATTGGGCCAACCTCACGTTTGAGCTGCCCGCCGCCTCGTCTGCGGAACGCAAATCGCAGTGATACCGGGTGCACAGTGGATGCCACCTCCAGTGGTGTCCGTGTTTCCGGTCGAGATGTTCATGCAGCGGGGAAATGAGCCTTCGCTCAAGCAATCAGTCGCGGTGGAGGATGCCCGTTTGACATCGCGAAGAAGCGGGCGACCGACCCTGATTTCACGTAGAGCGCATTTCTCCAGCCCCTTCATGGTTCTGCCGGTGTGCACGAGAGACCGGCATGGGAGGCTCTGCCGCCGTTCGATTTTCGGTTGGGATTGTGAATGACGGACGCACATTCGCCTGTTGTGGGCCTCCAGCGCCAAAGTCCGCAACCAGACCCACACACAGCCGCATTCAAATCCGCAACACCCGCGCCCGCAGCCCCGCCTCAAGCAGCACCCCCACCACCACACCCACCCCCGCGTTCCACACGGAAACAGCGGCGGTGGTGAGCAGCACGGCGCGGGCTTCCTTGTCGCGCGAACTGCCTGCCGTGCCAATGGTGAGCGAGAAGCCGGCCACAAACAGCATGGCGCCAATGGTGCCGGCGGGCAGCAAACTCAGCAGGGCGGTGAGTTGACCGCTGGCGAACAGGCCGGCGAGCAGCAGCACGCTGCCCAGAAAGATGGGCGCGCGGCCGGTGCGTGCACCGCAGGCCACCTGCGCGGCCATGCCGCCGGCGCCAAAACACATGGGTGGCGCGCCCAGCCCGCCGGCCAGCAGGTTCATGAGGCCGGTGCCGCGTGCGGCCCGGTTCTCGTCCAGCGTCACCGCGGGGAACAGGCGGCGCGTTTCGGCCACGATGCCGAGGATGGCGTTGCCGAAGGTGAGCGGTATCTGTGCTGCAGCCAGGCCGATGGCCGCGAGCCACACGCCGGGTTGGTTGAACGCAGGCCACTGCGGCTCGGGCAGGTGCATCGCCCACGGCGTGCTGGCCAGCGCCTGCAGCAGCTCGGGCTGGCGCCAGCTGCCCACCGCCCAGCCCACGGCCATGAGCACGGGCATGGTGAGCCAGCCGCCACGGCCCAGCAGCACCAGTGCGAGCACCACCGACGCTGCGCCCAGCACCGCGTCGCCTTGAATACGCCGCAGCCCGGCCACGATGAGCGCGATGCCCAGGCCCAGCACCACGCCGTGGACCACGTCGCGCGACACATGGCGGGCCAGCCAGCGCGCGAGTCCACTCCAGGCGGCGATGAGCCAGAACACGCCGGTGATCAGCGCGGCCAGCGCGAGCACCGCCGGCATGTTTTGACCCGCCACTGCAGCGCTGGCCAGGACGGCTGCGCCCACGGCTTTCATGGGTTGCACCGGGAAGGGAATGCCCAGGCGCCAGCCCACCGCGATGAGGCTCAGGCCAAAGGCCAGCAGGATCGACGTGGGGTGCACACCGGCCAGCACGATGAATCCGACCAGAAAGGGCAGCAGGGTGCCCAGGTCGCCCAGCGCGCCGCCGAAGTCGCCGCGCCAGGTGGCGGGCGACAAAGTGGGCTGCGGGGAAGGGATTTCGTGCGGGTCGGTGGTGGGCGTCACCGGGCGATTTTGCGGCATGGCCGCAGGCGCTTGCTCAGCGCCCGCCCAGGCTTTCCTTCTCCATCAGCAGGTAGGTGTTGTAGGCGTTCATGCGGTTGGCAAAGCGGAACATGGGCATGGGCTCAAAGCGGCTCCAGTCGGTGGCGCTGTAGGCCTCTTCAAACGGCACCAGCTCTTTGGCCGCTTTGCCCATGGTGCTGCGCAGGTAGGTGAGGTAGTCGCGCATCACCACCATGTCCTTGCGTGGCTCGGTCGACGCTGCGCCGTGGCCGGGCACGACCACCGCCACGTCAAAGCGCAGCAGGCGGTCCAGCGAGTGGATCCACTGGTTGCTGTCGGCCTGGCCCACGAACGGCAGGCGCCCGGCGAACATGAGGTCGCCGGCGAACAGCACGCGCTCGCTCGGCACATGGATGGCCAGGTCTTCCGGCGTGTGCGATGGCCCCACGCGTTCCACCACAAAGCGCGTGCCCGCCAGTTCCAGCGTGGTGGAGTCGGTGAGCCAGCGGTCGGCCGGCACGAGGCGGGTGTTGCCGTCCACCCAGGGCGCCAGCTCGGTGCGCGAGGCCACCAGGCGCTGGGCCGCGGTGTCCGAGTTCAGGTATTCCTGCGCGGTCTGCTGCGCAATGATCTGGGCGCCCAGTTCCTTGAACACCTGCAGACCGTAAATGTGGTCGGCGTGGTAGTGGGTCACGAGCACGTGGGTGATGGGCTTGGGCGTGATCTCGGCGATTTTCTGCACCAGCCGCCGCGCCAGCGCGGGCGAGCCCAGCGCGTCGATCACCACCACGCCCTGTGGCGCCACCACAAAACCGGCGTTGCTGATGAAGTTCTGGTTGGCCGGTGAACCGAGTGCGGCCAGGCCCTGCACGTACCAGCTGTTGGGGCCGACCTTCTGCGGCTTCATGTCGGCCAGGTTCTGGGCTGAGGCAGACATGCCCAGCACTGCCAGGCTGAGCGCGAGCACGCGGGTGAGCCAGCGGCGCAAGGTGGGGGCGGTCGACATCATGGGGCGCTCCTCGGGTGGGGTTCAGTGTTTGGCGGGTGCGGTGGTGCGGCTGGCGGCATCAAAACCGCCTTTGGCTTTCCACTCCTCCATGCCGCCCTGCAAGATGCGCAGGTTGTCCCAGCCCGCCACACGCAGCGCAAACCCGGCCTGTGCCGACAGCGAGCCGGTGTTGCAGTAGATCAGCACGGGTTTGTCCTTGGGGATCGAGGCGCGTTTGGCCAGCACCTGGCGCCAGTCCATGTTGATGGCGCCCGGAATGTGTCCCTTGGCAAACTGCCCGGCGTCGCGCGCGTCGATCACCACGAACTTTTTCCAGTCTTCCTTGGGGATCTGCTCGGCAAAGATCACGCCGCCACCGTATTCCACAAACTCCAGATAGGCCTCCATCTCGTCGATGGCAGCGGCCTTGTCGGCGAGAGCAACGGTGGGGCCGAGCAGGGCGAGGGTGCTCAGTACCGAGAGAGCGATGTGGCGGGGGCGCATGTTGTCTCCGTTATTTGGAAGTAAATTAGCAAGCACTGATATTGTGAGCCGAAATTGAAGCGCCGGGAACCGGCCCGGCGCCGAACCCCTGACACCCTCTGTGCGAGGCACCCATGAACAGCAACCGCAGCGTTGACTTTTTCGACCGCCAGTTCGAACGGCAGATCCAGCAGGCCGAAGCGGCGCTCAACCCGTTCGAGCAGGCCGCGCTGCCGCACCTGCGGGGCCGCGTGCTCGACTTCGGCTGCGGCATGGGCAACCTCGCCCTGGCCGCCGCGCGCGCAGGGTGCACGGTGCTCGCGCTCGACGCCAGCGAGGTCGCCATTGCCCACCTGCAAGCAGCGGCCAAGGCCGAGGGCCTCGCGGTGCAGGCGCAGGTGGCCGACCTCGCCCATGACCGCGTGAATGGTGAGTTCGACAGCATCGTGTCCATTGGCCTGTTGATGTTTCTCGACTGCGCCAGCGCGCACCGGGCGCTGGACGACCTGCAGGCGCATCTGATGCCCGGCGGCACGCTGGTGGTGAACGTGCTGGTCGAGGGCACGACCTTCATGGACATGTTCGACCCGGTGCAGCACTGCCTGTTTCCCAGGGACTTCCTGCAAACCCGTCTGGCGGGTTGGGAGGTGCTCGCGTCCAGTCACCAGGACTTTGCTGCACCCGGCAACACGGTGAAGTCGTTTGCGACCATCGTCGCGCGCAAGCCCTGACGCTTCGCCTCAGCCGTACACGCAGCGAAAGCCGATATACACCGCAAAGAAGTCGGCCGGCTTCCAGGCCACGACGTCGGCCTTCATCTGCGAAGCGCCGTACCACCACGAGCCGCCCATGGTGCGGCGCTCGTTGCCTTGCGCATCGCTCACCCATTCCCACGCGTTGGCGCCCATGTCGTGCAGACCGTTGGCGCCGGCCGCGGTGTCGCCCGCAGGTGCAGCGCGCGGCCAGCGGTCGGCGTCGCTGGTGTTGGCGCCTTGCGGGCTGTTGCCCGTGGGCCAGGGATAGGTGGTGCCGCGCTGCCAGGGGGCTGGGGGTGCGGCGCGTTGTTCGGTGAAGGCCGCGCTCAGCCATTCGGCCGCGGTGGGCAGGCGTCCGCCCGCCCAGCGGCAGTAGGCCGCCGCTTCGGCGTGTGTGAGGTGCACGGCGGGCAGTTGCGTTGAGGTGGGCGCAACGCCGTCGGGTGTGCGCCAGGTCCAGCCTGGGCGGCGCTGCCAGCCGCCCTCAAACTCGAAACCACCGCCCTCGGTTTCAGCGCGCGTGACGGTGCTGGTGGCCTGCGCAAAGCGGGCGAACTGCGCGATGGTGACTTCGGTGCGGTCGATCGCGATGCGGGCCAGTTGCACGCGGTCGGTGGTCAGCGCGGGTTGTGCGGTGGCTGAAGCGACGGCTGCAGCCAGGAGCGGGAGGAGGGCGACTGTGCGCAGAGGGTGTGTCATGACCCGCTGTGATCCGCTCAGGCCGAAGTGGTTCGCAGCTCGTCGAAACGGCTGGCGAATTCCTGGCGCAATTGCTTGCGCACCTTGGCCGCGGCGTGGCGGCGGTGCTCGTCGGGCGTCACCGGCGCCAGCGGCGGCACCGCCACCGGCTTGCCGTCGTCACCCACCGCCACCATGGTGAAGAAGCAGCTGTTGGCGTGGCGCACCACCTGGTTGCGGATGTTCTCGGTCACCACCTTGATGCCGATTTCCATCGACGAGTTGCCGGTGTGGTTCACCGAGGCCATGAAGGTCACGAGCTCACCCACGTGGATGGGCTGGCGGAACATGACCTGATCCACCGAGAGCGTGACCACGTAGCTGCGCGCGTAGCGGCTGGCGCAGGCGTAGGCCACCTGGTCGAGCAGCTTGAGGATGGTGCCGCCGTGCACATTGCCCGAGAAGTTGGCCATGTCGGGCGTCATGAGCACGGTCATGGCGAGTTGGTGGGTGGACAGGTCCATGGTCGGGCTCTCGGTTCGGCGCAGCGGGGCGCTGCAGGCGGGGATTGTGCCCGGCTCAGGTCTGACCGCGGGCCGACCTGTAGGCCCAGTCCTACGCAGGGCCGCCCGGTCTGCCGACAGACCTGCAAGGCACCTCGCGGAAAACTGGAGGCATCTTTTTTCCACAAGAGGCCAGCCATGTACGCCACCCTGACCGAACCTTTGCTGCTTGCACCCGAATGCCCGACCTTGTTGACCGAACGCCGCTGGGCATCGGCGGCGCAGATCGCCGGCGCGCAGGGCAACCTGCTGCTCGAAGCGCTGCCGGCGGCCGACTGGGAGCATTGGTCGGACGCCCTGCAACTGGTCGAGATGCCGCGTGGCCAGGTGCTTTACGAATCGGGTTGCAACATGAGCCACGTGCACTTTCCCACATCGTCCATCGTGTCCCTGCTGCACCAGACCGCCAGCGGCGCCTGTGCCGAGGTGGCGACTGTCGGCAACGACGGCGTGGTGGGTGTTCCGCTGCTGATGGGTGGCCTCTCGACCAACGGACGCGCGGTCGTGCAGAGCGCCGGTCTGGGCTACCGGCTGCCACGCGAGGTGGTGGTTGACGCGTTCAACGCCGGTGGTGAGGCCATGCAGTTGCTGCTGCGTTACACGCAAGCCCTGCTCACGCAGGTGTCGCAGACGGCGCTGTGCAACCGCCACCATGCGGTGGAGCAACAGGTCTGCCGCCTGATCTTGCTGAACCTGGACCGCGTGCAAGGCAACTGCCTGCAGATGACGCAGGAATTGTTGGCCGGCAAACTCGGCGTGCGGCGCGAGAGTGTCACGTTGGTGGCGCTGGCGCTGCAGCGCGATGGCCTGATCCGCTATGCGCGCGGGCGTATCGAGGTGCTGGACCGCGCTGGCCTCGAAGATCGGGCGTGCGAGTGTTATGCCGCGGTAAAGCAGGAATGCGACCGCCTGCTGCCGCCCCGGGCAGCGGCCGACGACACGCCACACAGGGCGCAGCGCCCTTCCTGCGGGCACAGCGCCTGAGCCATCCGGTCTGTGCACACAAACACCTTTTGTCACCAGTGGGGCGTTGAACCCGGTTAGATTGGGTCAGCTTTGAAATGATTTGAAAGGACGAGCACATGGACAAGTCAATGATGAAAGGCATCGCCGTTGGCGGTCTGGCCATGGTGGTTCTGGGGGCCAGCGGGGTCACGGGCTACCGGGTGCTGACGCAGCCCGAGGTGGCCGAGGTGGTGGCCGTGAAGGAAATCATGCAGACGGTCTCGACCCCGCGCCAGCAGTGCGAAACCGTGGCGGTGCAGCGCACGGCGCCGGTCAAGGACGAGAAGCGCATCGCCGGCACGGTGGTGGGTGGCCTGGCCGGTGGCCTGCTGGGCAGCGCGGTGGGCAATGGCACCGGCAAGACCGTGGCCACCCTGGCGGGTGCGGCGGCCGGTGGTTATGCCGGCAACCAGGTACAGAAAAACATGCAGCAGAAGGACGTGGTCACCACGAACGAGCAACGCTGCAAGACCGTGCAAGACAAGTCGCAAAAGCTGGTGGGCTACAACGTGACCTACCGCCTCGACGGCAAGGACGGCACGGTCCGCACCTCGTTCAAACCCGGCGATACGTTGCCGGTGAAAGACGGCCAGGTGGTGACCACACCACCCGTCGACACCAAGTCATGAAACAGCGGCCCGATTCGGGCCGTTTTTCATTGAACCACTCAGTCGGGCGACACCGGGTGCCCGGCCATCAGCTCCAGCGCTTTCACCAGGGCCGAGTGATCGAGATCACCCATGCCGTGCGCGGCGCAGGCCTGCATGAGCTGCGCGGCGTTTGCGGTTTGCGGCAGTGACACGCCGATTTCCTTCGCGCCCTGCAGTGCCAGGTTCAAATCCTTCTGGTGCAGCTTGATGCGGAAGCCCGGGTTGAAGGTGCGCTTGATCATGCGTTCGCCGTGCACTTCCAGAATGCGGCTCGCGGCAAAACCACCCATGAGCGCCTGGCGCACCTTGGCCGGGTCGGCGCCGGCCTTGCTGGCAAACACCAGAGCCTCGCTCACGGCCGCGATGTTGAGCGCCACGATGATCTGGTTTGCCACTTTGGTGGTCTGACCGTCGCCGTTGCCCCCCACCAGCGTGATGTTCTTGCCCATGAGTTCCAGCAGCGGGCGCACGCGCTCGAACACCGCTTCGTCGCCGCCACACATGATGGTGAGTGAACCCGCCTTGGCACCCACTTCGCCGCCGGAGACCGGCGCGTCGATGTAGTCGGCGCCGAGCTCGTTTATTCGCAGCGCGAAGGTCTTGGTGGCCATGGGGCTGATCGAGCTCATGTCGACCACCACCTTGCGCACCGCGCCAGCGCTGTCCTTGAGGCCCTGTGCCACGCCGTTTTCGTTGAACAGCACGGCTTCGACATCAGGGGTGTCCGGCACCATGGTGAACACCACCTCAGCCTCGCGCGCCACGCCGGCCGCGTTGTCGCAGCGCACGCCACCCGCGGCGTGAATGGCTTCGGGCACCTGGCTGCGCGTGTGCACGAACAGCTGGTGCCCGGCGTTGGCGAGGTGCAGGGCCATGGGTGTGCCCATGATGCCCAGGCCGACAAATCCAATCTTCATCTGGTGTCCTTGTGGTGGGGCAGGCTCAGTAGCCGCCTTCGATTTTGGGTGCGTGGGCGGCGCGCATGGAGGCCATGACCTGCTGTGCACCGGCGGCCATGAGTCGCGCGTCCGAGCTCACGGTGACGAACTGGAAACCCATGGCGATGCGTTTGAGCGCGGCTTCGGTGGAGCCGTTGTGGATGCCGGCGACCAGGCCGTGCGCCTTGGCGCGCGCCAGAATGTGCTCCACCGCTTCGGCGGCCTTGGGGTCGAGGTTGTCGAAGGTGGGTGTGCAGCCGAGTGCCAGCGACAGGTCGGACGGGCCGATGTAGATCGCATCCAGCCCGGGCACCGAGAGGATGTCGTCGAGGTTGTCGAGCGCCTGCGCGGTCTCGATCATGGCGAAGGTCACGATGGTGTCGTTGGCGTGCTGCGGATAGTCGGCACCGCCGTAGAGCAGGGCGCGCACAGGGCCAAAGCTGCGCGTGCCGCGCGGCGCGTAGTGGGTGTACGCCACCAGTTTTTGCGCGTCTTCACGCGTGTTGACCATGGGGCAGATCACGCCGTAGGCGCCGGCGTCCAGCGTCTTCATGAGGATGCCTGGCTCCAGCCACGGCACACGCACCACCGGCACGGTGTCGGTGGTGCTGATGGCCTGCAGCATGGGGACCATGGCCTGGTAGTCAACCACGCCGTGCTGCAGGTCGATGGTCAGCGAGTCCCAGCCCTGGTGGGCCATGGTCTCGGCCGAAAAGCTGTTGGGGATGGCCAGCCAGCCGTTGACGACAGCGCCACCGGCGGCCCAGATCTCGCGCAGGCGGTTGGGTCTCATGGCTTGTCCTTGGTGGGGTTGGTGTTCATCGATCGAGCGCGGGGCGCTTGGGGTTGAAGGTCCAGTTGGGCATCAGGCTCTGCATGGCCATGGCGTCGTCGCGCGCGCCCAGGCCGTGCTGCAGGTAGAGCTGGTGGGCTTTCTCCACCTCGGCCATCTCGAGCTCCACGCCCAGGCCCGGCACCGTGGGCACCTGCACATGACCGCCCACGATCCGGAGCGGATCTTTCGTGAGGCGCTGACCGTCCTGCCAGATCCAGTGCGTGTCGATGGCCGTGACCTTGCCGGGCGCCGCAGCCGCCACGTGCGTGAACATGGCCAGCGACACATCGAAGTGGTTGTTGGAGTGCGAGCCCCAGGTCAGGCCCCAGTCGCGGCAGGTCTGCGCCACGCGAACGCTGCCGGCCATGGTCCAGAAGTGCGGGTCGGCCAGCGGAATGTCGACGCTCTGCAGTGACAGTGCATGGGTCAGCTGGCGCCAGTCGGTGGCCACCATGTTGGTGGCCGTGGGCAGGCCGGTGGCGCGGCGGAACTCGGCCATCACCTCGCGGCCCGAGAAGCCATCTTCGGCACCGCACGGGTCTTCGGCATACGCCACCACGCCGCGCATGCGCTGGCCCAGTCGGATCGCGTCCTTGAGCATCCAGCCGCCGTTGGGGTCGAGCGTCACACGCGCGTCGGGAAAACGGTCGTGCAGTGCAATCACCGCATCCACCTCTTCGTCGCCGCGCAGCACGCCGCCCTTGAGCTTGAAATCGTTGAAGCCGTAGCGCTCGCGCGCGGCCTCGGCCAGGCGCACAACGGCTTCGGGTGTCATGGCTTCTTCGTGCCGCAGGCGGCTCCAGGCGTTGTCGGCACCGGGCTCGCTGGCGTAGGGCAGGTTGGTCTTGGCCTTGTCGCCCACAAAGAACAGGTAGCCCAGCATTTCCACCGCGTCGCGCTGTTGGCCTTCGCCGAGCAGTGCCGCCACCGGCACGCCGAGGTGTTGGCCCATCAAATCGAGCAGGGCCGACTCCACCGCGGTCACCGCGTGGATGGTGGTGCGCAGGTCGAAGGTCTGCAGCCCGCGCCCACCCACATCGCGGTCGGCAAAACGGGTGTGCAGCAGTTGCAGCAGTTTCTGGTGGTTGCCGATGGACTGGCCCACCACCAGCTCGGCCGCGTCTTCCAGCGTCTGGCGGATCTTCTCGCCACCGGGCACCTCGCCCACGCCGGTGTGGCCGGTGCTGTCGGTGAGGATGAGCAGGTTGCGCGTGAAGAAGGGCGCGTGCGCCCCGCTCAGGTTGAGCAGCATGCTGTCGCGCCCCGCGACAGGAATGACGCGCAGGGCGGTGACGCGGGGGGTGGTGGTGGAAACGGTGACGGGGCTCAGCATGAGGGGCTCGGCTGTCAATCTACCTTGATGTTGCGCGACTTGATGAGGTTCTGCCAGCGCGTGAACTCGGCAGCCTGGAACGCGGTGAACTCCGCAGGCGTGCTGGCCACGATCTCGAAGCCCACTTCCAGCAGTTTCGGCTTGACGGCCGGGTCGTTCAGCGTGTCGCGAATTGCGGCGTGCAGTTTGGCTTTCACGTCGGCCGGCATGCCCTTGGGGCCGGCCACGGCCTGCCACGAATACACGTTGGCGTCCTTGATGCCGAGTTCGTCGAGCGTTGGCACGTTGGGCAGCAACGGCGAGCGCTGGGCGCTGGTGATGGAGAGCGCGCGCAGCTTGCCAGCCACGATTTGCGGCATGGCGGTGTTGATGTTCATGAACGACGAATCCACCTGGGCGCCCAGCAAGTCGGTCATCACCGGGCCGCCGCCTCTGTAGGGAACATGCACGCCTGTGGTGCCGGTCTGCTGCCAGTAGAGCTCGGCGGTCAGGTGGTCGCTGCTGCCGTTGCCCGAGGAGGCGAAGGTCATCTTGCCGGGGTTGGCTTTCTGGAACGCGGTCACGTCGGCCATGCTCTTGTGCGGCGATGCGGCGGGCACCACCAGCACGTTGGGCGCTTGCACCGCCACCGAGATGAAGTCGAAGTCCTTGGGTGCGTCGTAGGTCACCTTGAACAGGTGGGGCGCGATCACGAACGGGCCGAGCGACGACACGAACAGGGTGTGGCCATCGGGCGCAGAGCGCACCACGTGGGTGGCGCCAATGGTGCCGGTGGCGCCGGCCTTGTTCTCCACGACAAAGGTGCCGCCGAGTTTTTCCTGGAGGCGGGGCTGCAGGGTGCGGGCGATCACGTCGGTGGAGCCGCCGGGCGGGAAGGGCACGACGATGGTGACGGTCTTGTCGGGCCAGGCCATGGCGGTGGTCATGGCCATGGATGCGCCGAGAGCGCAGATCAGTTTCTTCATTGCATGTCTCCTTCTGTGGGTGGGGTCGGGTGGCGTTTTCGCCTCGAATTGGTACCGGTACCAATGTTTTCCGGGTTGCATGGTACCGGTACCAAAAGGCTGCGTCAACGGTTGTTTGTCAGGTGGGGTTGCGTTGTGTGCCTGCTCCTCGCTGGCTCGTGAGCGAGCGGCGCTCTGCTCCACGGCTGTCCCCCGGGCCGGCTTCGCCGTCCCTCCTCCTGATACTCTGATCCCGCTCTCCTTGCACCCAAGAGAGCCCGCCTCGTGACCCCCTGCCTCCTCCTGGGATTGCATCCCGGCATAAAGACTGGGGCACACGGCGGATTCGACGCTGTAGCTCGTACGGTGTCTTGAGGCGCCGCCGGCGTTGGCCGGCGGCGACCTCGCGTATCAGGATGCGCAAGTCGGATGCGGTGCTTTTGACAGGAGGTCACCA
>NZ_JALHLX010000044.1 GCF_022844385.1 Hydrogenophaga sp. | reverse complement strand
ACCCTCAGGTTTTTCCTGAAGCTCCTGCGCCGGTCAAGCAGCTTCCTTGTAGAAAATCTCGCGCCTGAGGCTGCGCGGGGCCAGCGGCTCCACGCTCTGGTGGATGGCCGCGATGTGCTCCGGTGTGGTGCCGCAGCAACCGCCCACGATGTTGACCAGGCCTTCGGCCGCGAACTCGCGCAGCAGGCGGCTGGTGTCTTCGGGGGTTTCGTCAAAGCCGGTGTCGCTCATGGGGTTGGGCAGGCCGGCGTTGGGGTAGCAGCTGATGAAGGTGTCACCCGCGACCTTGGCCAGCTCCTGGATGTAGGGGCGCATGAGCGCGGCACCCAGCGCGCAGTTCAGGCCCACGGCCAGCGGCTGCAGGTGGCGCACGCTGGCCCAGAAGGCGCTGACCGTCTGGCCGCTCAGGATGCGGCCGGAGGCGTCGGTGACGGTGCCGCTGATGATCACCGGCAGGCGCTCGCCACTGTTCTCGAAAAACTCGTCGATCGCGAACAGCGCGGCCTTGGCGTTGAGCGTGTCGAAGATGGTCTCCACCAAGAGAACATCGGCACCGCCTTCGACGAGCGCCTCGATCTGCTCCAGGTAGGCCGCGCGCAGCTGCTCAAAGGTCACGTTGCGCGCCCCTGCGTCGTTCACGTCGGGGCTGATGCTCGCGGTCTTGGGCGTGGGGCCGAGCGCGCCGGCCACAAAACGCGGCTTGTCGGGCGTGCTGAACTTGTCGCAGGCCGCGCGCGCGATGCGCGCCGAGGCCAGGTTCATCTCGCGTGCCAGATGGCCCATCTCGTAGTCGTCCTGCGCGATCGTGGTCGCACCAAAGGTGTTGGTCTCGATCAGGTCGGCCCCGGCGGCCAGGTAGCCTTCGTGGATGTCCTGGATCACGTCGGGGCGGGTGAGGCTGAGCAGCTCGTTGTTGCCCTTGACGTCCTTGTGGAAGTCCTTGAAGCGTTCACCTCTGTACTGGGCTTCGCCCAGCTTGAAGCGCTGGATCATGGTGCCCATCGCGCCGTCGAGGATGGCGATGCGGTGTTTCAGGATCTCGGGCAGCGCGGTGGCGCGGGTGTAGGCGGGGGAAGTCATGCCCGGATTGTAAGAAGCGGCCCGACCCCGGAGGGCGCGGCCTGCCGGGCGGCCTCAGGCTTTCCCCGACAATAGCCCCCATGAAACACCTCACGCCCCAGCAGGCCTGGGCCTGGCTGCAGGCCGAACGCGAGCAGCGCGAAGCCTGCGGCGAAGCTGCACCGCTGTTTGTGGACGTGCGCATGGAAATCGAATCGCTCTATGTGGGTCGCCCGCCCGGGGTGGAAAACATTCCCTGGTACGAGTACCCCGACCTCACGCCCGACCCGGCGCGTTTTGCCCAGGCGGTGGAGCGCGAGGCGGGCGACAAACAACGCCCGGTGCTGCTGATCTGCCGCAGCGGCAAACGCACGCTGGACGCCGGCCAGGCGTTGGAGGATGCCGGGTTTTCCGAAGTGGCGCACGTGGTGCACGGCTTCGAGGGTGAGCTCAACGAAGACTTCAAGCGCTCCAGCCTGAACGGCTGGCGGCATGACGGCCTGCCTTGGGAGCAGATGTGATCGACATCGCGCCGGAGAGCGAGATCCTGGAAACCAGCCTCGGCGTTCTGCAAGAGGTCTTCGGCTTCGATGCCTTCCGTGGCCCGCAGTCCGAGATCGTGGCCCACGTGGGGGGCGGCGGCGACGCGCTGGTGCTCATGCCCACGGGCGGCGGCAAGTCGCTGTGCTACCAGATACCGGCCATCGTGCGCGAGCGCAGTGGCCAGGGCCTGACCGTGGTGGTGTCGCCGCTGATCGCGCTCATGCACGACCAGGTGGGCGCCTTGCTCGAAGCCGGCGTGGCCGCAGCCTTCCTGAATTCCAGCCTCTCCAGCGAAGACGCGCAGCGCGTGGAAAAGGAAATGCTGCGCGGCGAGCTGACCCTGCTCTACGCCGCGCCCGAACGCCTGACCACACCACGCTTCCTGGCGCTGCTCGACTCGCTCAGGGAACGCGGCAAGCTCGCGCTGTTTGCCATCGACGAAGCCCACTGCGTGAGCCAGTGGGGCCACGACTTCCGCCCCGAGTACCGCGGCCTGGTGGTGTTGCACGAGCGCTTTGCCGGTGTGCCGCGCGTGGCGCTGACCGCCACCGCCGACGACCTCACGCGCGCCGACATCGTTGAGCGCCTCCAACTGCAGGACGCGCGCACCTTCATCAGCAGCTTCGACCGTCCCAACATCCGCTACCAGCTGGTGGAGAAGAAGGACGCCACCGCGCAGCTGCTGCGGTTCATCCGCGACGAACACACCAGCGGCGACGAGCACGATGCGGGCATCGTGTACTGCCAGTCGCGCCGCCGCGTGGAAGAGGTGGCCAAGCTGCTGTGCGAGGCGGGCCTGAACGCCTTGCCGTACCACGCCGGCCTGGACGCCGCCGTACGGCAGAAACACCAGGACCGCTTCCTGCGCGAAGAAGGCCTGATCATGGTGGCCACCATCGCCTTTGGCATGGGCATCGACAAGCCCGACGTGCGTTTTGTGGCCCATCTGGACATGCCCAAGAACATCGAGGGCTACTACCAGGAAACCGGGCGCGCCGGGCGCGACGGTGAACCCGCCAACGCCTGGATGGCGTACGGCCTGCAAGACGTCGTGAACCAGCGCCGCATGATCGACGAAAGCCCCGCGGCCGACGAGTTCAAGCAGGTCATGCGCGGCAAGCTCGACGCGCTGCTGACACTGGCCGAGGCAAGCGACTGCCGCCGCGTGCGCCTGTTGTCGTACTTCGGAGAAGAGAGCGAGCCCTGCGGCAATTGCGACAACTGCCTGCACCCGCCGCAACTCTTCGACGCCACCGAGTCCGCGCGCAAGCTGCTCTCGTGCATCTACCGTGTGCAGCAGTCCAGCGGCACGGCCTTTGGTGCCGGCCACATCATGGACATCCTGCGCGGCAAGGTCACCGAGAAGGTGACGCAGCACGGGCACGACAAGCTCTCCACCTTCGGCATCGGCGCCGATTTGTCCGAGACCCAGTGGCGCGCGCTGTTGCGCCAGCTGATTGCACGCGAAGCGGTGCAGGTGGACGCGGCGCACTACAACACCTTGCACCTGCAGGACGCGGCGCGCGAGATCCTGAAAGGCCAGAGCGCGGTGTGGCTCAAGTCGCTGGCCGAGAAGGCTGCAGGCTCCGGGCGCGTGAGCCGCCCGCGCAGCGCCCGTGCTGCGGTGGCCGACGACGGTCAGCCACTGACCCTGGCCGCGCGCGACGCCCTGGACGCGCTCAAGGCCTGGCGCGCCGGTGTGGCCAAGGAACACAACCTGCCCGCTTTCGTGATCTTTCACGACGCCACGCTGCGCGCGATCGCCGCCCGCCAGCCCCGCTCGTTGGCCGATCTGGACGGCATTGCCGGCCTGGGCGTCAAAAAACGCGAGGCCTACGGCCAGGAGGTGTTGCGGGTGGTGAGTGCTTTCAGCTAGTTGCGCCGGGGTGTTTCAGGTGCAAATCACCACCATCGCCTGACACGCGCGACCGCTCATCGCGGCGGGCGAATTCCCGACTCTTCAGCGCTCAAGAACGCGGGCCTACTGACGATGCATGGGGTGTACCCGGGGACTTCCCCCAACACCCCGAACATCTCGAACGGAGCTCCGCATGTTTTCCTGGCTGGCCTGGATGGGCAAAAGCAAAACGGTTCAGTACCACGACACGCAAGTGCTGGAGCTGGACTTTCTCGTGGACGAGTTCCACGCAGCCATGGCCGACATCCAGGACCCGATTCGCGTGCGCATCCACGCTGCACTCTTGTCGTGCCAGAGCCCGAAGGACCTGTGGTTCCTGCGCAGCAAGCTCTTTGGCCTGATTTCCAAACACCACTGCGAGAGCGTGGCGAACACGCGCATCGGCCGCCTCGACCAGAAGCTGCGCTTCTTTGTGGACAACCACCCCGATTACTCGTCCGACGAGCTGCCCAGCAAGCCCATGACATTGCTGCACTGAGCAGCCGCTTCCAACCCTTTCCACCCGCGACCGCTTTTCAGCGGTCGCGCAGTTTCAGCGCTGCCACCAGCGCCAGCGCACAGATCGCCGCCAGCATCAGGAAGGTCTCGTCAAATGCCGCCATGCGCGCCGGGCTGGCGGGGCCGGTGTCCAGCAGCGCACCGTGGGCCGCCACGCGCCATTCGAGCACGATGCCGCACAGGCTCACCCCCGCCGCGCCGCCGAGCATGCGCAGGAAATTGATCACGCTGGAGCCTTGCGGAATGTGGCCGTGGCCCAGGCCGCGCATGGCACCGATGTTGAGCGAGGGCAGGATGAAGCCCAGGCCGATGCGTCCCAGAATGGCCCAGGCAATCAGCAACGGAATGATCTGCGCCGGGCGCCCCAGGTCGATGGTGACCATGAGGGCGAACGACGCGGACAACAGCACCAGACCGATGCTCACCAGGCGGTGCGTGGGCTGGTGGTCGGCCAGCCGGCCCACCACCGCGATGCTCACCGCCAGCACCAGACCCGCCGGCAGCAGGATGGTGCCCACGTAAGAGGCCGAGAGGCCCAGCCCCATCTGCATGTAGACCGGCAGCAGGTAGGTGGAGCCGAACAGCGCGATGCCGTAAATGAAGGCCACGATGCTGCCCATGGCAAAGCGCCGGTCCTTGAACAGCGAAAGGTTCATCAACGGGTCGATGCCCTGGTCGGGGTGGCGCTGGCGTGCCTTCAGCGTGCGCCGCTGCAGCACCACAAACGACACCAGCAGCAGTGCGGCACCGCCCAACAGAATTCCAGCACCCAGCACCGTGCCGCCCTGCAGTTCCACCAGCCCGTTGAGCAGGCACAGCGTGCCGGCGGCAGCGAGCAACAAGCCGCGCCAGTCGAGGCTGGCGCCCTGCCGGTTGGCCGCGAGACCGCCAGGGGAAGTCGTGGGCACATAGCGCCGCGCCAGCCACAGCGAAGCGATGCAGAACGGCACCACCATGAAAAAGATCGAGCGCCAGCCGAAGCCGTCGACCAGAAGGCCGCCGATGCTCGGGCCCAGTGCGGGTGCCAGCACAACGCCCATGCCGAACACGCCGCTGGCGCGCCCTTGTTCGTGCGGCTCGAAGGCGCGCAGGATGATGATGGCCGGGATCGGCTGCACCACCCCGGCGGCCAGGCCTTCGACCACGCGCGCGGCCAGCACGAGCGGAAACGAGTTGGCAAACCCGCCGGCCACACCGCCCACCAGCAGCAGCCACATGCATCCGACGTAGGTGCCGCGGTAGCCGTAGCGCGCCAGCAGCCAGGGCGTGGTGAGCATCGAGACCGTCATGGCGGCCATGAAACCCGAGGTGGCCCATTGGGCACGCTCCTGACCGAGCGTGAAATGCTGGCTCATGTCGGGAATGGCCACGTTGATGATGGTCGACGACATGATGGCCGCCATGGTGCCCACCATCACCGAGAGCAGCAGCAGCCAGCGGTAGCGCTCGCCGTAGCGTGCGCGCAGCGCGGGCAGGGAGTGGTCGACCGGTTCAGCCATGCGGCTTGGCGGAGGCGGCCGCACAGCGTGCGCAGATGCAGGCCTGTCCAGCAGCTTCGGCGGGCACGCTTTGCAGCAGCTCGGCGCTGAAGGAGGCGCCCACACACCAGCAAGGGCCCTGCTTCTGGCCGGTCTCGCGTTCCAGCTCCATCGCGCAGCGGTTGGGCTCGCCGCACAGCGGGCAGCGCGCGGGGTCGATCTCGGGGACGTTGGGAGTCATGGGCGATGGGGGTACTGACGCGCCGGGGTGGCGGTGGGTGGAGGCTATGGTAATTTCAAAGGCTTCTTCCTCGCCATGGTGTCTGCCACGGCCACAGCCGGCCAGCGTCCCGTTGTCCGGCACACCCACTTTTCCATGCCCATGTTTGCGTTTCTCCGCCGCACCGCCACCCTGCTGGCGTTGCTCCTGCCCGCCTGGGCCGCGCTGGCCGCCGACCCCGCCCCCAAGAGCGCCGCCCACACCGTGCCCGACACCATGGCCCAGCGCATGCTCGCCTGCACCGTGTGCCATGGCGAGCAGGGCCGCGCCACCAACGCGGGCTATTTCCCTCGCATCGCGGGCAAGCCTGCCGGATATCTCTACAACCAGCTGGTGCACTTTCGCGCCGGGCGGCGCAACAACGTGGGCATGGCCTCGCTGCTGGATTCGCTGAGCGACGACTACCTGCGCGAGATCGCAGCGCATTTCGCCAGCCTCGACCTGCCGTACCCGCCGCCGCTGCGCAGCGATGCGCCAGCGGCGGTGCTGCAGCGGGGCGAAGCCCTGGCACTGCGAGGCGACAAGGCGCGCGACGTGCCTGCCTGCGTGGCCTGCCACGGCCAGGCGCTCACCGGCGTGAACCCCGCCATCCCGGGTCTGCTCGGCCTGCCGCGCGACTACCTCATCGGCCAGCTTGGCGCCTGGCAGACCGGCCTGCGCCGCGCCAGCGCGCCCGACTGCATGGGCCACGTGGCCCAACGCCTGAGTGGGGGTGACGTCACCGCGGTGGCCAGCTGGCTGGCCAGCCAGCCGCTCCCGGCCAACACCCACCCTGCGCCCGCCACGGCCCAGCCGTTGCCCTTGCGCTGCGGCAGCGAGGGTTGAGCATGACCCGCCACATCACACCCTGGCGGGTGGTCCTGGCAGGTCTGCTGCTCGGCGTGGGCGCTCTGGTGCTGGCCGTGCTGGTGGAACTGCGCGGTACGCCACTGGATACCGAGGGACCTCCGTTGACCGTGACACCCCAGCTCGTGGAACGCGGCGCCTACCTCGCGCGCGCCGGCAACTGCATGGCCTGCCACACCGAACGTGGCGGGGCGGCGTATGCGGGTGGACGCGCCGTGCCCACGCCGTTTGGCGCGGTGATCTCGACCAACCTCACGCCGCACAAAGCCACCGGCATCGGGCGCTGGAGCGCGGCCGGGTTCTGGCGCGCCCTGCACCACGGGCAGTCGCAGGACGGCCGTTTGCTCTACCCCGCTTTTCCCTACAACCACACCACACTGGTCACGCGCGAGGACAGCGACGCGCTCTTCGCTTTCCTGCTCGACCAGCCCGCGGTCGAGCAGGCCAGCCGGCCGCACGCGCTGCGCTTCCCGTACAACACCCAGGCCGCGCTTGCGCTGTGGCGCGCGCTCTACTTCAAGCCCGGCGTGTTCCAGCCCGAGCCCACGCAAAGCGCCGAGTGGAACCGCGGCGCCTACCTCACGCGCGGACTGGCGCACTGCGCCGCTTGCCACGCCGAACGCGACGCCCTTGGCGGCAGCAGCGAAGCGCAGGCCTTTCGCGGGGGTCTCATGCCGGCGCAGGACTGGTACGCGCCCTCGCTGCGTTCGGCGTCCGAAGGTGGCGTGGCCGGCTGGGACACGCAGCAGGTCGTGGCCTTGCTCAAGACCGGCGTGGCCGAGGGCGCTTCGGTGATGGGGCCGATGGCCGATGTGGTGTTGCACGGCACGCAACATTTGAACGATGCCGACCTGCGCGCCATGGCCGTGTACCTGCAAGCCCTGCCGCAGCAAGCCCCCACACCCGTTGACGTGGAAGCCGCCGACCCGCAGCAGATGGTGCGCGGCGAAAAACTCTACGCCCAGCAGTGCGCACAGTGCCATGGCGACAACGGCGAAGGCGCCGCTGGCGTCTACCCGCGCCTGGCCGGCAATCGCGCGGTGACGCTGGAGACGCCGCACAACGTGGTGCAGGCCATCCTGGGTGGCGGTTTTGCACCCGCGACCGCCGGGCATCCACGGCCCTACGGCATGCCACCCTACCGCACACTGCTCACCGACGAGGAGGTGGCCGCAGTGGCGAGCTTCGTGCGCCAGTCCTGGGGCAACCAGGCGCCTGCCGTGTCCGGTCTGGCGGTGCAGCGCCTGCGCTGAAGCGTCGTTCCCGGCGGTGCTTTCGTTTGATCTGGATCATCGCGGGCCCGTGCGCCGGCGCTAGAGTCGTGCAGCTGCGGAGTCCATGCCGGACGATGCGGCGCACCGACATGACACTCCTTCGGACGTTCTTCTTGTGCAGCGTGATCGCGTCGGTCATCGGCGTTCTGGGCGGGTGCGCGTCTCTGCTGCCAACCTCCCGCACCGATGTGGCTTCACGCTGGACCAGCTACGAAGACGCCGAGCGCGCCCTGGCCACCATCCAGGCCTTCAAGGCCAGCCGCGACGATGTTCACCGCCAGGGCCTGGATCCACGCCTGGGGCCCGGCATCACGGTGCTGCACTTTGCCGACGTGCTGCAGCGCTTCACGGCGGTGGTGCAAAGCCGCCCGGACCATGTCGATCCCGGCGTCAACGCCTGCCTGCAGGCCGGTCAGCGCTGCAGCGGCTACGCGATCTCGGTGAAGAAGCTGGGGCGCCAGCGCGTGGGCAACTTCTGGGCCGATTCGTTGAACTTCCGGCGCGAAACCGTCACCACCGGGTGGAGCGCGGACGTGCTGCTGGTCTTCGTCGACGACATCCTGGTCTACAAGCTCATGGGCGGTCAGCCCACCATCCGCGAGGTGGACGTTCAGCGCAATCCGCTGGGCCCGCTGCAGGGCTGGGGCCAGCAGCTCGCGCGCTGATCCGCCAGCGCCCGGATGGGCATTCGGGCCGGCCGCTGCACCGCCGCTGGCCAGCATCTAGACTGGGCCGATGACATCCCGCAAACGGTCCGTCCTGCCCGTGCTGGCTACCCTCGCCGCAGTCGCCCTGCTGTTCACCACCGGCTGCGCCGCCTGGCGCATCGGGCAGGCGGCCGATCTCGCGCGCAAAAGCACGCCGTTCCAGCAAAGCCCGGCCGAGGCCACCGTGAGTTTGCTGATCGTGGGCGACAGCACCGGCGTGGGCACTGGCGCGGGTTCGCCCGAGGCCAGCCTGGCCGGCTTGCTGGGACGCGCCTATCCCCGCCTGCGCATCGACAACCGCGCGCGCGACGGCGCCACCTTTGCCGACGTGCTCCGCCAGTTCGGCAGCACGCAGCGCTACGACCTGGTGCTGGTGCAGGCCGGCGGCAACGATGTGATCCGCCTGCGATCCGACGAGGACGTTCGCGCCGACATCGACCGGGTCACCGCGCTGGCCCGCGAACGCTCCGACCGCGTGGTGCTCATGCCTGCGGGCAACGTCGGCAACGCGCCCTTCTTCTTTGCGCCGGCGTCGTGGCTCATGACGGACCGCGCGCGCCGGCTGCACGGCTTCGTGCGCGAGTCCGCCACGCGCCACGGCGCGGTGGTGGTCAACCTGTTCAAGGAGCGGGCCGACGACCCGTTCGCGCAGACGCCCGAACTCAACGCGGTGGACGGCCTGCACCCCAGCGACGCGGGTTACCGGGTCTGGCGCGACGAACTGCTGGCCCAAAGTGGGTGGGGCGAGGTGCTCGCCGCTGCCCGCGCGCGGTGACGATCGAAAAGTGTCGGGATAAATGACAGTGCATGGCGGTGGCTGCGCACCGACCCATACAGATCAACCACTTGCCCGCCTGGCCCGTGTTTTGCTCTGTTAATTGGAGCAAGCTGTCCAATATCGACAGGCCTTTCCAAGGTGTGACACAAGTCACACTCCACGACACCCCCCCAGGTACCCCATGAACCGTTTCCTGTCCCGCCTGCTCACCCGCTTCGCCGCTCCCGTCACGGTTGCCGCCTTCATGGCCGCCGCGCCCGCCGCCCAGGCCGGCGTACTGTTCAGCGACAACTTTGACAGCCAGGGCGCCGCCAACGCCTTGAGCTTCAACGGCTTCACCCACTGGGCTGTGACCGATGGCACCGTGGACTACATCCGCAGCGGCGTGCAATATGGCATCAACTGCGTGGGCAACACCGGTGGCTGTGTCGATCTGGATGGCAGCACCCTGAATGCCGGCGTCATGTCGAGCAAGGTGATTTACGACCTGCTGGCTG
Source organism: Hydrogenophaga sp. (assembly GCF_022844385.1). Classification (GTDB taxonomy): domain Bacteria; phylum Pseudomonadota; class Gammaproteobacteria; order Burkholderiales; family Burkholderiaceae_C; genus Hydrogenophaga. The sequence goes on along the minus strand of NZ_JALHLX010000044.1, from coordinate 11,381 downwards.
GCACCACCTACTTCTTCTCGCTGGACCTCTCGGGCGGCCAGGTGCGCGACGAGCACAACACGGTGAACTTCGGCTTCGCCCTGGCCAACGACCTCGGTTCTTTCCTCGCCTCCGACATGGTCACGCTGGCCCGCAACGACCCCTTCGGCACTTACGCCGTGGCCTACACCCCCGGCAGCGACGTGAGCGCGCGCTTGGTCATCGGCAACGCCGGTGGCGACAACGTCGGCCTCATCCTGGATAACGTGGTGTTGACCTCGAAAGTCCCCGAGCCTGGCACCCTGGCCCTGCTGGGTCTCGGCCTGGCTGCCATCGGCCTGCGTCGCCGTCGCGCTGCCTGATCCGCTGTTCGCCTCCCAACGAAAAACCCCCGCTGGCAAACAGCGGGGGTTTTTTCATGGGCGCTTCGAATCTGCAGAGTCACACCCCCGCCACCACCCCGTCGCTGCGCGGATCGGCTGCGCCTTCGATCACGCCGTTGGGGTGGCGCACCAGCGCACCCGCGTGGCCCATGGTGTCGCTGAAGGCTTCGGTGAACACCTCCACCTCGTGGCCGGCAGCCTTGAGCGCTTCGATCAAGGCCGGGTCGAAGCGGCTTTCCAGTTTGAGTGAGGTGGTCACGCCGCCCCAGGTGCGCCCGAGCAGCCAGCGCGGCGCGGTCACGGCCTGTTGCAGACCCTGGCCAAAGCGTGCGTAGCGCGTGAACACCGCCGCCTGCGTTTGCGGCTGGCCTTCGCCGCCCATGGTGCCGTAGGGCATCACGCGGCCGTCGTCGAACACGGCCAGCGCCGGGTTGAGCGTGTGGAAGGGGCGCATGCCGGGCTTGAGCACGTTGAGCGCCTTCGGGTCGAGCGAAAAACTCGTGCCGCGGTTCTGCCAGACGATGCCTGTGTCCTGCAGCACCACGCCCGAGCCGAATTCCCAGTACACGCTCTGGATGAAGCTCACCGCGCGGCCCTGCGCGTCGATGCAGCCCATCCAGATGGTGTCGCCGGGCTTGGCCACGTCGGGCCAGGGCAGGGCTTTCTCGCGGTCGATCTCGGCCGCCAGTTCGGTGAGTGCGGCGGGTTTCAGGAAGCCTTTGGGGTCGGCCGGCAGGCGCTGCGGGTCCGTCACCACACGCTCGCGCACACGGAACGCCCGTTTGGTGGCTTCCACCAGCCCGTGCACATGCGCGAAGCCTTCGCCCTCGGTCACGCCCAGGCGCTCGAACAGGCCCAGGATCATCAAGGCGGAGAGGCCCTGTGTGGGCGGCGGCAGGTTGTAGACCGTGCTGTCGTTCAACCGCACCGAGAGTGCCTCGACGATCTGCGCCTGGTAGGCCGCGAGATCGCTGGTGCGCAGCGGGCTGCCCACACGCTCCAGCTCGGCGCCAATGCGTGCGGCGAGCTCACCACGGTAGAAATCGTCCAGGCCACGCTCGGCCAGTTGCTCCAGCGTGCGGCCCAGCGTGGGCTGTTTGAGGATATTGCCCACATCCGGTGGCTGACCGTTGACGAGGTGGGTCTGCGCAAAGCCCGGCGCGTCTTTCAGGCCGTCGAATTTTTCGCGGGTCAGGGCAGCCTGGCTTTTGGTGACGGCAATGCCGTTGTGCGCGTGGCGGATGCCGTCGGCCAGCAGGCGCGACAAGGGCAGGGCAGGGCCCCACGCAGCGGCCACGTCGAGCGCCTTGGCCCAGCCGCCAATGGTGCCGGCCACCGTGAGCGCGGCCTTCGGGCCGCGCGAGGGGATGGCGTCATGCCCGGCGTAAAAATCCAGGTCGGCCAGCGCCGCGGCGGGGCCGCAGGCGGAGATGGCCACGGGCTCCTTGCCGGGCTCGTGGATCAGCCAGAAACCGTCGCCACCGATGGCGTTCATGTGCGGGTACACCACGGCGATGGCGGCGGCAGCCGCCACCATGGCTTCGACCGCGTTGCCGCCGTCGCGCAGCACGTCGCGCCCGGCCTGCGCGGCCAGGTGGTGCGGCGCGACAAACATGCCGCCCAGGGCGGTGAGGGTGTGAATCATCGAAGGTCTCCGGGTTGTTGTGAGCTCAGGTCAGCAGGCCGTAAAACATGCGCGCGGCGGTCAGTGCCAGGAACAGCGCAAACACCTGTCGCAGCCGTTGGGCGTTGATCGCATGCGCGAGTTTCGCACCCCAGCCGGTGGTGGCCAGCGTGGCCGGCACGATGAGCGCAAAACCCAGCAGGTTCACATAGCCCAGGCTGAAGGGCAGCCGGTTGGGCACGTCCAGTCCGTTGAGGATGAAGGCGAGCGCGCCGGGGAAGCTGATCACCATGCCCAGCATGGCGCCGGTGCCCACCGCCGTGTGCATGGGCACGCGCAAAGCGTTCAGTATCGGCACACTCAGCGTGCCGCCACCGATGCCCATGAGCGTGGACACACCGCCGATACCGCTGCCCAGCAGCGCGGTGCCCATGGGCCCGGGCAGGCCATCGGCCACGGCAAAACCGTCGCGTTTGAAAGCCATGTTGAGTGCCACCAGCAAGGCGATGGAGGCGAACACCGCAGTGAGCGATGCGCCGCTCAGGAAGCGGCTGGCCACGGAGCCCACGATCACGCCCACCACCACCGACGGCATGAGGCGTTTGATCAGCGACATGTCCAGGCTGCCGCGTTTTTTGTGCGCGCGACTGGACATGATGGAAGTGGGAATGATGGTGGCCAGCGATGTGCCCACCGCCGCGTGCATGCGCACCGACTCGTCAACGCCCAGCAGCGTGAACAGGTGGTAGAGCACCGGCACGATGACGATGCCGCCACCCACGCCGAGCAGCCCGGCGAGCACGCCCGCCACCAGGCCGGTGGCGAGCAGAGCCACGGCCAGCCCCAGCAGCCACGCGGTGCTGTATTGGTTGAAGAACTCCATGACCTACCAGCCGATCGCCTTGGGCAGCCACAGCGCGATCTGCGGATACATGAACAGCAGCACCAGCGCGATGAACTGCAGTCCGATGAAGGGCACCACACCCTTGTAGATATCCTTGATGTTGATCTCCGGCGGGGCCACACCCTTCAGGTAGAACAGCGCCCAGCCAAACGGGGGTGTGAGAAAGCTCGACTGCAGGTTCATGGTGATCAACATCGCCAGCCACACCGGATCAACGCCCATGTTCAACAGGATGGGCAGGAACAGTGGCACTGCGATGTAGCTGATCTCGATCCACTCGACGAAGAAGCCGAGCACAAAGATGATGAGCATCATGAACCACACGGCGGTGTTCACGCCGCCCGGCAAGGCCTCGAACATGCCGGCGATCAGCTCTTCGCCTTGCAGGCCGCGAAACGAGAGCGCGAACACCTGCGCGGTCATGAGGATGAACATCATGATGGCGGTGATCTTGCTGGTGTCCAGCGCGGTGGCCTTCAGTGTGGCCCAGGTGAAGCGGCCCGAAAGTGCCGTGATCAGCACCGCGCCCACCGCGCCCATGCTGGCTGCTTCGGTGGGGGCTGCCACGCCGCCCACGATGGAGCCCAGCACCGCCACCACCAGCATGACCGGCGGCACCAGCACCTTGAAGAAGCGCACCCACAGTTGGCGGCGCGAGACCGCGTCGCGCTCGGCGATCGGGATCGGCGGCATGGAGCCGGGGCGCAGCCAGCCCATGACCAGCAGGTAGACGATGTACACGCCGGCGAGCAGCATGCCCGGACCCACGGCGGCGGCGAACAGCGTGCCCACCGAGAGCTGCATGATGTCCGACAGCAGGATCAGGATCAGGCTGGGCGGAATGATCTGGCCCAGCGTGCCCGATGCGCAGATGACGCCGCAGGCCACGCTCTTGTCGTAACCCCGCCTGATGAGGGTGGGCAGGGTCAGCAGGCCCAGCGTGATGATGGTCGCGCCCACGATGCCGGTGGTCGCACCCATGAGCACGCCGAACAGCACGATGCCCACGGCCATGCCGCCCTTCACACCTCCGGCGATGTGGCCCATGACGTCGAGCAGGTCATCGGCCAGGCGTGATTTCTCCAGCATCACACCCATGAACACAAACAGCGGGATGGCCATCCACTGGTAGCCGCTGACGATGCCGTAGAAGCGCGCGGGCAGCAGGTTGAACAGCACCTCACCAAAGCCCAGCCAGCCGAACACGAAGCCGGTGACCGCCAGGCTGATGGCCACCGGAATGCCGATCATCAGCATGGCGAAGAAACCCACCAGCATGAAGATGGCGTAGGTCGACATCTCAAACATGGCTCGACTCCCCGTTGTTCAGGGGTGTATCGAGCAGTCGAAGCAGGTGCGCGAGCTGCTGCAGCACCAGCAGGCCATAGCCCAGCGGGATCAGCGACTTCACCAACCAGCGGTATGGAATGCCGCCCGGGTCGGCCGATGCTTCCATGATGGAGCGCGACTGCTCCACATAACCCAGCGACAGCCAGATGAACGCCAGGCTCACGGTGATGAGCAGCAACGCAGAGATGACGTCGACCACGCGCTTGCCCAGCGGTGAATAGCGTGCGTAGAACAGGTCCACACGCACGTTTTCACCGCGCTGCAGCGCGTGGCTCATGCCCAGGAGGATGAGGGCGGCCAGCAGATGCCATTCGAGCTCCTGCGCCCACACCGAGCCGAAGCTGAAGGTGTAGCGCAGGAGCACGTTGGTGGCGACCAGGCCGATCATGACCAGTGCGATCCAGGCGGTGAGCCCGCCGATGCGGTCGATGAAACCCTCGATGACAGTGGCCAGTGGCCGCAAAACCTTGAGCATGGCGACGTTCCTGGATCAGCCGCGAACCTTGAGGTGGTAGGCCTCTTCGCTGATCTCGCTCCAGCGGTCGTACTTGGCCTTGAAGGCGAAGTAGGAGTCGTGCACCTTTTTCGTCAGCGGGTCCTTGATGGCGTCGGCCAGCACCTTGTCGGTCTCCACCTTCAGCGCCTTGATCACGTCGTCGGGCAGCGGACGCGCGATCACGCCCTGGTTCTTGATCAGGTCTTCCATGGCATCGGAGTTGGCCTTCTGGCACCAGCCTTCGCTGATCACGTTGCAGGCGGCCGAGGCGTTGGTCACGATGGCCTTGAGATCGGCGGGCAGCTTGTCCCAGGCGGCCTTGTTGATCAGCAGCTCCGACACGGTGGACGGCTCGTGCCAGCCGGTGGTGTAGTAGTTCTTGGCGGCTTTGTGCAGGCCCAGGCGGCGGTCCTGGAAGGGGCCCACAAACTCGGCCGCGTCGATCACGCCACGCTCCAGCGCGGGGAAGATCTCGCCGCCCGGCAGCACCTTCACGTCCACACCCAGGTTGGCGTAGACCTTGCCGGCCAGACCCGGAATGCGCATCTTCAGGCCCTTCAAGTCGGCCACGGTCTTGATCTCTTTCTTGAACCAGCCGGTCATCTGCACGCCTGTGTTGCCGCAAGGCATGGCCACCATGCCGAAGGGCGCATAGACCTCGTTCCACAGGTCGATGCCGCCACCGTCGTAGAACCAGCCGTTCATGCCCTGGAAGTTCATGCCGAAAGGCACGGCGGTGAAGTACTGCGCGGCGGCGGTCTTGCCGGTCCAGAAGTAGGCGTTGGCGTGGTTCATCTCGACCGTGCCTGCGCGCACGGCATCAAACCCTTCGAACGCGGGGATCAGTTCACCGGCGCCGAACACCTGGATGTTCAGGCGGCCGTCCGACATCTCGCGGATGCGTTTGGCCAGATCGGTCGCGCTGCCGGGGCCGTCCATGTAGAAGGGCGAGCCCTTGCCGTAGGCACTGGTCATCTTCCAGTTGAAGCGGGCCGACTGGGCGTTGGCAATGACGGGGGCACCGAGCACGGTGCCGGCAACGGCGGCGCGGGTGAGGAACTGGCGGCGGATCAAGGACATGGCGGCACTCCTGTGAAGGGGTTGAAGGGGTTGGGCGGGGTGAAATCTGCCGTTTGTAAAGCGGCGTTCCCTTCACTTCGCAAGCGCCATGCCATGTGTTTCGTTCCTGCAAGTCCTTGATTTGATTGATGTGCCGGCCAGTTTGGTTGGCATGCTTCCGAAATGGTGCGTGCGGGCTGGCGCTGCGTTCAGGCTGCTGCGTGCCGAATGTTCAGTGCATGACCGCTGTGCTGCCGTTTGTAAGGTGATGGAGTCCGTGAGGCCCCTCATGGAAGCCAGCGCGCCGCTCTGGGCCACCCGGTGCGCACAAACGGCAGCTGCGCCCGCTTTGGTGCGCGCGCACCAAAGCGGGCGCAGCCCGGTCAGGCGGTCAGAGCCGCGCGCCGCCGCGCCGGTTTTTCACGCGCGTGAGCAGCGTCTTGCAGTCCACCGACAGGATCTCGGGCCGGTTGAAGATGTGGCGCCGCACGAAGGCCTCAAACGTCTCGGGGCTCTCGGTGAGGGCGTGCACGTGCAGGCTCTTGAGGTCGCTCATGATGTAGAGGCTCACCACCTCGGCGCAATCGGCCAGTTCCTGCGCGATGCGCTCGATGGCCGCCGGCGTCACCACGATGTCGAGAAATGTCGAGTTCACCTGCCCCAGCTTCTCGGGGTTGATCACCGCGGCGAACAGCTCGATCACGCCGCTGGCCTGCAGACCCTGCACCTTGGCGCGCGCATGTGCCCGCGAGATGCCGAGCTGGCGCGCGATGTCGGCAAACGAGGCCCGGCCGTCTTTCACCAGGATGTTGAGCAGGGCGGTGTCGAGCTTGCTCAGGCCGATGTTGGCGCTTGCGGTGGGAGGGTTCTGGGTCATGCCAAAGCCCCAAGCAACTGGCGGGCCAGTGCGCTTTGCAGCCAGAGACCATGCCGTGCCGTCTGTCGCCTGCATGCCCCCACCGCGCCCATGCCCTGTTCATCGCTTGCACACAGGCGTACAACCGGCCTGAGGAAACGGTATGAACAGTATGGTTCGTTTTTTTCAGGTTAACTGCCTGGCGATCGCCGGGCTGCTGGGGGCTGCTCCTGCGCTGGCACATGGCCCTGCCTGCATGGACGATCCGGCCCGCGCCCACGAGCTGCGCGTGCTCGACGAGATCCAGATCACCGAGCTGACCGAGCGCCATCAGGTGGTGCCTGCACCGCAGCGCCTGCACCAGATGCTCACGAGCCTGGTGGCCGCCTCGGGCCGGCTGCAGCAAGGCCCTGCGGTTCACCTGCTGGCCTATGAGGACAAAGACCTCAACGCCTACGCCGCCGACCACGGCATGGTCATCCTCACCAGCGCCATGTGGAGCGCGAAAGAGGACCTTTCGGACGACGAACTGGCCGCGGTGATGGCGCACGAACTCGCACACATCGAGCAGCGCGATTCCTTGGTGGAAGCCTGCGCCAACCTGCAGCGCCTGGGCCAGCCTGCGCTGCGCATCGAGGAGGCCCGCGAGCGCATGGCCATGGCCAGCTTCAACCCCCACTCGGCGCTGACGCGTGCGGCTCATCAGTTGCTGCACGAGCAGGAACATGCCGCCGACCGGCGCGCCATCGAACTGCTGCACCGCGTCGGCCGCAACCCGCACGCCATGGTCAGTGTTCTGGCCAAGATCCACGGCACCACACCGTCGGCGCTGAACCTGCTGATGGGCAGCACGCACCCGGAACTGCGCGAGCGGCTGGCGAAGGCGCAGGCGGCGGTGGATGCGGTGGGGAAGCGTCGGATCGACGATTGAGGAAGCTGCTGGTCAGCCTGGAAACAGGCGTCGGCACAACTCGTACAAAGGCATGGCTTCAATGCCATGCCCCATCGGATAGACCTCGGTGCCGGGATACACCACCACCTTGTGCTGCGGCTGCAGGTCTTCGCAGGCCGAGTGAAAGCCGCGCTCGACCTTCGGGCTCAGGCTGCGCTTGATCTCCACGGCCCACAGCGTGCCGTCCGGCTGGCTTAAAAGCAGGTCGATCTCGGCGCCGCCGCTGGTGCGGTAGAAGTGGCCCTGCACGCCGGGTGCGGCGCAGGCCAGCAGGTTCTCAACCACCATGCCTTCCCAGCTGGCGCCCACCACCGGGTGCGACAGCAGCGCTTCCATGGAGCCGATGTCGAGCAGCGCATGCACCAGCCCGCTGTCGCGCACATAGACCTTGGGTGACTTGACCAGGCGCTTGCCGACATTGGCATGCCAGGGTTGCAGGCGGCGCACCAGCAGCAGGTCGCAGAGCAGGTCGATATAGCTGTGGGCTGTCTTGGCGTCCACGCCCAGGTTGCGCGCGAGCTGGGCCACGTTGAGCAGACCGCCTTGGTTGTGCGCCAGCATGGTCCAGAAGCGCCTCAAGGTCTCGGCGGCGATGCGGGGGCCCAACTGTGGAATGTCGCGTTCCAGATAGGTGCGGATGAAGTTCTGCCGCCAGCGCAGGCTGCGTGTGTCGTCGGGCGCGGTGAAGCTGTCTGGGAAGCCGCCGCGCAGCCACAGCACGTCGGTGGTGCCATCGCCGGTTTCGCGGGCGGTCAGTGGGCCGAGTTCCAGGTAGGCGATGCGGCCTGCCAGTGTTTCGCCCGATTGCTGCAGCAGGTCCAGCGAGGCCGAGCCCAGCAACAAATAGAGGCCCTGACGTCGCCCGTCGCGTCGGGCCTGGTCGACCAGGCCGCGCAGCACCGGGAACAGCGCAGGCGTGCGGTGCACTTCGTCAAAGATGACCAGCTTGTCCTGGTGCTGCGACAAATACAGCTCGGGCTCCGTCAATCTCGCGCGGTCGCGCTCCGACTCCAGATCCAGGTAGAGGCTGGGGCGCTGCTGGGCCACTTCCAGCGCGAGTGTGGTCTTGCCCACCTGCCTGGGTCCGAGCAGTGCCACGGCGGGCATGTGGGCCAGTTCGTCGCGGAGGAGATCGGCGGCTTGGCGTTTGAACATCCTTGCAATTATGGATATCTGTTCCAAGATTTGCAAGGATAAAACGTCAGTTCTCAGAAGGCGGAAACGCAGCTACCAGCGCCTCACCCCAGGCCCAAGGCCCGGTGATCGTCAGCGTCACGGTGGTCCAGTCGCCCTCGGTTTGCACGAGTTGGTCGGCGTCCCAGGCGCCGCCGTCGTCGAGCGGGCCGCGCGGGCCGGGGCTGTGCTGCTGCGCCCAGTTCAGCACGGCCTGCACTTCCTGCATGACCTCGGGCACCTGCGAGGCCCGAACGCTGGCCATGGCGTCCCAGGTGCCGGTGCCTTCACCGTCGTCGCTGGGGTCGAAGAGGAGGTAGTGGAGCGGCATGGTTGGCTCGCCTAGAGCCCTCACCCCAGCCCTCTCCCAGAGGGAGAGGGAGGGGATGCGGGAGTCAGGCCGCCTTCACTTTCAGGCGCCAGGCGTGCAGCAGCGGCTCGGTGTAACCACTCGGCTGTGCCTTGCCCTTGAACACCAGGTCCAGCGCCGCCTGGTAGGCCATGCTGGTCTTGAAGTTGCCGGCCATCTTCTTGTAGATCGCGTCGCCCGCGTTCTGGCCGTCCACCACGGCGGCCATGCGCTCGAAGGTCTGGGTCACTTGCGCTTCGGTCACCACGCCGTGGTGCAGCCAGTTGGCGATGTGCTGGCTGGAAATGCGCAGCGTGGCGCGGTCTTCCATCAGGCCCACGTTGTGGATGTCGGGCACCTTGGAGCAGCCCACACCCTGGTCGACCCAGCGCACCACATAGCCCAGGATGCCCTGCACGTTGTTGTCCAGCTCCTGCTGCTTCTCTGCCTCGCTCCAGTTCGGCGTGGCCGTCACGGGGATGGTGAGCAGGCCGGTGAGCAGCACGTCGCGTTCCTTGTTGGCGTCGATCTTCTCCAGCTCTTTCTGCACGTCGCTCACCAGCACCTGGTGGTAGTGCAGGCTGTGCAGCGTGGCACCGGTGGGGCTGGGCACCCAGGCCGTGTTGGCGCCGGCCTTGGGGTGGCCGATCTTCTGCTTGAGCATTTCGGCCATCAGGTCGGGCATGGCCCACATGCCCTTGCCGATCTGCGCCTTGCCGCGCAGGCCGCAGCTCAGGCCCACCAGCACGTTGTTGCGCTCGTAGCTCTGGATCCAGGCGCTGGTTTTCATGTCGCCCTTGCGCACCATGGGGCCGGCCAGCATGGCGGTGTGCATCTCGTCGCCGGTGCGGTCCAGGAAGCCGGTGTTGATGAACGCCACGCGGCTGGAGGCTGCGGCAATGCAGGCCTTGAGGTTCACCGACGTGCGGCGTTCCTCGTCCATGATGCCGAGCTTCACTGTGCTCTCGGGCAGGCCGAGCAGCTGCTCCACGCGGCCAAAGAGTTCGGCGGCAAACGCCACCTCGGCCGGGCCGTGCATCTTGGGCTTGACGATGTAGACCGAGCCTTTGCGCGAGTTGCGGATCGCGTCTTTCTTCGTGCGCTTCAAGTCGTGCAGGGCGATGGTGGTGGTGACCACCGCGTCCATGATGCCTTCGGGGATCTCTTGGCCGTCCGCACCCCAGAGGATGGCCGGGTTGGTCATGAGGTGACCCACGTTGCGCAGGAACATGAGCGAGCGGCCGTGCAGGCGGACCTTGCCTTTGCCATCCGCAGCGGTGTATTCGCGGTCAGCGTTGAGGCCGCGCGTGAAGGTGGTGCCGCCCTTGCTCACCGACTCGGTCAGCGTGGCTTGCAGGATGCCGAGCCAGTTGCTGTAGGCCAGCACCTTGTCTTCAGCGTCCACCGCGGCGATGGAGTCTTCCAGGTCGAGGATGGTGGAGAGCGCGGCCTCCAGCACAAGATCGCTCACGCCGGCGGCGTCGGTTTTGCCGATGGGCGTGTCGCGGTCGATCTGAATGTCCAGGTGCAGGCCGTTGTGCTTGAGCAGCACCGAGCTCGGTGCCTTGGCCTCGCCCTGGTAGCCCACCAGCTGCGCCTTGTCGGCCAGCTTGCTGGTGCCGCCTTCGGCTAGGCCCACCACGAGCTCACCGTCCTTGTTGATCTTGTAGCTGGTGGAGCCCACGTGTGAGCCCTTCTTCAGCGGCGCGGTGCGGTCCAGCACATGGCGCGCGTACTCAATGACCTTGGCGCCGCGCTTGGGGTTGTAGCCCCCCTTCTTGCCCACTTTTTCGCAGCTCTTGTCTTCCGAAATCACGTCGGTGCCGTAGAGCGCGTCGTACAGCGAACCCCAGCGCGCGTTGGCCGCGTTCAGCGCATAGCGCGCGTTCAGGATCGGCACCACCAGCTGCGGGCCGGCCTGCACCGCCAGCTCGTCGTCCACGTTCTTCGTGGTCGCCTTCACCTTCTTGGGCTGCGGCACCAGGTAACCATTGCCTTCGAGGAACGAGCGGTAAGCCGCCATGTCGGCAATCGGGCCGGGGTGGGCCGCGTGCCAGGTGTCCAGCTCGGTCTGCAGGCGGTCGCGCTCGGCCAGCAGCGCGGCGTTCTTGGGCGCGAGGTCGGCCACGATGGTGTCAAAGCCTGCCCAGAAGGCGGACTCGGTCACGCCGGTGCCGGGCAGCACTTTCTGGTTGATGAAGTCGGCGAGAACGGTGGCGACTTGAAGGCCGTGGATCTGGGTGCGTTGGGTCATGG
>NZ_JALHLX010000043.1 GCF_022844385.1 Hydrogenophaga sp. | reverse complement strand
GCCACGAAAGAAAAAAACTCACTTCAAAAACCAAAAACCAAAAACCAAAAATCAGAAGTGAATCCCCCGCATCATCTGCTGCATCGCCACCGCCTCAGCCGACAACTGCGACTTCGCCCCCTTGTCCCCCTTCGCAGCCGACGAATCCGGGAACATGCGGAAGCTCGTGTTCATCACGATCTGCGCCACCCGCGGCACCATGGCGTGCATCATCTGCCCGGTGATGCCCAGACGCGTCGCAATGCGCACCGGCTTGAAGATGCAGGCCTGCGCGATCATGTCGGCCGCTTCTTCGGGCGCGAGCGTCGGCACGTTCTTGTAGATCTGGGTCGGCGCGATCATGGGCGTGCGCACCAGCGGCATGTTGATGGTGGTGAAGCTGATGCCCTGGTCGGCAAATTCACTCGAAGCGCATCGCGTCCACGCGTCCAGCGCGGCCTTGCTGGCTACATAGGCTGAAAAGCGGGGTGCGTTGGTCAGCACGCCGATGGAGCTGATGTTGACCACATGGCCCTTGCGTTTGGCCACCATGCCGGGCAGCAGGCCCATGGTCACGCGCAGGCAGCCGAAGTAGTTGAGCTGCATGGTGCGCTCGAAATCGTGAAAGCGGTCGTAGCTGCCTTCAATCGCGCGGCGAATTGATCGGCCTGCGTTGTTGATGAGGAAGTCCACGCCACCGTGGTTGGCCACCAGCAGTTGCACAAAGCGGTCGGCGTCCGCCATGTCGGCGATATCGGCCGGGTAGGCGATGAACTCGTAGCCCTTGTCTTTGGCCTCCTTGCAGGCTTCGTCGAGCTTGTCCTGGTCGCGTCCGCAAATGATCGTGGTGGCGCCGGCCTCGGCGAACTTGTGCGCGGCCGCCAGACCAATGCCCGAGCTGCCGCCGGTGACCAGCACCACCTTGCCTGCGACCGTGCCCTTGAGGCTGCGGTCGATGTGCAGGTCGGGGTCGAGGTGGCGCTCCCAATAGTCCCACAGGCGCCAGGCGTAGTCCTTGAAGTTGGGACACGCAATGCCGCTGCCCTTGAGCGCGGCGAGTGTCTCGCGGCAATCAAAGCGCGTGGGGTAGTTGACGAAGGTCATCATCTCCTCGGGCAATCCGAGGTCCTGCATGATGGCCTTGTAGACACGGCGAACAGGCGCAAGCGCCATCAGGCCCTTCTTCACGCTCTTGGGAATGAAGCCCATCAGCGCGGCGTTGATGAACAGGTTCATCTTCGGCGCGTGTGCGGCCTTGCTCAGGATGTCGAGCACGTCGCCCACGCGGTAGCCCATCGGGTCCACCAGGTGGAAACAGGCGCCGCTGCTGCGTTTGAGGTGGCTGATGTGGTCGAGCGCGTCCACCACAAAGTCGACCGGCACGATGTTGATGCGGCCACCCTCCAGGCCGACGCTGGGCATCCATGGCGGCAGGATCTGGCGCAGGCGTTGAATGAGTTTGAAGAAGTAGTACGGCCCGTCGATCTTGTCCATCTCGCCGGTCTGGCTGTCGCCCACCACGGCGGCGGGGCGGTACACGCTCCACGGCACCTTGCACTCCTGGCGCACGATCTTTTCGCTCTCGTGCTTGGTCATGAAGTAAGGGTGGTCCAGACCCTCCGCCTCGTCGAACATGTCTTCGCGAAACACGCCCTCGTAGAGGCCGGCCGCAGCGATGGACGACACATGGTGGAAGTGGCCAGCGCCGATGGCCTTGGCGAACTCCACCGTGTTGCGCGTGCCGTCCACGTTCACCGCGATCTGGCTCTCGGCATCGGCCTCCAGGTCGTACACCGCAGCCAGGTGGTAGAAGTGATCGATCTGTCCCTTGAGAGCTTTGGTCTCGTCGGCCGACACACCCAGCTTCTTGCTGGTGAGGTCGCCAAACACCGGCACGGCGCGCGCCGCGCTCACGCCCCAGGCCTCACGCAGCGCCGCCACCTTGCCTTCGCTTTCCTTGCGGATCAGGAAGTGCACCACCGAGCCCTTGCGCTGCAGCAGCTTGGCCACCAGGCGCTTGCCGATGAATCCGGTGGCACCGGTGACGAAGTAATGCATGAAGGTCTCCTGAAACAGATGGGTGGAAGCGATGGGGATCGACCTGCATTCTTGTCCACGAACGGGCACGTCCCATTCCGCAAAAACCCGCGTACGCCGCGCCCGCATTAGTCTTGCGCCCCTACACATGGCATACGGGCTGCCCGTACAGTGGCTGCACTCGGGCTTGAGGCCTGTCCATGCATTTCAATCAACAGGAGCACACCATGGTCAAGAAAATCCAGAAAACCGGCAGCGGCAACAAGGCATCTGCGCAGGCGATGAACTCCCCGCTGTCCGGCGCCATCAAGGATTCGGCACAGCAGATCTGGCTGGCCGGCCTGGGTGCATTTGCCAAGGCGCAGGAAGAAGGCGGCAAGGCTTTCGAGTCCCTGGTGAAGGAAGGTCTGTCGATCCAGCGCAAGACCCAGGCCGTGGCCGAAGAGCGCATTTCGGAAGCCACCAACAAGGTCAGCAGCATGGCCACCGACATTTCCTCCAAGGCCTCGGGCCAGTGGGACAAGCTGGAGTCGATCTTTGAAGAGCGTGTGGCCAAGGCGCTGAACAAGCTGGGCGTGCCTTCGGCCCGCGATGTGGATGCGCTGATCAAACGCATTGACGCGCTCAACCAGCACGTGCAGCAACTCAGCGGCAAGGCACCCGCCAAGACCGCTGCCCGCAAGGCCGCGCCCGCCAGGAAGGCGGCTGCCAAGCCCGTGGCCAGGAAGGTCGCGGCCAAGCCCGCTGCCCGCAAGACCACCCGCAAGGCCGCCACGGCGTAAGTGTCGTGAGGCCTGACGGCAGCACTTCAAACAGGGGCGTTCGCGCCCCTTTTTTGCGCCCGTGCTCGATGCTGCAACGCAGCATGTCGAGCCACACCCGCGGTCTACACTCAAACGCATGACGACTCCGCGCGCAGCCCACCCCATGCCATCTTCCTTGCCTTCTTCAAGGCCAGCGAAAAGCCGTTTGGGCAAAGCTGGCGGTCCCCGCATTGCACTGGCCCTGGCCGGTGGCGGACCGCTCGGTGCCATCTACGAGATCGGCGCCCTCTGCGCACTGGCCGACAGCCTGGACGGTCTTGACCTCAACCGCTGTGATCACTACGTTGGTGTGTCCGCCGGCGGTTTCATAGCCGCCGGTCTGGCCAACGGCATCAGCCCGCGTGCGCTGTGCGAAGCCTTCATCGAAGACGGGAACGACAACGACAACTTTGATCCCGCCTGGTTGCTCAAGCCCGCCTGGGCCGAGTTCGGTGATCGGTTGCAGCGCCTGCCCGGCCTGCTGGGCAGCGCGCTGTGGGCCTGGGGCGTGCAGGGCAAGGCCTTCACCAATGCGTTCGAACGTCTCGGGGCTGCGCTGCCCACGGGTGTGCTGGACAACGAGGGCATCCACCACCAGATCGAGCGACTGTTCAGCCAACCTGGGCGCACCAACGATTTCCGTCGGCTGCGCGCCCGCCTCACGCTGGTCGCCACCCAGCTTGACACGGGCGAGGCCGCACCCTTCGGCAAGGCCGGTTGGGACCACGTTCCAATCTCGCGGGCCATCCAGGCCAGCGCCGCCTTGCCCGGCCTGTTTCCTCCTGTGGAAATTGATGGCCAGCACTATGTGGACGGAGCGCTGAAGAAGACGCTTCATGCGACTGTGGCGCTCGACGAGGGCGTGGGCCTGCTGCTGTGCCTGAACCCCTTGGTGCCGTTTCGCGCGCACGCCGTGGGCGAGCAGACCGATCACATTCCTTCGCTGGTCGAGGGTGGTTTTCCGGCGGTGATGAGCCAGACCTTCCGCTCCATGATCCATTCACGGCTGGAGTTGGGCATGAAAAACTACGAACGCCTCTACCCGGGCAGCGACATCGTGCTGATCGAGCCCGACCAGCGCGACGCCAAGCTGTTCACCGCCAACACCTTCAGCTACCGCCAGCGCCGCGAACTGGCTGAACACGCCTACCAGCAGACCCGAAAGATGCTGCTCGAACGGCAGAGCGAACTCGCACCCAAGCTGGCGCGCCACGGCGTGACGCTGAACCAGGCGTCGCTGCACAACCCCGACCTGTGCCTGGTGAACGAACCCTCGGTACCGGCGCAAACCACACTGGGTCGACAACTGCACGCCACCCTGGACGATCTGCAGCGCCAGCTCGGCCAGCCGGCCCTGGGCCGCTGAACGCGCCATGGCCAAAAAAGCCCCGCGCCGCACCGCCGAGCGCATCCTGGAGGTCACGCTCGAACTCTTCAACCGTTTCGGCGAGCCCAACGTGTCCACCACGCTGATTTCGGCCGAGCTGGGTATCAGCCCGGGCAACCTCTATTACCACTACCCGGCCAAGGACGAGCTGATCAATTCGCTGTTCGAGCGCTACGAAAAAGCGCTGGGTGAGCTGCTGGGAGCCAGCGAGGGCGTGCGCAATGTGGAGGACGCCTGGTTCTTCCTGCACTCACTGTTCGAGATCATCTGGGAATACCGCTTTCTGTACCGCGACCTCAACGATCTGCTGTCGAAGAACCGCATGCTTGAAACGCACTTCCAGACCGTGTTGAAAGACAAGACGCGCGCCATCCGCAACCTGCTGGCGGCCCTCAGCCGCCACAGCGCGGTGACGATGGACGCGCGCGAGATGGAGCCCACCGCCGACAGCATGGTGGTGGTGCTCACCTACTGGCTGAGCTTCGAGTACGTGCGCGATCCGCGCCACGCGCTGGAGCCCGACAACGCACAACAAGCCCTCATGCGCGGCGCCTACCATGTGCTCAACCTGTTGGCGCCCTATCTGGAGAGCTCGCAGCGCCAACACCTGATCCATCTCACGGCGGCCTACAGCCCCGCTGCCTGACCCCCGAGGAGACAACGATGGACAACTGGACCCCTTTTCCCTGGACCGTGGTCCCCCGGTATGACAGCACCCTCTTGCAAGGCCAGTGGAGCCGCCTGCACACGGGCGATGCCGAACCCTGGCCCGAGCGGGCCGACGTGCTGGCGGCCTGGGTGCTCTTTCACAACGGCGAATTCCAGCGCGCCGCCATGGAGGGCCTGGCCTTGGGTGACGCGGGCCTGAACGTGGCCAACAAGGCCACCTGCATTTATGCCAACTACCTCGAACCGCGCGAACATGCCCGCCAGCAACTGCTGCTGGACGCCGCCAGCCGGGCCGAAGCGCTGCAGAAGCGGGAGCCGAACAACGCGGGTGGCTGGTACTGGCAGGCTTATGCGCTGGCGCGCTACAGCCAGTGCATCAGCGTGGCCAAGGCACTCACGCAAGGCCTGGGGGTGAAGATCCGTCAGGCGCTGGAAACCACCATCGCGCTGGCGCCGCGCCATGCAGACGCCCATCTGGCCCTGGCCGGTTACCACGCTGAAGTGATCGACAAAGTGGGTGCGCTGGTCGGCGGCATGACACATGGCGCCAGCAAGGACGCCGGTCTGGCGCTGTACCAGAAGGCCCTGGCGCTGAACCCCGACTCGGCCGTCACGCTCTCCGAGTACGCCAACGGGCTGATCATGCTGGAAGGCCACAAGCGCATGGACGAAGCGCGCCACCTGCAAGACCGCGCGGCAGCGGTACAGCCGCTGGATGCAATGGAGCAGCTATACGTTGCCTCCGTACGGTTGGTGCTGGAAGGTTAGGGCAGCGCCATAATCGCGCCCCATGGAAACCAAGTGGCTCGAAGATTTTGTCAGCCTGGCTGAAACCCGCAGCTTCAGCCGCTCGGCTCAGTTGCGCCATGTGACGCAGCCGGCTTTTTCGCGGCGCATCCAGTCGCTGGAAGCCTGGGCGGGCACCGATCTGGTGGACCGGTCTTCTTATCCCACACGCCTGACGCCGGCAGGCCAGACCCTGTACGACCAGTCGCTTGAGATGCTGCAGGCCCTGCAGAGCACCCGTGCCATGCTCAGGGCTCACACGGCCGCTGCTCAGGATGTGATCGAGTTTGCCGTGCCGCACACCCTGGCCTTCACGTTTTTCCCCTCGTGGCTCTCGGGCCTGCGCGAGACCTGCGGCCCGATCAAGAGCCGCCTGATTGCACTGAATGTGCACGACGCGGTGTTGAGGCTGGTCGAAGGCAGCTGCGACTTGCTGATCGCCTACCACCACGAGTCGCAGCCGATCCAGCTCGATGCCAACCGCTACGAAATGATGCCGCTGGGCCGCGAATTGCTGGCGCCGTATGTGAAGCCCAATGCCACCGGCGCGCCCACCTACGCGCTGCCCGGTCTGGCTGGACAGCCGCAGCCCTACCTGGCCTATGCGCCCGGTGCTTATCTGGGCCGCGCAGTGGACCAGATGCTCAAACAACACGCGGCCCCGGTCCACCTCGACCGCATTTACGAGACCGACATGGCCGAAGGCCTCAAGGCCATGGCGCTGGAGGGTCACGGCATTGCCTTCCTGCCTGCGAGCGCAGTGCGCAACGATTTGGCCGCGCGCAAGCTGGTGTCGGCTGGCGGCGGACTGGAGACGTCGCTGGACATCCGCATCTACCGGGAGCGCCCCGCTGCGCGCAAGGCCAAGGGCCCGGTGGAGAAGTTCTGGAGCGACCTTCACCACCGGCTCGCAGGGGCCTGATTCCCGGAGTTGCAGGCCCTTGACTCCAATGGGAGGGGCTCGGCCACAGGCGTCAATTCGCGGTGTCGGTCTCCGAACTCACCATGTTTGCCATGCAGGCCCAGGAAGAGACCTCACGCGGCGACGAGGTGTGCGTGGCCTTGACCGGCCTCTACATCGTGGCCACCATCTACGTCAACGGCATGCGCAGCATTGCCTTGGTGATGGTGATCCTGTGGTTCTTCCTGCTGGTGCCGCTGTTGATCGGCAAGCCCATCGGGGCCGAGATGTCGGCGGTGATCACCTTCATTGCCTTCGAGGCGGCGTACTTCGGTCGCCCGATCGAAGCCTGCCTCGCCGCTGCCGTCGTCGATTTCGTCATGTGCTGCGCGCTGTCGTGGTCCGTCAAACAACTGCACAAGAAGATCGCCATCATCCGTTGATGCATCCGTTACTCAGGAATTGCCATGATTGAACTCAAGAACGTCTGCAATTGGTACAGCAGCGCCCAGGTGCTGACCGATTGTTCCACCAACATCCAGAAGGGTGAAGTGGTCGTGGTCTGTGGTCCCTCGGGCTCGGGCAAGTCGACCCTCATCTAGACCATCAACGCGCTCGAACCCTTCCAGAAGGGCGAGATCACGGTCGATGGCGTGTCGGTGCACGACCCCAAGACCGACCTGCCCAAGCTGCGCAGCCGCGTGGGCATGGTGTTCCAGCACTTCGAGCTGTTTCCTCATTTGTCGGTGACCGAGAACCTCACGATCGCGCAGATCAAGGTGCTGGGTCGCAACCCCGATGAAGCCAAAACGCGAGGGCTGAACATGCTCGACCGCGTGGGCCTGTCGCTGCACAAGGACAAATTCCCGGGCCAGCTCTCGGGAGGTCAGCAACAGCGGGTGGCGATCGCGCGCGCCTTGTCCATGGACCCGATCGTGACGCTGTTCGATGAGCCCACCTCGGCGCTCGACGTGAAGGGCGGTCTGGCCAACGAGGGAATGACCATGATGTGCGTGACGCACGAGATGGGCTTCGGGCGCAAGGTCAGCAACCGCTGTGATCTTCATGGACGTGGGCGGCGAGATCCTGGTGCACTGATTCCTTCTCCAAATACTGTCGGGGGGTTAGAGACATCCCGGTGGTGGGTGCCTAAGCTTCATTCAGCTGCCATCTGGCAGAGATCGCAAGCTAGCTTGTCTCGGCGGGCGTTGCACAACAGGAGAGTTTCCATGGCTCAGGCGTCTCGGTTTTTTCGCTGTTGCGTTGTTTCGGTCGTTTGCCTGGCTGGCGCGGCCCATGCCCAGACCGCTCCTGCACTGGACCAGATTCGCGCGAATGGAAAGCTGGTGCTGGCACACCGAGAGTCGGCAGTGCCGTTTTCCTACGTGGACGAACAAAAGAAGCCCATGGGCTATGCGCTGGACATTTGCCGAAGGCTCGCTGTCGCGGTGCAGCAGAAGCTCGGGTTGTCTCAGCTGACGGTCGACTTCGTGCAGGTCACGCCGTCCAACCGCATCGACATGGTGGCGCAGGGCAAGGCCCACATGGAGTGTGGCTCCACCACCAACAACGCGGCGCGCCGCGAAAAGGTGGAGTTCACCATCCCTCACTTCATCACCGGTGCGCGGCTGTTGGTCAAGTCCACCAGCCCGGTGGATCGGCTGGACCATCCCGCCCTCAAAACCGTGGTGTCCACCCGCAACACCACACCGCTGGCGGCGTTGCGGCGTCTCAATCTGGAGCGTTTGCACAAACTCCGGATCCTCGAAGTGGATGACCACCAGCAGGCCGTGAGCATGGTTGAAAACGGCGAGGCGGATGCCTTCGCCATGGACGACGTCTTGCTCTTTGGTTTGGCGGCGGCGCGCCCCGACCCCAAGTCCTTGAAGGTGGTAGGACGCTTCTTCACCACCGAGGCCTTGGCCATCATGCTGCCCAAGGACGACCCTGCTTTCAAGAAGATCATTGATGACGAGATGCGCCGGCTCATCTACAGCCGCGAGATCCATGCCATCTATGCCACGTGGTTCGAGAAACCCATTGCGCCCAGGGGCACAACGCTGAACCTTCCTGTCAGTTACCTCTTGCGCGACTTCTGGAAGTTCCCCTCGGACAAGGTGACCATGTAGGTTGGGCGGTTTGCGACAATGGGGGGATGAACGCTGCGACTGTCACCCCCACCAACACCCTCACAATCACCCGTCCGGACGACTGGCACCTGCACGTGCGGGACGGCGACGCCCTGCGCACCGTGGTCCCGCACACCGCCGCCCAGTTCGGCCGCGCGATCATCATGCCCAACCTCAAGCCGCCCGTGACCACCGCGGCGCAGGCTGTGGCCTACCGCGACCGCATCCGTGCCGCCGTGCCCGAGGGCACGAGCTTCGAGCCCTTGATGACGCTGTATCTGACCGACAACCTGCCGGCCGACGAGATCGCGCGCGCGAAGGATGCCGGTGTGGTGGCCCTCAAGCTGTACCCGGCCGGCGCCACCACCAACAGCGACGCTGGCGTCACCGACATCCGCAAGACGTACAAGACGCTGGAAGCCATGCAGCGAGCCGGGTTGCTGTTGCTGGTGCACGGTGAAGTGACCTCGCCCGACATCGACCTGTTCGACCGCGAAGCCGTGTTCATCGACCAGCAGATGATCCCGCTGCGCCGCGACTTCCCCGAACTCAAGGTGGTGTTCGAGCACATCACCACGAAAGAGGCCGCGCAGTACGTGGCCGAGGCCGGGCCGTTCACGGCTGCCACGCTCACCGCGCACCACCTGCTCTACAACCGCAACGCCATCTTCACCGGCGGCATCCGCCCGCACTACTACTGCCTGCCGGTGCTCAAACGCGAAACCCACCGCCAGGCCCTGCTGGCCGCCGCCACCAGCGGCAACGACCGCTTCTTCCTCGGCACCGACAGTGCGCCGCACCCGGCGCACCTGAAGGAACACGCCACCGGTTGCGCGGGCTGCTACACCGCGCACGCCGCGATCGAGATGTACGCCGAAGCGTTCGACTCGGTGGGTGCGCTCGACAAACTGGAGGCCTTTGCCAGCTTCAATGGTCCGGCCTTCTACGGCCTGCCGCGCAACAGCGGCAGCGTCACCCTGAAACGCGAAAGCTGGACCACCCCCGAGAGCTTCCGCTTCGGCGAGGCCGATCTCAAGCCGCTGCGCGGCGGGGAAGTATTGCCCTGGCGCCTGCAGGCTTGATGTTGGACGGCGTGTCGCCGGACTGGTCCAAACCGTGGTTCGCACCGGTTGCCGCCGACGGCAGGTCGGTTCAGGGCCACCTGATCGCAGGCCACGCCTTGCCCCAAGCGCTGGGTGCGTTGCCGGCTTGCCCGGTCCGCTTCGTGCCCCAGGCCGACCTTCCCCCCGGCACCGCCTACGAACAGTTCATCTTCGACACCGGTTGCGTGCCCACGCGTGACAACCTGCACGACTTTTTCAACGGCTTGTGCTGGTTGCGCTTTCCGAAGACCAAACAGCGGCTGAACGGGTTGCAAGCGGCCGAGATCGCTGCGGCCGGCGTGCGCGAGGTGCGTGGGCCGGTGCGCGACGCGTTGACCTTGTTCGACGAAAACGCAGCGTTGCTGCAGGCCCCCGAGCCACTGTGGGACGCCTTGATCGAGCGCGATTGGCAGCGGTTGTTCGTCACGCTGCGCCCGCTCTGGATGCATGCGCGGCTGGTGCTGTTTGGCCACGCGCTTCTCGAAAAACTGGTCACGCCCTACAAGTCGATCACAGCCCACGTGTTGCGCGAGCCGGTTCCCATGGACCTGGGTGACGACCTTGCAGCCTGGGACGCCTGGCTGGCCCAGGGCCTGAGCGCGCCGCTGCTGGCCACCAAACCATTCACGCCCTTGCCGGTGCTGGGTGTGCCGGGCTGGTGGCCGGCGAACGACGATCCTGCTTACTATGCCGACGCTGGGGTGTTCCGTCCCCGGCGAACCAGCATTTCATTGGACCACCCATGACCTTGCCGATCCCGCCCTCCTGGGCCCACCTGAATCTGGCGCAAGACGCCGACCGTGCCGAACTCGCCGCCCATTTCCGGGCCAGCGGTGTGCGTGATGTCGAGTGCCTGTTTGCCGACGTCACCGGCTACCCGCGCGGCAAGCTCATGCCCGCGGCCAGCTTCGCCGCCGGTGGTGAGTTGCGCATCTGCCAGGCCATTCCCATGCAGTGCGTGACGGGTGAGTACTCCTACGACCCGATCTTTCCCGACAGCGACCCCGACGTGCGCCTGGTGCCCGATCTGGCCACGCTCAAGCTGGCGCCGTGGGCCAGCGTGCCCCGCTACCTGGCGGTGCACGACTGCGTGGAGCTCGACGGCAGCCTGTGCGAGTTCGCTCCGCGCTCGGTGCTCAAGAATGTGGTTGCCCGCTACCAGGCCATGGGGCTCACGCCTGTGGTCGCGCCCGAGATCGAGTTCTACCTGACCGCCGCCATGACCGACCCGGCCCAGCCGCTCACGGCACCTCTGGGGCGCGGGGGCCGCCCCGAGGTGGGGCAGTCGGCGTTCAGCCTGAACGCGCTCAACGAACTGGCGCCGTTCTGGGACGCCTTCCACGTCGCCATCGACGCCCTGGGCATCCGGGCCGACACCTGGCTGCACGAGGTGGGCCCCTGCCAATACGAGATCAACCTGCTGCACGGCGACCCGGTGGCGGTGGCCGACCAGGCCTTTCTTTTCAAGACGGCAGCGCGCGAGATCGCCCTGCAACACGGGCTGAATGCGGTGTTCATGGCCAAGCCCCTCGCGGGTGAGGCCGGCAGTTCCATGCACCTGCACCAGAGCGTGCTGGACGCCGAAGGCCACAACATCTTCAGCCAGGCCGACGGCTCGGCCAGCGACGCCTTTCTGCACTACATCGGCGGCTTGCAGGCCTACACGCCCGACCTCACGCTCATCTACGCGCCCACCGTCAACTCGTACCGCCGCTACGTGGCGGGCAGCCAGGCCCCCACGAACGTGGAGTGGGGCCACGACAACCGCACCGCGGGCTTGCGCGTCCCGGTGAGCGCCCCGGTGGCGCGCCGGGTCGAGAACCGGCTGGCCGGCGCCGACGCCAATCCCTACTTGGCCATGGCCGCCACACTGGCCGCCGGTCTGGCCGGGCTGCAGGATTGCCGGGCGCCGCGCGAGCCGGTGACCGGCAATGGCTACGACCTGCCGCGTGGCCTGCCGCGAACTTTTTCAACCGCCCACGAACAAATGGCGGCGAGTTCCCATGCATCCCGCTTGTTGGGTGAGCGTTTCGTGCGTGCCTACCTGGCGGTCAAGGCGGTGGAGCACGACAGCTTTCTGAACGAGATCAGCGCCTGGGAACGCCGATTTTTGCTGCCGCAAGTCTGAAGCTGGGGGGTGCCTGAAGGCAGCGCGGCTTGAAAAACCGTGCAACCTGCCCCACTTATCATCCCGTTGTCTTTGACCTTCCTCGGAGTCCCCATGAAACGCATCCTGCTGTTCGTCCTGACCAACTTTGCCGTGATGGCGGTGTTGTTGATCACCACCCGTATCCTGGGTGTGGACCGCTTCCTCACGGCCAACGGCCTGGACCTCACGGCGCTGGCCGGGTTCTCGCTCATCATCGGCTTTGGCGGTGCCATCATCTCGCTGCTGATCAGCAAGCCCATGGCCAAGTTCAGCACCAAGGCGCGGGTGATCAACCAGCCGCAGACGGCCGACGAAGCCTGGATTGTGGAAACCGTTCGCCGGTTCGCCGACAAGGCCGGTATCGGCATGCCCGAAGTCGCCATCTTCGAGGGCGCGCCCAATGCGTTTGCCACCGGTGCGTTCAAGAACTCGGCGCTGGTGGCGGTGTCCACCGGCCTGCTGCAGAACATGACCAAAGAGGAAGTCGAGGCTGTCATTGGTCACGAGGTGGCGCACGTGGCCAACGGCGACATGGTCACCATGACGCTGATCCAGGGCGTGATGAACACCTTCGTGGTGTTCCTCAGCCGCGTCATCGGCTATGCGGTGGACAGCTTCCTGCGCAAGGGCGACAGCAACTCGTCAGGCCCCGGCATCGGCTACATGGTCACCACCATCGTGATGGACATCGTGCTGGGTTTCCTGGCCGCCATCATCGTGGCCTGGTTCAGCCGCCAGCGCGAGTTCCGCGCCGATGCGGGTGCCGCCGGTCTCATGGGCCGCAAGCAGCCCATGATCAACGCCCTCGCGCGACTGGGTGGCCTCACCCCCGGCGAACTCCCCAAGACCATGCAGGCTCTGGGCATCACCGGTGGCTTGGGCAAGCTGTTCTCGACGCACCCGCCGATCGAAGAGCGGATCGCTGCATTGCAAAAGAACTGACCGACCCCCCCGCGTCGCCTGCGGCGCCACCCCCCTTGGAGGGGGGCGACACCTGAGGCCCGGCAAAGCCGGTTCCTCGGTGTCTCTGGTGGGGGGCACGTTCTCCGGAAACAAAAAAAAGCGACCCTCGGGTCGCTTTTTTCTTTTGCCTGCTTCAGCGGTTGCGGTCCCACCGGTCATTGCCCCGGTGGCCATCGCGGTGCCTGTGGCTGTCATGTCGGTTGTGTCCCGGGTGGAACGAACGATGGCCGTTGATGAAAATCACCCCTGGCGACACCTGGTAGCGCGGGTAGTACTGCGTGCCGATGGTGATGCGGGTGTTGGACGGGTAGTACTCGGTCTGCGGACGGTAGATCGGGGCGTTGTTGTAGACCGGCGGGGCGTAGCCCTGAGGGGGCAGGGCGTCCGCAGGCGACACGTTGAGACGGATGTAGGGGCCCGGGTCCTGCGGCATCTGCACGTTGTACTGGCGCCCGGCATATTCGTAGACCACGTTGTAGGCCACGGTGCGGTTCTCGTAAAACGTCTGCGTCCCGCACTGGCGGTAGCTTTCGGTGTAGGGCTGACCGGGGCCTTCAACGCGGTTGCCGATGATGGCGCCGCCGATGAGGCCGATCACGGTGGCAGCTGCTCGTCCGCTGCCGTTGCCGATGGCGTTGCCCGCCGCACCGCCTGCAATGCCGCCGATCAGGGCACCCGCGCCCGATGGCTGGCCCTGGTAGGTCACGCGCTCGTCGCTGCACACCTCGCGCGGCACGGCCACCTGCTGCACCACCGGCGTGCTGCTGAGCACCCGGCCTTGTTCCTCTTGTGCATGCGCAACGCCGGTGCTGCCGAATGCCAGCAGGCTCATCACGGGGATCAGAACGGGATATTTCATGGCGAACTCCTGATAACAACGGCGAAAGTGTGCGCCAGGGCCGTCAATCCGAGATGCACGGCTTGTAAAGATTCGTCACGCCGAGGGCGATTTCACGCTCCCGATCGAGGTCTGTGGCGTTTTCAGCAGATCGAGCACCAGGGCCTCGGCCACCTTGAGGCCGTCCACCCCTGCCGAGAGAATGCCGCCGGCATAACCCGCGCCTTCGCCCGCCGGGTACAGCCCGCGCGTGTTCAGGCTCTGGAAGTCGTCACCGCGCGTGATGCGCAGCGGTGCCGAGGTGCGGGTTTCCACGCCGGTGAGCACCGCGTCGGCCATGTCGTAGCCCTGGATCTTGCGGCCGAACACCGGCAGCGCTTCGCGCATGGCCTCGATGGCGTAGGCGGGCAGGGCGGGCGCCAGATCCCCCAGCTTCACGCCCGGCTGGTAGGAAGGCATCACCTCGCCCAGCACGCTGGATGGGCGCTGCGCCACAAAGTCGCCCACCAGCTGGCCCGGAGCCTCGTAGGTACCGCCACCGAGCTGGTAAGCGCGCGCTTCGAGTTCGCGTTGCAGCACGATGCCGGCCAGCGGGTGGGTCTTGCCCTCGGCCGCGAGCGCGGTGGCCTGCGCGGCGTAGCGCATGCCGTCCCGCTCACCGAAGGCGGCGGTCCACAGCGGCGCATCCTGGGGAAAGGTCTGCGGGAAATCGACCGGTTCGATGCCCACCACCAGGCCGGCGTTCGCGTTGCGTTCGTTGCGCGAGTATTGGCTCATGCCGTTGGTGACCACGCGCCCGGGCTCCGAGGTGGCCGCCACCACCATGCCGCCGGGGCACATGCAGAAGCTGTAGACCGCGCGGCCGTTTTTCGCGTGGTGCACCAGCTTGTAGTCGGCCGCGCCCAGCAGCGGGTGGCCACTGTGGCGGCCCCAGCGCGCGCGGTCGATCACGCCCTGCGGGTGCTCGATGCGAAAGCCCACCGAAAACGGTTTGGCTTCCATGAAAACGCCCGCATCCCACAGCTGCGCAAAGGTGTCGCGCGAGCTGTGGCCCAGCGCAAACACCACCCGCTGCACTGGCAGGTCGACGGTGTCGCCGCTGTCCAGGCGCCGCACTCGCAGCGACGCGATGCGCTGCTCGCTGCCGTCTTGGGCGAGGGTGAGGCCACACACCTGGTGCTGAAAGCGGATTTCGCCGCCCAGCGCAATGATCTTTTCGCGCATGGCTTCGACCACACGCACCAGCTTGAAGGTGCCGATGTGCGGGTGTGCGGTGTACAGAATTTCGCTGGGTGCGCCCGCGTCCACAAACTCCTGCATGACCTTGCGGCCGAAAAAGCGCGGGTCCTTGATCTGGCTGTAGAGCTTGCCGTCTGAAAACAGACCGGCGCCGCCTTCGCCGTATTGCACGTTGCTTTCGGGGTTGAGCACGTGTTTGCGCCACAAGCCCCAGGTGTCCTTGGTGCGCTCACGCACCGGTTTGCCGCGCTCCAGCACGATGGGCCTGAACCCCATTTGCGCCAATGCGAGCGCGGTGAACAGGCCGCAGGGGCCCAGACCCACGACCACCGGGCGTTCGCTTTCATGTGCAGGCCAGTCGCTGGGCGCACGCCCGGGCGGGTACCAGGCCATGTCGGGCGTGGGCTGGATGTGGGGCCTGTCCACGAGTTGCGCGAGCAAGGGGGCTTCTTGGTCGGCATCGGCCAGCGTCACGTCGACGATGTAGACCGCGAGCAGGTCGGCCTTGCGCGCATCGAAGCTGCGTTTGAAGACGTGGAGATGCGCGATGTCGGAAGCAGGCACATCGAGCGCAGCGGCGGCCAGGCGGGTGAGTGCTTCGACCGGGTGGGGCGGCGGCTCGCGGTCGAGGTCGGTCTCGGTGGGGGCGTCGGCGGAGCGGCGGTGCTCGGTAGGCACCTCGGCCAGGGGCAGCTTGAGTTCGGAGAGTCGGATCATGGCGGCGGGTGGCTTGTGGCGATCAAGCAATCCAGGGCAAAACCCGGATTGTCCGACACCTTCGAGGCACGCTCTGCCTCAGCGAGGAAATGGGGTGGAAGACAAACGCGTGTTCGAGACGGGATAATGCATGGGTGAAGCGCGCCAGGCCGTCGCTGGCACTGGCCCGAAAGGGCGCCCGAAAGGGGGTGCTGGAGGAACGTCCGGACTGCACAGGACAGCGTAGGAGGTAACACCTCTCCACCGACAAGTTCATCGAGTTCGCTCGACGGGCCCCAAGGTGAGGATCAGAGCAACAGAGACGAGCCGCTTCAGTGCGGGTGAAACGGGCAATCTCTACGCGCAGCAATACCAAATAGGCCAGTCTGAAGCGACACGGTTCGCCGTGTTGACGATCCTTGTGGTTCCGCAAGGTGAGCTGGCGGGTAGGTAGCACCGAGCCGGGTGGGCGACCCCCGGCCCAGATGAATGACGGTCACATCCGGGCCTTCGCAAGAAGGTTCCGGATGCACAGAATCCGGCGTAACGGCGCGCTTCACACTTATCACTCAGGCATGCGGCAGGCCATTGGTCAAGGCAGGTCGCCTGGCCACGGCGCGCAGACCGTCCAGATCGAGGATGTGGATGTGCCCGCGCTGGTAGTCCACCAGTCCCAGCTCCTTGAGTTCCACCGCCGCCAGCGTCACGCCCGCGCGTCGCACACCGAGCATGTCGGCCAGGTGGGCGTGGGTGAGGAGAAGATCGCTGTGACCGTTGCGCGCGTGGCTCAGCAGGATCCAGTTCGCCAGACGCGCCTTGATGTCTTGCGTCTGAGAGGCTGCGGCAAGGGAGGCAACTTCCTGCGAAACCCCCCACAGGTAGACGGCGAAGGCGCGCAGCAGGTGGGCGCGCCGCGCAACCAACCGTTGCATGGTTTCCCCCTCTGCGCGAAAGGCTCTGCCACCGCGCTGCACATGCAGGGTCAGGTTGCCGGCACCCAGGCCGAGCGCGTGTTGAAGTCCCACGGCGCCTTCCTGACCCGTCAGCCCCACGGCCAGGCCACTGCCATCGGTGTGGCGCACGACCAGAGACACGCTGGCAGTGGTCAGAAAGTGCACGTGTCCATTGGGTATGTGAGGTGCTGACAGGATATCGCCCGTGTGCAGGTCGACAGGCTTGCAGTGGCGTTCGAGCAGGCGCTGATCATCTGTGGCCAGTTGGGCCACGAGGCCATTGTGCGTCAGGGTCAATGGGGCTCCCGTTCAGGATTCAAGGCAAGGCGTCAACGGGATTTCCATGGGCGGATGGGCGGTGCCGATGTGAGCATGCGTAGAAGAAGTGTAAGTGGCGCGTGCGTGGAATCCGACATTGTGTTGTGGTTTGCAACACTGTTTGATGCAACTGCCGAGCTGCAAGAGGCGAGCCTCGTACAGCAGTCTGGCGACGTATGTTCGTTATCGAACAATCAAGCCGGTCTTTGCCCCTACACTGTCGGGCGCCCGGTCATCTCGGCCCCGCACCCAAGTTCGCCTGCGGGCGGGAGCACACATTGCCAGCCGATCAACGATTCAACCGAGTGCTTGCCTCTCTCGTGCAGGGCGACCGGTTGCCTTGGGCAGATCACCTTGAACTGGTCGACTTGCCCGCCCGGCACGAGTTGCAGTCGTGTGAAGCATCTGCGCTCCATGTCCACTTCCCGACCAGTGCCCTCGTGGTGCTGATGCAAGCGTCGCCTTCGGGTGACGAGGCCCCGGTGGCCTTGGTTGGCAACGATGGTGTGGTGGGGGTGGCTGCGTTCATGGGCACGTTGCCGGAGGCCAGCCGGGCTGTGGTCATCCACCCGGGGCACGCTTGGCGACTGCCCGCCAGCTTGCTCTCCACCGAAGTGCCGGGCCCCTCGCAAGTGCTCAAGGCGACAGTGGGCTATTTGATATCGCTCACCTCGCAGCTCTCGCAGACCGCCTTCTGCCAGCAGCACCACAATGTCGAACAGCGCCTCGCGCGCTGGCTGCTCAACGCCATGGATCGCCTGCCCGGTGATGAGGTCGCGATCGACCTTGGCGAACTCGCGCCGTTGCTGGGCGTGTCTGCTGATGCGCTGGCGCGTGCTGCCGCGCAACTGGTCGGTGTTGGTGCCCTGGTGTGCGAGCCGGGGCGGCTGGTGATGCCGCGTCGCGCCGTGCTGGAAGCGCAGTCGTGCGGTTGCCATGTCGCGGCCGAGGACGTGGTGCGCTGGTCTGCACCGGCACCTGATTGACCGGGGCTGCCGCTCAGAGCAGCCTGGGCATGTAGCCGGTGCGCAGGGCGTGGGCCCAATCGTGACGTCCGTTCCGGGCCGCCAGATGGGCCGCAGCTTCAGCGTCGTAGGGCACCGAAATCAGGGCGGCGTGCCATTGGCCATCAACCTTCTCTGCGATCGCATAGTGCGCGTCGGGGCTGCCGTTTTCCACCCGGTGGTAGCTGGAGAGCGGGTGGGCGCGGCTGACGTCGTAGGCCGGCATGCCAACCGCGCCCGGGTTGACGATCAGCAAGCCGGTGGTGAGGCGCACAACCCGCGGAATGTGGGAATGGCCGCAGGCCAGCAAGCGCACGTGGGGCGGCACGCAGTCGCCCAGACGCTCCGCAATCTCGGGCGCCAGCGCGGTGCGGATTCCCTCGCCTTCGGCCGTCTCCAGGAGGTATTCCACGGTGCTGCGTGGTGTGCCGTGGCACAGGGCCACCTCGGCGCCCAGCCGCTCTTTCCACAGTTCGCCGGTGTGCAGGCGCGCATCCAGCGAATCCTGCAATGCCGCCAGCCACCACCGCGAGGGATCGTCCAGCTCTCCCGCGGCAAAGGCGTCCGAGGTGCTGCGCTCGCCGGTGGAGACCTGCAGCACCTGGGGATCGTGGTTGCCAGCGATCTGCAGCCAGTTCTGGCGCATCAGGAAGTGAGCGGTCTGCAGGGGCATCAAGGGCCCGCTGACCATGTTGCCCAGGTTGATCACCTCGTTCACGCCACCGCGCCGGGCGATGTCGGTCACCACGGCCTGCAGCGCCGAGAAGTTGCCATGGACATCGGACATGACCGCGATTTTCATGAATACCCCTCACAGATTGAAACCGCCCAGGCTTTGCAGCCGCTCCACGTGGGCCAGCAGGGATCGCTTGGCCACGGGCCACAGCCGTTCGGGCACATCATCGTAGGCCAGTCGGACCCAGTCGTCGGCCGAGCCCTCGGGCGACGCCTGCATGGCGCGCGCGACCTTGGCTTCGCGCTGCAGGCGGTGCGCCTTGAGGTGGGCAATGGCCTGCAAGGCACCACCATCCAGGGGCGCAGAGACATTGTCTTCGCTGGCCCGCCAATCTCCTAACACGTAGCCGTGTGCGGGCAGGATGAATTCGACCCGGTGCTGCCGGCAGCGGTCTGCGAGCTTGTCCAGCGAATCGAGATAGGCGCCCATGCTGCCGTCGGGCGGGTCGATCACGGTGGTGCTGCCATTGAGGATGTGATCACCCGTGAACAGCAGGCCGTCCTCGATCAAGACCAGGCACAAGTGGTTGGCCGCATGGCCGGGGGTGTGCACCACTTCCAGCGTGTGTGTGATGGTCCTGTCGCCCGATCGCCCCGTCAGCACGATGTGTTCGCCATCGAGCAGTGACCGCTCGGGTGAAAAGCGGCTGTTTTCCCGTGATGTGGGCGCGCTGGGCAGCCCAAGGATGGGTGGTCTGTCCAGGCCAGCCTCTGTGCACAAGGCCTGCAGCCGCGGCGCGCCGGGCGAGTGGTCGGGGTGCGAATGGGTGCAGACGATGGCCTGGATGCGGCCACCAGCGGCGCGCCACAGCCGCTCGATGTGGGGCGCATCGTCCGGACCCGGGTCGATCACGATGTGCCCGGTGGCTGGATCGCCCACCACATAGCTGTTGGTGCCCGGGCCGGTCATGAAGCCCGGGTTGGGTGCCGTCAGGCGCTGCACGTTTTTCAGCAGCTGCACCGGCCGTTCGTATTGCCAGTCCAGGCTGTGTGCGATCTGACCGTCGGGGCAGACCAGGGCGAGCTCGCCGAAGGGGGGCTCGTGTTCCATGTGGCGCGATTCCGCACCGCGTGCGAAGCCGGCGCGCGGGCAGCTGGTCCACAGGGGTTCGTCGTTCACGGCGCAGGCGTCCAGCACGTCCTGCACCGTTGCATGGGCACGCAGGCGCTCCAGCGTGCGGATGGTCGGGAAGATGATGAAAAAGCTGCCGGCTTCGTGGCGCGCCAGCGCATCGGCCGGGCGCACCCACACCGGCTCGAATTGCTCGGCCTCGTCGGCCACCGGGGACTGGCCTTCGGGCATGCGCGCCACGAGAAAGGGCACGTCAAAACGGCGCGGCAGGTCGCGGTCGGTGATCCAGTGCGCCAGCACGAACACACCGGCACCGTCGAGCTTGAGCCCTTGTGACCGGCACTGCGCGGCAAACGGAGCTTGTCGGTCGAGCGTGGCGATGTCGCTGTCGTCCACCGGCGAGCCATCGGCGCGGTGGGCCAGCAAAACGCCGAGTTCTTCAAAACTCTCGCGGATCGCCGCAATGGCCTGTGTGAGGTGCAGATCGCTCTGTGTGGTGCGGCGCGTGGCGCTGTCATGGGACTGCGCGTCGGCCGCATCGATGCCGCCGCCGGGGAACACATAGGCCCCGGGCGCGAAGCTCGCTGTCATCGAGCGTCGAGTCATCAGCACTTCGATCCCGGGGCGGGCGGGGTCGGTGCTGTCGCGCAGCAGAAGCACGGTGGCGGCCGAACGCAATGGTGCGGGCGCACGTTGGGGATGCAGGAGTTGGGTGGGTCTGACCATGGCCGCATTTTGCGGGAAGCCTGCGTCCTTGTGAGTCCGTGTTCAAGTGAGCGCCGATAATTGCCCCATGCACATCCGATTCACCAAGATGCAGGGCGCCGGCAACGACTTTGTCGTGCTGGACGAGACGCGCGGACGGCTCGGACTCTCGGCGGCCCAGTACCGGTTCCTCGCCGATCGCCACTTCGGCGTGGGCGCCGACCAGATCCTGAGCGTGCGCTCCACGCTGGAGTCCGGGCTCGATTTTGAGTACGTCATCCACAACGCCGACGGCGGCGAGGTGGAGCACTGCGGCAACGGCGCGCGCTGTTTTGTGCGCTTTGTGCACGACAAAGGCCTGAGCCAACGCAACCCCCTGCGGGTGAAGGTCGCCAACGGCGAGCTGGAATTGCATGCCCACGCCGATGGGCGTGTGACGGTGGACATGGGCCCGCCCGTTTTCGCGCTGGACCGGGTGCCGTTCAATGCCCAAGGCTTGCAGGCCGAACCCATGGGCAACTTCGAGCGCTGGCCGCTGGCCCTGCCTTACGCGGGCGACGTGCCGGTGGCCGTGCTCTCCATGGGCAATCCGCACGCCGTGCTGCTGGTCGACGACGTGAAGACCGCGCCGGTGCAGGCCTGGGGCCCCATGATCGAGCGGCACGAGCGGTTTCCCCAACGCGTCAACGCCGGCTTCCTGCAGGTGCTGAGCCGGTCCGAAGTGAAGCTGCGTGTGTTCGAGCGCGGTGCTGGCGAGACACTGGCCTGCGGCACCGGCGCCTGCGCCGCTGTGGTGGCGGGTATCCGGCTGGGCCTGCTCGATGCGCGTGTGGACGTGCACACCCATGGCGGCGTGCTCACCATCGAATGGCAGGACAGCCGCCGCCACGACAGCGCGGTGTTCATGACCGGCCCGGCCACCAGCGTGTTCGACGGCGAGATCACCATTCCCGACATTGGCTGACCCCAGCCCCGACCCCACAGACCCATGAACAACAACAT
>NZ_JALHLX010000042.1:20480-21811 GCF_022844385.1 Hydrogenophaga sp. | reverse complement strand
CGCCGCTGGCTCATGCCGTGCTCGGCCATCAGGCTTTGAACAACCATCTCACGACGCTGCGGGGTCAGAGCTTTCGGTCAACAACATCCTTGAGCGCGTGGTGCATCAGCGCCAGTTCGGCGTACATGCGCTTGAGCATGGCATTCTCGTCCTGCAACTGGCGTAGCTGGGACAGATGCGACACCGTCATGCCCGAGAACTGGCTCTTCCACTTGTAGTACGTCGGCTCGCTGATGCCGTGCTTCCTGCACGTCTCGTTGCCCTTTGCTCCGAGCTCGACCTCCTTGAGGATGCCGACTATCTGGCTTTCACTGAATCTGGACTTCTTGATGTAGAGACTCCTGCAGGGGGAATTCTCTACTTCCACAAGGCTCAGGTTTTCAAGGGGACTTCACGAGCGCCTTGGCGGCCTTCTGCTCTTCCCCATCACCGCCTTTTTCCATGGCGGCGCTAAGGCGGAGAAGGGCATTCACAAGAGGGTTTGAGCGCGACGACCTTCAGGGTTGCTCAGCTTGCGCTCATCTTCTGGCTACGAATTGCGTCATCACACGCAGCTAGACAGTGGTTGACGGACTTTACTAACTTCAACTCGGTACGGCTGGTAGGGGGACAGTCAGTGAACGTCGTCTTGGCTGTTTGAGTTCGGTGTCGAACATAGGAGCTGCCAAATTGGATGATCGAAGCATGCTCTAACTTTGTGAACTGGTTACTAAACACACATGGGTAGACCAGTGGGAGAGGTCGTCTCTGCTGCAAATCTTCCTGGAATGGCATGCGTTGGTTTGAACGTGGCCGGGGAAATGTTCGCTCTGTCTACCCATATCCGAGTGTTCCCAAAGGTTAGTGGGACAACAGAAACATTCAAAAGAACCCGGAGACATTTGCTTACCTCGATGTGATACTCCTCACAAATACAGCGCGTCGAAACGCCTGAGCGAGGGGCTTGAAAAGAACCGTCGGAATGCGTGCAGCAACGCATCGAACGACTGTGTGATGGGGGGGTGATACCTACTTTGTCCTGCATGTCAGACGTACCTGAAGAGCGCCTGCTCGGTGAATTGCCGGCGCTCGGCCTCCGTCCCGACCGACGGAAATATCGCAGGGACGGGTATGGGATTGATTTGCAGCACATGCGGTGTCGACAACCGGGACAGCGCTCAACGGTGTAAGGGGTGCGGCACATCGCTGGAGACGGGTGCCTGCCCAGGCTGTGGGGCGCTTCGAAAGCCGAATGCCCGGTTCTGTGGTGAGTGCGGCAAGCCGCTGGAGGCTTCCGCAAACTCGGGTGTGATCACTCCGCTCGTACCGGTTCTTCCTTCGCCGCCACCGCC
>NZ_JALHLX010000042.1:8635-20380 GCF_022844385.1 Hydrogenophaga sp. | reverse complement strand
GGGGCGCTTCGAAAGCCGAATGCCCGGTTCTGTGGTGAGTGCGGCAAGCCGCTGGAGGCTTCCGCAAACTCGGGTGTGATCACTCCGCTCGTACCGGTTCTTCCTTCGCCGCCACCGCCGACGCCGACGCCGACGCCGACGCCAAACTTGATGGGGCAGGCAACTGAGCAGTCAGTCGCATCTGTTTCACGCAAGTCCACTACCGGCCAACGGGTCGCTGTGGTCATTGCCGCTGTGGCAGGCCTTGCGGCCATCGGAGGCGCAGTGTGGACCATGATGGCCCGCTCGGACGCACCCGAGATCGTCAGCCAGGCGCCCGCAGTGGTTCCCCCGGTCGCAGCGGTGCCGATTGTCACGCCGCCGGTCCAGGCACCACCTCCGCCTGTTCCAGTGCCTGCACCCGAGCCAGCACCAGTGCCAGCACCAGCACCAGTGCCAGTGCCAGTGCCAGCACCCCCAGCAGTGAAAGCCCCGACCGAGCGGCCTGCACAGGCGACCCCCAAGCCACAAGCCAGACCAGCACCCGCTCCAAAGACCGAACCGCCTTTGCCGCCATTGCGTTTCATCCCGATGAATCCCGCT
Organism: Hydrogenophaga sp.; assembly: GCF_022844385.1. Taxonomy (GTDB): domain Bacteria; phylum Pseudomonadota; class Gammaproteobacteria; order Burkholderiales; family Burkholderiaceae_C; genus Hydrogenophaga. Next base: position 19,798 of record NZ_JALHLX010000042.1, on the reverse strand, counting down.
CCAGCGCCAGCACCCGCGCCCGCTCCCGTGCCAGCGCCAGTACCAGCCGCTCCTGCTCCTCTTGCCGGGGCAGACCGTGTGCGGGCAGCGCTTCGGCAGTGCGACGGCGAGTCGAACCTGTTCACCAAGGGCTTTTGTGTGGTCAAGGTTCGCCAGCTGAACTGCGGTGACTTGTGGGGAAAGATCCCCGATTGCCCTCTGACCAAACAAAACGATTCACCGAACAACTGAACCCAGGGACACCACCATGATGAAAAACACACTGGTTGAACAGGACCCGACCTATTCACTGCTGCGCCTGGCCGAGGCCATCACCTGCTGGCGCGCTGTTGCCGTGATCGCGGGGTCCGCCATCGCGGCCATGCTGCTGGTCGCGCTTGGTGGCTTGCTGGCCAACGCCTCGTGGGCGTTCACCGCCTTGTTCAGCTTGATCGCGCTGGTCGTGCTGTTCGCAGGCATAAACGGCGCGGGCATCTGCCTGACCGATCTTGCGCACGCCCGCCCCTTCCGCAGCCTGCCCGGCTATGTGTTGGCCGGTGTGTTCACACTGCCCCGCCTGCTTGGTGCCGGCGTGATGATTGTGATGGCCTATCTGGGCCTGCTGCTTGCTGTGGCGGTGGCACTGGCAGTGTGCAAGTTGCCCGGCCTGGGTCCCATGCTGCTGGTGCTGGTGGTGCCGCTGTCCGTGCTGGCGGTGGCCACGGCCCTCATCGGCTTGTACGTGGCCACGTCTCTGGTCGCGCCCGCCATCTGGAACGGTGAGAGGGTGTTCCACGCCCTGTCCATCACCTGGACGGTCACGCGGCGCCACCCCTTCGAGCTGATGGCCAAGATGATTGCCGGTCTGCTCTTGTCGGCGCTGTTCGGCAGTCTGCTCTTTTTCGTACTGTTCACGTCGAGCTTCGTGGTGGGGGGCATGGCCATTCCCATCATCGGCGCCGGCATGAACCTCGATTTCAGCATGCTGATAGGTGGACGAAGTGGCCTCGCGGGACCTGCTGCGGGCCTGGGTATTGGTTATTCGCTGGTGTTTGCACTCGCAGGTGCAGTGGTGTTTCTGTTGCCGCTGATGGTGGGTGTTCTCACCTGGGCCGAGTATTCGAGGAGGGTGGATTTGTCCGCCATTCGCGAAACGGCAGACGCCGCACTCGTTCAGATGAACCGCAAAGTCAATGAGATCAAAGAGCGCGGCCAGGCTGCGGGTGCGTCGCTGGCGGCTAACAGCGCTCCAGCGAGCGAGCCTGGACCAGCTGCGGCCCTTGTTGCTGCGGCTCCTGCAACCTCTGCTATCGCTTGCCCCCAGTGTGGTGGTGCCGTGGAGCCGGGTGACCGGTTTTGCGAGCACTGCGGACACGCGATGGCGTGAACCGATGAATCCCACGACACGCTATTGCGCGGCCTGCGGCACCGCCAATGAGATCGACGCCAGTTTCTGCGACCACTGCGGTGCGGCACTGAAAAAACGAGCAGGTGCGCCTTCGCAATCGCTCGCATCGAGTCCGCCGGTCTCCCGCTCAGATATGCCCGGCGTCTCCACCTTCTCCATTCGGGATCCCAGACGCATGCTGTGGGCGGGCATTGCCGCGCTGGTGGTGGTTATGGCGGCGGTGGCAGGCTGGGCGTTGTTGGCCAATGGCTCGCCATCTTCGAAAGACCAGGACCGCCTGGCGCGCGAATGGTTGGCCCGGAACAAGGAAGATCTGATGCAGTCCGCTTGCATCCGGAATTTTCCCTACGCCACGAATCCGGTGAACGTCGATCCATGGAACACCAACACCCGCGTTTGGTTGGAAGCTCTGGTGGCTGGGGGTGTGTACGAGAGCCGTGGCACCAACACGTCGGGCAGCCTGGTGTTTGCGCACGGGCCCAACGCGCAGCGCCACATCCAAAACGGGCGCTTGTGTCTGGCCGATAACTTGGAGGTGAGCGACGTGACGCTGCAACCCCAAGATGGTGGTGACGACCGCCTCGCGCGTCTTTTGGTGGGCTTCGCCTGGACCGGTGTGCCCGAATTCGCCAAGGCTGGCCGGGTGGCTCAGGAGCTTGGAAACAAATTGTCTCCGCGCAGCGAGATGCTCGTGCTGGTTCGCAATGATGGTGACTGGGCCGAGGCGGCACCGGCGGATTTGCTCGCGTTGGCAGGAAAGTCCCGGGAGGGAGCCGCTGCGTCTTCCGCCACGACCGGTTCGGGCTTCGACATGGGCCGCTGGCTCTCCGGGCTGTTCGCCTTCGGGAGTGGACCGGCGCAGACCGCCGAGGCCTTCTACCAGGCGCTCGAACAGGGAAAGATCAAAGACGCATTGGCTCTCATCCACCCGGCTCAGCGCAGCCCGGAAGTCGACGAAAAGATGCAGCTAATGATGACGACCGCGAGGATGAAGGCGGCTGGAGATTCCACCGCGTTCCCCACGAATGCGGTGGTGGTGCAAGAAGACGATACGTCTGCCCTTGTGCGAATGGAGCTCGATCGTGCCGATGGCCGAATGAAGACGGAGCAGCGCATCCGGCTGCTCAAGCACGAAGGCCGCTGGTACGTGAGCCTCCAGTGAATAACGCTGAAGTGCATCGTCGAACCTTGCTGTCCGCGGCAGCGGCCGTGAGCCTGTCAGCCGTTGGCTTGCTGGTGCATCGGTCCGGTGGTGAGAGCGCAACGATCGATACGTCGGCTATCGCCGCACAAGCGCGGGCGGGGGACGTGCTATTTCGTGGCACGCGCAGCGTTGAGGGAAACGTCGTGCGCTGGTTCGACGGCGTGTCTGACTACACCCATGCCGGTGTGCTCGTGCGCCATCCAGCCGAGCCCGTGTGGGGTGTGGTGCATGCCAGTTCCGACACCCGACGGGTCACGCTCGACAGGCTGGACACTTTCACGTCGGTGGACGGTATCGCAGCCGCAGGACTGTATCGCTGGCGAGGGGCAAGCCCTGCAGCTCAGCAGACGCTGCAAGCCGATGCCATCAGCACCGTGGGACGGCCGTTTGACGGAGCCTTTGATGCGGCCGAGACCACGCGTCTGTACTGCACCGAGTTGATCTGGATGCTGGCCCAGAGCGGCGGGTGGGCAGGGGAGCCGGTGCTCAAACCGATCTCCACTCCGCTGGGCGGTCTGCGTGTGATCACCATCGAGTCACTCCTTCGGGATCTTCCATTGCAACGGGTCTGGCACAGCGGCCTGAGTCAACCCTCCAACCCGCTGCCTGTCTGATCGACAGGGGCGAATTGTCATGAACGACACAACAAACACAACCAAAAAATCGACCTACGAACTGGTCACGCAGCAGGTGCGCGAGCACCTGATACCGCTCAACGCGGTGCTTGCGCTGTGCATCACGCTGTGGGCGGTGATCGACTTTGCGTCGCCCCTGCTCGGCGTGCCGGGCTTGCTGCTGGTGGCGGGGGTGATGGGCCTGGCCGCCGCGCTGTGCTTCTGGCGCCTGCCCGCCGAACCCGTGGTGCAGCGGTTGAAGGCGTTGGGCTTCGGCTTGCTGTTGTCAGCGCTGGGGTTGGGTTCGGCCGGCGCCACCCTGCGGGCCAAAGAGGGCGGATGGATCGCCTCGTCCTTTGGGAAGGTACGTGACGTACAGACCGTACTGTTCGATCTGCAGACCCAGGTTGCACGCGTACAGCAAGGCGTAGATCAAGCGAACACGACACTGGCCCGCATCGACCAACGCACCGAGGCCATGACCGAAGAAAGTGCCTCCTGTCCGGACTTTCTTTGCCTGCTCGTAAACAACGCGCCAATTCGACGTTACGCCGCCGTTAAGGCATCGGGCGCCGACCCCCACACGGTCGATCTCACATTCCTTTACCGACTGGCCGAATCCCCGGCCACGAACAACTTTGACACCATCAGCTTCTTTCTTCAGGAAGGGATTCCCGGGGATATCAACCAGCCGTTTCTGGGACCTGTGTGGTACCAAATATTCAATCCGCGCACGTTTGTCAAGCCGCCCGACCGGATGGCAATTGTGATCCGATCAATGGCCCGGCAGATGCGCGTTGGTGCCGATCGCTACGGAGAAATCGAGGAGTTGATTGGGAATTGTGGAAATGCCGCGTATGGAGGGAAGGTGCCCGAAAACGCGCGCTGGCTGGACATCGCGGCACTGCATGGCAACGATGCTCTGGTCAAACAACTTATAGAGGCTGGCGCCAACCCGCGCCTGCCGATCCCATGGTGCGTGAACTTCCGCAAGAAGGCGGAGGTGCCGAATTTGCCTTCTTACGCAACTGAGAGGAAGTTCATCGAACTGCTCAGGCGTGCGCCAGACCTGCATCTGACCGCCCAAGAATTCCTCGACGAATAAGTACCACCAGTGTCGACAGGTTGGCGGGAAGTTGTCACACGGCTCACTGGGTCGGCATCAATCAACCTAACTATCCCGCAACACGATGACAGAGTTACCAATGAAAAACAAAAGCATGTGCCGCCTCATTTCGATTGCCACTGGGTTGTGGCTTGCGTCTTCTCTAGCATCGGGTGCGCAGCTGGTGAATCCGCTCACTGCACTTTTGGACACCGGTTGTTCAGCTGAAGATCTCGGCAGGGTGACGCGTGTCTCGATTCTCAACGCCAAACAAGCCAACGCGATTTTCAAGAAGGGTAGGGCACCCCAAGACGCCAGGGAAGGAGATGTCTGGGTTCAGATATTTGTCCGCTCCAAGACAGTACCCAACGACTATTCGTTAAGCAAGCTAGATCGAGCACCTACCTCGTCGGAAATGGCAGAGATTGTCGGCAAGCCTTCATGCACCTACTCATCTGGCGATTGAGCGGCGTCAACAAGCGGATGAGGAGAGCTGCGAGCCTGCACAGACAGGCGGGTGCCAAGCTCACCCGCCTCATCCAAGAGAGTTCCAAGTTCAGCGACCTACCCTACGTCAGTCCACGCCTTCAATCGGTGGACGATCACTGAGTTACCTCACCGCTCAGTGCTGAGCTCTGCCGGTGGCAGACATCGGAATCGAAACCAGCATCTTTCCCAAGCGGCGGTGCCGATAGAACAAGTTTGACTGAAAACCAACACGGACAGCCATTGCCATGGATCTTCAACTCGCCATGTACCTCGGTGTCTCCATCCTGATTTGCGTGCTTGCGTACAAAGCCAAGTGGCTGGTGCGTATGAAATGGGAGGACCCCCGTTTGTACGAGCGCCAGGAGAGCACAAACCAGATCGTGATCCTGGACCCCCGGGCACCACAGGCCGCCATGGCGGGGCTTGCTGTCGCCTCGCGTCCATCAACGGTTGCCGGAGACATCGGGCTCGTTCTGTTGGTGGTCTGGATGATTGGTTTCGCTGCGGGGGGCATCTTCATACCGACAGCTTTCGGCAGCTTGCGCGAGGTGAACACCGCAGATGTGGCGATGTTGTTGGCCGCAGCACTCGTGTGGGGCTTCATATTTGCCCGACTGTTCCTGACCGCAGTGCGCCTCATTTTCACGGCGGTCATCCCGTTGGTTCTGCTCACTGCCGTGGCTGGTTTCGTTGCGGCCTTTGCAATGGGCGGTCCAGATAAGCTCATGAAGTCCATCGGACTGGACGCCGCCGTTGAAAGTGCTGTCAATTCGCCGCTGTTGAACGACGCAGCCGAGAAAAGACTCACACGCCAAATCACGAAGAACGCCTGTTCCCTGTTCCAGTCTGTTGTCGCCATGGGCGACATGGATCGTGTACGTAACAAGTGCGATGAGGATTGGAAAGAAGCGGTCAGGTTGAAATAGGGCCCAGGATGCGGAGTCGATTCAACAGGCGAGCCTGCGTCACAAGGCGAACTACCGCGCCCATCTGCAGCGCATGGATCAGCTCGCCAGTGGCATCCCGCTGCGTGCGCCCAAGGGCAACCCTGTGGCATTGCCCGGCACCTGGGCGGGCAGCAGCGCTTCGTGTACGCGCAGGATGACCGAGTACCAACTGCGTATGCGTGAGGGCACGGGCAATACTCGCTAGGGCGTGATGATCCTGCGCTGGGGAAACCTTGGTGAGAACCCTGGTAACAGCGCATTCCGGGTTCGGGCAACGCTTGGGGGCCGTAAGTTCACGCTCAGCCCCGTTGCGGTGATCCAAAAAGGGCCTGAGGAGATGTTCGAAGCCACCGGTGAAATCAAAGACTTCAGCTTTTCCACCATGTTCCTTGAGATCCCGAGCCAGTCCTGCTCGATACGCTTTTCCGCTGGTAGGACCTGCGAAACAAGTGGTTCTGTCGTACTGCGAAGTTTTGGTGGGTGCTCGGTTTGCGCATCCGTGCCGTCCATCATTCCGTTGTCCGAGTGTCGGCGTACTTGGTGTTACGAGTAGGTGTGACGAATTCGCAGACACAATCTGCCGCTTTGTCAGACAAGTTCATTTGAATCAACAGCTTACGGGGTCACGGTTCGAGCCCCATCAGCCACCCCAGTAAACAAAAAAAGCCCGATATCGTTTCGATAGCGGGCTTTTTCTTGGCCCCACCTGCAGACCTTTTACAGACTGCAGGTGCGTGATTCGTACGCTGGCTGCCATGGTTGCAGCAACTCAACTCAGAGGCCTGCTGGTGTTGTCCATCTGGCAGCTTGAGAAGCTCGCTTTGAGCATGATGCCGACTCGGGCACCATGACCATCGTAGGCCAACTGCTTGCGCTGAAGAGCGGGCCACCGATGCGCCGCCTGCGCGGGCGGGCCCTTTGCTCTTGCCTCACGAACAGGATGAACTCAGTTTCGTTGCCGTATGGCAGGCGATCTGGGGGCGGCTCGGCGCGGTGCTGCGCCCTGGCCTGCACCTGTGCCAGACGGACGTGCTGCAGCACCCCGGCCTACCTCGGGCGCCGACTTGCTGCGCGCGTTCCTGTAGCCCTCCCGGCTGGGCCCGCCCGGTGGCCTCACGGACCACCGGTGGCCTCATGGCGCACCTCGCCAAAACCATTCAAGCATCTTGAAAATTACCAAAAAGTATCAACATCATGTAAAAGACATGCATTTTTGTACTACTTGGAGACCAGATGATGAAGCAGGGCCGCAGGGAGCTGAGCGAAGAAACGCTGGACCAACTCATCCGCAGTTTCTCGCAGTTGAAAGGGGAATACGACGAATCGATCGAGGACGATGGGGTGTTCGTGCGTACCCAGGCGTTTGTTGAACTCACGGCGCGCAGGACCACACGGTCGAATACCGTGCTGCTTGGGCGCAAGGGTGATGGCAAGACCGCCCTGCTGCGCCGTCTGGCGCACGACCTTCGCGTGAACGGCGCCAAGCCCAGTGGCGAGCGGGTTTGTGAGGTGTTCGAGCAGATCGATATCGAGGACACCTACTTCACCGAACTGATCAACAAGTTTCGTCAAATCATGGACTTGATCCATGCAAGGCACCCGACCATGGCTCCGGATTTCATCGCCCGGGAACTGTGGAGCAAGTACCTGTTGCTGGTGGCACTCAGGGTGGGTTGCAGCAAAGCGATCGAGCTGCAGGCGTTGGGGCAGCTGCAAGCCGATGTGGCTGCGCTCAAGGCGTTGGAGCAGCGCACGCTGCAGGAACTCGACATCCAGGTGCAGTTTGCAGACACCACCGGGGTCAGCAAAGGTTTCCTGCCCTACCTCGGCGCCTTGCTGGCCAGGATGATCCCGTCCGACGAAGGATTTGCCAGGTCACTGGAGTTTGACCAGGAACGCGAACGCGAGCGTGAGCGGGATCGCGAACCCCTGGTCGCGCTTCAGGAGTTGCCCACCGAACTCATCAAGGGTGCCGCATTGATCGGGAATGCCCGGCTGCATGTGACGGTTGCACTGGACCGGTTTGACGATTTTGTTGACCGGCTTGTGACGAACAACCCATCGACCACCCAGACGCTGCGGCGCAACTTTCTGCACGGCCTGATCAGTGCCTTGTACAAGGTCCAGCGACAAAAGTCCTTCCGGTGGCTGCGTCTTGTTGCGTCTTTGCCCGAAGACCTGGTGGTCGACCTGGACCTGCGGGAAATCGCCGCGCACCAGCAGCTGTTGTTTGTGCAGATCAGCTGGTCACTGGAGCACCTGCGGGAGATGCTGGACAGCCGCGTCGCTTCGGTCATTCCCGGTGCCAACTGGTCCGACCTGTTTCCGTTTCAGGTCGCCAGTTCCAACAAGCGGGTTCAGCGCAAGGAGCTGGCCAGCGACTACCTGGTGCGGCACACCACGCGCCGACCCCGGGAAGTCATGTCGCAGGCCCTCGGCCTGCTTGAGCATCTGCGCCTCAGCGGAAAGCAGATCGATTCCCGGGCGATGAACATGGTGGTGGCCAGCAACAACACGAGGATCGTCCAGTCCCAGATCATTCCCGAGTGGAAGTCTTCCCTGCCCACGCTGCACACCGCCATTGCGCGGCTGCACAGGGCGGAATTCAAGACGGTGTTCAGCTTCGCCGATTTTGTGCAGTCGGGTATTGCGCCCGTGCTGGTGCCGGTGAGCGGCGCGGCCGACTCCGGGCCGGTCGACGAGATCAAGGCGCTGATCGCACTCTCCTCCCTGTTCAGGGTGGGCATGCTCGGCTTTCGGGTTCGGCGCGCCACGCCCCGCGAGGGGTTTCTGCGGCAAGGCGAGAGCGACTTTGTGCAATACGTTTTCTCGCACAGTGCTGCCCAAACACCCATTCCGGACATCACATCCTTGCTCATGGCGACCAATGTGCTGGCGCTGGCCGACGCGGCAGAGGGTAGATCCGTTCGCGGTTTCCTGATGGCGGGTTGTGACGCGAAGTACGACCTGCAACTGTGTTTTGCACCCATGTTTTTCGAAAGCCTCGACGCCGAGCACGACTTCAGCTTCGTGGTCGACGAGATCCTGGATACGGAGGTGGTGGCATGACGCCGAAAGAATTCATCAAGACCCGGCAGTGGCGGCGCGCGCAAGACGAGCTTGTGCTGGAGGTGCTCGCGGTGTGTTTGCCGTTGCTGATTTATGCCGTTGGTCTGACGGTGGCGGAATACGGCCTGCCGGATCAGTTGGAGGGTATGGCGGTGATTGCCGGACTGTCGCACCTCTGGGCCGTTCCCGATGCGATGTTTGGTGCATGCATCCTGTTCGCGTTCGGCGCCATTCATGGCTTCCGTGTTGAAGCGCCGATGCCCAATCCTGTCCACGCGGCCATGCGCCGCTGGCGGTTGATCTCCATCGGCGGGTTGATCGTGTCGGCCATGCTGTCCGGCGTGGCCGTGATCTTTCATCCGCACTGGGCGTTTGCCCTGGGGTTATCGCTGTTGTCGTTGGCAGCGGTCACCTACAAAAAAGTGATCTTCCTCAAGACCTACATGGGCATGCAGGCGGCCCCTTCCCCGGACTGACAGCGGGCTTCGCCTGGCAGGCGAAGCCGCTGTATCAGGTCAAGGCCAGCGCCATCACCGGAAAGATGGCGATCAGCAGCAGCACCACCAGCATCACGCCCACGTAGGGCAGGGTGCCGGCGAAGATGCTTTCCACCGACACCTTGGGGTCGTTCAGCGTGGACTTGACGGTGAACACCGAGATGCCGAAGGGCGGGGTGAGCAGGCCGATCTCCACCGCGATGACGGTGATGATGCCGAAGTGGATCAGGTTGAAATCGAGTGCGGCGGCGATGGGCACGGCCACCGGCGTCATGATCAGCAGGATGGAACTGGAGTCCAGGATCATGCCCAGCAGCAACAGGATCACCACGTACAGGAACAGGAAGCCGTAGGGGCCCAGGCCTGCGTCTTGCACCAGATCGCTGATGGCCATGGGCACACCCGCCACCGACAGCATGCGGCTGTAGAAACCTGCCGCCACCAGCAAGATGAGGATGCCGACCGACACAGCGCCGGTTTCGGTGAGCACGCGCCACAGATTCCCCCCGCCGAGCCTGCGCCGCAGGATGGCGATGACGAAGGCACCGAACGCGCCCACACCACCGGCTTCGGTGGGCGTGAAGAAACCCGAGTACAAGCCGCCCAGCACCAGCGCCACCAGCGCCGCGATAGGCACCAGCTTGCCGAGCATTTCGGTGGTGGTGAGCAGACGAGCAGTGCTGCGCTCGGCCGCCAGCTCGGCCTGGCGCTTGAGGTCGAACACCAGGCCCGGCGTGAAGCGGGCCATGAGCATGATCATGGCGGCGAAGGCTCCCGCCATGGCAAAGCCGGGGATGATGCCTGCGATGAACAGGGTGCCGATGGATTGTTCGGCCAGCACGCCGTAAATGATGAGCAGCAGGCTGGGCGGGATCATCATGCCCAGCACCGAGCTGCCGGCCACGGTGCCGGCGGCGAAGCTGGCGCGGTAGCCGTGGCTCACCATTTCCGGCACGGCAACGCGGGTGAACACCGCGGCCGACGCAATGGACACGCCGGTGACCGCGGCGAACACCGTGTTGGCCGCCACGGTGGCCACGCCCAGGCCACCGCGCAGGCGCCGCAGCAGCGTCTCGGCCACGTCAAAGGTGTCCTTGCCCACGTTCGATATCGAAACGAGCAGCCCCATCAACACAAAGAGCGGGATGGTGGCGAAGATGTAGTCGGCCACGCCGTTGTAGGCCGATAGGTACATGAGCCGCATGGCCATGTCCACGTCTTCGCGGATGAGCCAGATGCCGGCGAAGCCGACCGCCGTCAGCGCGACAGCGATGTGCAGACCGATCAGCACGAAAAACACCAGGGCTCCAATCAGGAGCCCGCCCAGGGCCAGTTCGCTCATGCGGGTGCTCCATTGAAAGGGGGCTGGCGCAGCAGCGAAGGGATGCAGGCGAGGTAGGCCAGGGCCGCGACCACGGAGCCCAGCACGATGAGGGCACGGAACGGCCAGGTGACCACAGTGAAGACACCCTGCACACCGAAGTACTCGTGGATCTTCATGGCCTCAACGAGTTCGGGCCAGGCGATCCAGGCGAGCGCGAAGAAGAGCAATGCGCCGACGACGACATTGAACACCTCCAGCGCCTTGAAGGCGGCGGGCGAGCGTTTGCCGATGATGCGCAGCAGGAAGTCGCTGCGCGTCATGCGGCCGGAGCAGATGGCAGCGGCCAGTTGCAGAAAGACGATGGAGGCCACCGAGCGGGCGGCGAATTCGGCCACGCCGGTGATGGGCGCGTCAAAGAAGTTGCGGCCCAGCACGTCGGCCACGATCAGCAACATCATGAGGAAGATCCACACCGTGCCCACGGCAGCCAGCACGTTGGCCACGCCTTGCAGGGGGTTGGTGAGGCC
>NZ_JALHLX010000042.1:0-8535 GCF_022844385.1 Hydrogenophaga sp. | reverse complement strand
GCGTCAAAGAAGTTGCGGCCCAGCACGTCGGCCACGATCAGCAACATCATGAGGAAGATCCACACCGTGCCCACGGCAGCCAGCACGTTGGCCACGCCTTGCAGGGGGTTGGTGAGGCCGGCGACCGCTGGGGTTTCGCTGGCGAAGTCGGGTTCGTTGTGCACAGGTCACCTGTGAAGGCTGGAAGGAACACCACCCGACAACGCACAGCGCTGCCGGGTGGACAGGACGGCCGGGGGACGGTCAGCGGTTCTGCAGGTCCCAGTCGCGCAGGGGCTTCACGCCACGTGCACGCAGTTCGTCGAAGTAGGCCTTGAGCACTTGCTTGCCGGCGTCACCCGTGCCTTGCAGCCAGGGCGCCACGATGTTGGGCAGGCCGTTGACCCACTTGGCCTTCTCGGCGGCTGGCAGGTCGGTGATCTGCAGGCCGGCGGCCTTCATGGTGTCCAGCGCTGCGTTGGCGGTCTTGGTGACGTGCTTGCCGTGGGCGACCGAAGTGGCCTTGCCGGCCTTGAGCATCGCGTCCTGCACTTCCTTGGGCAGACCGTCGAACACCTTCTTGTTCACCGCCACGCTGCCGAAGTACATGGCGCCGATGTCGATGCGGGTCAGGTTCTTCGCCACCTCGTACACGCGGGCCGGGCCGATGCCGCTGGCGAAAGACAGCGCGCCATCGGTCACGCCGGTCTGGATGTTGGTGTAGTAGGTGGTCAGTGCGCCGTCCACCGGCGTGGCGCCGGTCTCGCGCAGCCAGTTGGCCGAGGTGCCGGGCGCGTTGATGCGCTTGTTCTTCAGGCTGGCCATGTCCTTCACCGGGAAGGTGGCGTAGATGTCGTAGCTGTCGGTGATCAGCGAGGACAGCGGCACCATGTTCTGTGCGGCCCAGCTGTCGCGCAGCGCGGGCACGGTGGCGTTGAGCTTGTCGAAGATCTCGATCAGCTGTTCGTGGTTGGTGGTGGCGAACGGGGTGAAGTAGGTCACGTTCTGCAGCGGCATGGCGGAGTTCTCCCACACCGTGCCGACCATGCCCACATCCACGATGCCGTCGCGCACGGCGGCTCGGGTGTCGGTGAACTTGTAGAGCGTGCCGCCGTAGTTCTCGCGCCAGCGCACTTCGTACTTGGCGCCGCCTTCCTTGAGGATGCGGTCCACCTCGGGCTGGAACACTTCCTTCATGGCGAAGGCCCAGATGTTGGTGGTGGGGTGGCTGGAGCCGATGTTGACCGTGACGCGTTGCTGCGCCAGGGCGGACCCGACGGTGAGCGTGGCGCCAGCGGCGATCAGCGTTGCGAAGGCGATTTTCCTGAGTTGCATGTTGTCTCCTCGGTGGGTGTCAAAGCTGGGTGTTCAGCCGGGTGGGAAGGGTGCCGGTGCCCCCGCACCGGCTTCATCAATACAAGTCAGCGGGTCGCTGCGCGTTTGCGTGGGCTCCCGGTGGTGTCGGCAAACAGGTCGCGGCTGGCGTTCAGGTAAGCACGCACGCGGTCGCGCACCAGCTGTTCGTCGTAGCCCTCGTGGGCGACTTCGCTGTAGACGTCCTGCGCGTAAATCCAGCGGCGCATGGTGATGTAGAAGAAGCCGCCGTGCAGGCCCATGAGCAGCTCGATCTCGCGCTCGCTGGGCTTGGCGCGGCTCACCACGCCGCGAAACCGGCGTGTCTCGCGGATCAGGCGCGGGAACAGCCGTGTGCGCAGCATGGCAAAGAAGCGGTCGGTGATGGTGTGGTCGGTCAGGCCCGAGAACACCAGGATGCGCACGAACTCCCGGGTGAGCGTGATCGTCACGTATTCCCAATAGAAGGCGGTGAGCTTGTCTTCCACCGCCATGTCGGGGTCGTCGAGCAGGGCGTCCCACTCGGCGCGCCAGCGGCCTTCGAACACTTCGAGGTAGACGCGGTCGACCAGCGCCTGTTTGGTGGGGAAGTAGTGATACAGCAGGGCGTGGGTCACGCCGATGCTTTTCGCCAGATCGCGCAGCTGGCCGTTGAAGCCATGCACCGAGAAGAACTGGATCGCGCCGTCCAGGATCTGGCGCTCGCGCTCGACCACACCCATGCGCCGACGCGCCGGGGCTTCCGGCTCCGGTTCCGCAGCTTCAATGGCCTTGTCAGGGTTTGTCTGGATGCGCACGCTATTTACCGATCGGTCAATGATTCGTACCATTGTTAACCGACTGGTAAACAAAAACACCCGTGAAAACCCGAGGATTCAAGGCATGGAATTGAACGGAGACATCCTGATCGGCGCACCGCGCGAGAAGGTCTGGGCGGGGCTCAACGACCCGGAAATCCTGACGCGCTGCATCCCCGGCTGCGAAGCCATGGAGGCCACCAGCCCGACCGAACGCACCGCCCGCGTGGCCGTGAAAATCGGTCCGGTGCGTGCCCGCTTCGTGGGCCATGTGCGCATGGAAGACATCCGCCCCAACGAGGGCTGCGTGCTGCGCTTTCAAGGCTCGGGCGGCGCGGCCGGCATGGCCAAGGGTCATTCGAACGTGGAACTCACCGACGAAGCCGGCGGCACGCGCCTGCGCTACACCGCGCAGGCCGCGATTGGCGGCAAGCTGGGCCAGGTGGGCGGCCGCATGATCGACGCTGCCTCCAAGCAGATGGCCGACCAGTTCTTCACCGCGTTCAACGAACAGATGGTGGGTGTGCCCGTGGTGGAGGTTGCTGAAGCCGCTCCCGCCGAGGCTGCCACCACTGCCGCCACTGCCACCACGACCGCTGCGCCACAGCCCGCCTTCGTGCCGCGCACGGTTCACGCGCCCCAGCCCACCGCCAGCGGCGAAGGCGTGCGCGTGTTGTGGTTTGTGCTTGGTTCCTTGTCCACCGGCTTCGGCGTGTGGATCGCATCGATGTTGACTTCTTGAGGACCGCCCCATGAAAGCCGCTGCCTTCGACTACGTCAAACCCGCCACCATCGACCAGGTGCTCGCGTTGCTGCAACAGCACGGCGACGATGCCCGCCTGCTGGCCGGTGGCCAGACGCTGATGGCCACCCTGAACATGCGCCTGTCCGAGCCGCAGCTGGTGATCGACATCACCGGCATCGAGTCGCTGCGCGGCATCAGCGTGCAGGGCCAGGTGCTGCGCATCGGCGCATTGGCCACGCACACCGACATCGAGTTCAGCCCGCTGGTGGCTCGACATGCGCCGCTGCTCAAGGCCGCTGCGCCGCACATCGCGCACCGCGCCATCCGCAACAGCGGCACCTTTGGCGGCTCCATCGCCTACGCCGACCCGGCCGCCGAATGGCCCACCTGCCTGCTGGCGCTGGGTGGCACGGTGGTGGCGCGCGGGCCGAAGGGCGAGCGCCGCATTGCGGCCGACGATTTTTTCACCGGCCTCTACAGCACCGCGCTGCAGCCCGATGAATTGCTGGCCGCCTGCGAGATCCCGCTGGCCAGCGCCGAGCATTGGTTCGGCTTCAGCGAACTCGCGCGCCGACACGGCGACTACGCCATCGTCGGCATGGCCGCCACAGCGCGGCGCGACGGCGCGGTGCTGCGTGGCCTGCGCATCGTGCTGCTGGGTGTGGACGCTACGCCGGTGCGCGCGCGCCAGACCGAAACGCTGCTGGAAGGCCGCGCACTCGATCTGGCCACCGTGACCCAGGCCGTGGCCAGCCTGCGCAGCGAGATCGATCCGCTGCCCGACCTGACCAACACCCCCGACACCAAGCGCCATCTTGCCGGCGTGCTGCTGCAGCGCATGTTGCCCGTGGCCCCTGCAACCGCCACCGCCAGCGCCTGAGCCCTCAAGGAAACCCCATGGCAGACCTCTACCCGATCAAAGTCACCGTCAATGGCAAGCCGCACCAGTGCAGCGTGCAGCCGCGCACCCACCTGGTGGATTTTTTGCGTGAAGACCTCGGCCTCAAGGGCAGCCACCTCGGCTGCGAACACGGCGTGTGCGGCGCCTGCACGGTGGAGCTCAACGGCCAGATCGTGCGCGGTTGCCTCACCCTGGCCGTGCAGGCCGACGGCGGCACGGTGCAGACGATTGAAGGCGTCAGCGCCTCCGGCGTGATCCGGGACCTGCAAGACGCCTTCGTGCGGCGCAACGCGCTGCAATGCGGCTTCTGCACCTCGGGCATGTTGATGGCGGCCAAGGAGCTGGTGGAGCAGATGCCCCATGCCAACCGCACCGAAGTGCGCGAGTGGATTTCGGGCAACTACTGCCGCTGCACCGGCTACCACGCCATCGTCGACGCGATCTGCGACGTGCTGCAACAACGCAAGGAGGCCACCGCATGAAGCGCGATACCGTCAACCTCGAACCGGGTGTGGACCTCGCCCGCCCACTCACCCCGGTCAATGACGACCAGCGCTACATCGGCGCCTCGGTGCCGCGCGGCGGCATCGAGCGCCTCACCCAGGGTTTGGGTCAGTACCTGGACGACATCGAGTTGCCGCGCATGGCCCATGTGGTCTATTGGCGCAGCCCGGTGGCGCACATGCGCATCAAGTCGGTCAACGCCGAGTTCGCCCGCGCCATGCCTGGCGTGCTGCTGGTGGCCGACGGGCAGGACATCGCCAAGGTCTGCAAGCCCTGGGTGGCCACGCTGGGCCATCTGGCGGGCATGAAGTCGGCCCCGCAATACGCGCTGGCGCTGGACCGCGCCTGCTGGCAGGGCGAGCCGGTGGTGGCTGTGGTGGCCGAAACGCGCGCCGAGGCCGAAGACGCGCTGGCCTACATCGAGGTGGACTGGGAAGAACTGCCCGCCGCCACCGACATGCTCACCGCACTGGACCCGGCCACGCCGCTGATCCACCCCGAGCTGGGCGACAACCTGTGCTTCACCCGCACGCTGGACGTGGGCCAGGTCGACGAGACATTCGCCAATGCCGACGTGGTCGCCGAGATCAACTTCGAGTTCGGCCGCCACACCGGCGTGACGCTGGAGCCGCGCGCGCAGATCGCCCACTGGAGTCCGGCCGAGCAGCGTCTCACGGTCCACCACTCGTGCCAGGCACCGCACATGATGCAAGACCTGTATGGCCGCCAGTTCGGCCTGCCGGCCAGCGCCATCCGCGTGACTTGCAAGGACGTGGGCGGCTCCTTCGGCATCAAGGTGCACGCGTACCCGGACGACTTTGCCACCGTGGCGCTCTCCATCATGCTGGGCCGCCCGGTGAAGTTCGTGGCCGACCGGCTGGAGAGTTTCACCAGCGACATCCACGCGCGCCACCACGCCATCAAGGCACGCATCGCGGTGAACCGCGACGGCGAGATCCTCGGTTTCGACATGGACGACCTCACGGGCATCGGCCCGTACTCCATGTTCCCGCGCACCAGCGCCATCGAAGGCAACCAGGTGGTCAACCTGGTGGGCGGCCCCTACAAGCACAAGCATTACCGCGCCAGGCTCAACGTGGTGTTCCAGAACAAGACGCCGACCTGCCAGTACCGCGGCGTGGGCCATCCCATTGCCTGCGCCGTGACCGAGGCGCTGGTGGACCTGGCGGCGCAGAAGATCGGCATGGACCCGCTGAAGATCCGCGAACTCAACGTGATCCCCGACGACGCCTACCCCACGGCCGGCATCTCGGGCATCAAGCTGGAAATCCTCTCGCACGAGGCCAGCCTGAAGAAGCTGCGCGAGCTGATGAACTACGACGCGCTGCGCGCCGAGCAGGCCGCGCTGCGAAAACTGGGCATTCATCGCGGCATCGGCTTTGCCACCGTGATCGAGCTCACCAACCCCAGCGCCGCGTTCTACGGCGTGGGCGGTGCGCGCATCGCCTCACAAGACGGCGCCACCGTGCGGCTGGACCCCGAAGGCCACATCACCGTGCTCATCGGTGTGGGCGAGCAGGGCCAGGGCACCGAAGGCATCTACCAGCAGATCGCGGCCGACGCGGTGGGCGTGGACATCAGCAAGGTGCGTGTGGTCACCGGCGACACCGACGCCACGCCGTACGGGGGCGGCACCTGGGCCTCGCGCGGCGCGGGCATTGGCGGCGAAGCCGTGCTGCTGGCCGGCCAGGCCTTGCGGGAAAACATCGTGAAGGTGGCGGCCATCATCCTCAAGCGCGAAGGCAACACGCTGGCGGTGCGGCGCGACCGCATCGTGGACGCAACCACCGGCGAAGAACTGCTGCCTCTGGCCGAGCTGGGTCGCATCGCGTACTTTCGCTCCGACACGCTCCCCGCCGAGTTCACGCCCGAGCTCATGGTCACGCGGCACTACGCACAGCGCGACTTTCCGTTCATCTTCACCAACGGCGTGCAGGCCTCGTATGTGGAGGTGGACACCGACACCGGCTTCGTGAAGCTGCTCAAACACTGGGCGGTGGAAGACTGCGGCCGCGTGCTCAACCCCATGCTGGTGGACGAGCAGATGCGCGGGGCCATCGTGCAGGGCATCGGCGGCGCGCTGCTGGAAGAGTGCCTGTTTGATGACAGCGGTTTGATGATCAACGCCAGCATGGCCGACTACCTCGTGCCCATGTCGGCCGAGATGCCCGACATCGAAGTGGCGCACATCCAGACACCCACCGCCACCTCCAAGCTTGGCGCCAAGGGCGCTGGCGAGGCCGGCACGGCGGGCGCACCGGCGGCGGTTATGAACGCCATCAACGACGCCATGGCGCCGTTCGATGCCCACGTGTTCTCACAACCCATCACGCCGCAGAAGGTGCTGCGCGCGCTGGGCAAGGTGCGCTGATCCAGTTGCTTGGTCGGGTCGCAGTGAAGACCCGGCGCTCGCCCATCGATGCAGACGGCGCGACGTTGATGGACGCTTTTGTGTTCGACACCGTACACTGAACTGGATCGTTTCTGTCGATCGGCGTCCGCACGAAGAAGGAGCCCACCATGAGCCTGCCCGCCTCCGTGCAACACGCCTTCGAGCTTGCGAAGCAGGCAGCGACCTCACCGCTGGTGTGGCTGCACCTGGGCAGGGACACCTTGTGGCTGGTGCACGAGAGTGGCGGCAGCGGCACGGCTTCCCTGTCGCTGGACCTGGGTACCGAGAGCACGGCCCGGCTCTTCTTCCGCGCGGACCTGCCCAGACCGCTGGAACTCGAACGCGCCATCGACCATGTTGAAGACGAGTTGATGCGCGCAGTGGCCTGGAGCGGGGGCCACACGATGCTGGCCACGGAACACCCGCTCGTGCGCGGTCTTGCGCCGGGCGCAGCGGTGTTGCAACGGGATGCGGTGGAAGCCTTGTTTCAGAGGCTGGTCTCGGGTGCGCTGGGCGATCCGTCCGCGCTCAAGGGATTGCCCAGCGGCAGGGAGGCGGCCGCCACGCTGCTCATCCTGCGCGAGCTCATGCACCACCTGGGCTTCAACCAGGTGGTGGTGGCGCCACCGTCGCCTGACGCTGCACTTCCTTGAGCTTCATCGCCACATAGTCCGCGCGGTCCATCTCGCGCAGTTGGTCGGCGTAGCGCTCTGTGGCGGTGAACCAGAGATCCATGTTCTTCTGCAACGGACCGCCGTCGGGTGCACCGCCTGACTGCAGGTGCGACTGCAGCGCCAGGTAGTAGCGCAGGGTATTGCGCTCGACCACGCCGCGCACACCCTCGACCAGGATCGGCGCGCCACCGGCCGACCGGCCCACCACGCTGAAGCCCGACTTGCCGCTGCCCAGCGTGGCCAGGTAGGTCTTCATGGCCCAGCGCGCGGCCGTGCCGAAGCCGTAGGAATACGTCATGCGCACCAGCGACTGCCCGCCGCTGTGCGGCACTGCTTCCAGCACGATCCGGTAGTCGCGCGTGGACAGCGGGCCGCTGGGTGCGCGCAGCTCGACCAGCATGTGGTCTGCGCGATCGGCCACCACGTTGAAGCCGAAGCGCACCCAGTAAACCTCGGACAGCGGCTGGTCGAACTTGCGACCCACGCCCGACACCAGCTGTTCGCCGGCCGCTGTGCGCTGGCCCCGGCAGTACTTCACATTGATGTGCAGGATCAGCACGTCGCACCAGCTGTCGGCCTTGGACAGTTCCTGGCGCACCTGCTCGAACGGCTGGTTGATCAGCGCATGCACCTCACCCTGCATGCGGTCGGCGGATTCGGAAGAGCGCAGGTAGATCGAGCGGTCGGTCAGCTGGCCCGTGCCTTTCTCGCGCAAGGCGTCGAACTGCGTGCGCAGGGCGTCGGGCGAAGGGGTCTGGGCCCAGGCCGAGGGGGTCATCAGGGTGCTGGCCAGCAGCAGCGCCGCACAGCAGCGGCGGGGAGTCGGGGCAGCCGCTGCGCGGGCCCATCGTTGGAGAAGAAGCATCGGCCATTGTGCGGCCCGCAGCCCTGGCCCGTCGTGCGGGCCAGCAAAGCCCTCAACGCGCTCTGAGCTCGTCGCGCATGCGCAGGTGCAGTTCTTCCTGTGCCTTGAGCTGGTCGCGGGTTTTCTGCTGCGCCTGTTCCTGCAGCTTCAGCTGGTCGAGCGACTGCTGATGGAGCTGTTCCTGCGTCTGCAGCTGTTCACGGTCGCGGGTCTGGTCCTGGGTCTTCAGCTGGTCGCGGGTCTGCATGAGCACGCGGTCCTGCGTCTTGATTTGATCGCGCGTGGCGCTGAGCAGGCGGTCCTG
>NZ_JALHLX010000041.1 GCF_022844385.1 Hydrogenophaga sp. | reverse complement strand
CCCAGGGCGGTGATGAGGGTGAGGATTTCGTTGGAGGTGAGCAGCTTTTCGTAGCGCGCTTTCTCCACGTTCAGGATCTTGCCGCGCAGCGGCAGGATGGCCTGGAATTTGCGGTCGCGGCCTTGTTTGGCCGAGCCACCGGCGGAGTCGCCCTCCACGATGTAGATCTCGCACAGCGCCGGGTCTTTCTCCTGGCAGTCGGCCAGTTTGCCGGGCAGGCCCATGCCGTCGAGCACGCCTTTGCGGCGCGTCATTTCGCGCGCCTTGCGCGCGGCTTCGCGGGCGCGGGCGGCGTCCACGATCTTGCCGCAGATGATCTTGGCGTCGTTCGGGCGTTCCTGTAAATAATCGGCCAGCAGGCGGCTGACGATGTCTTCGACCGGCCCGCGCACTTCGCTGGACACCAGCTTGTCCTTGGTCTGGCTGCTGAACTTGGGCTCAGGCACCTTGACCGACAGCACGCAGCACAGGCCTTCGCGCATGTCGTCACCGGTGACCTCGACCTTGGCCTTCTTGGCGAAGTCGTTGTCGTCGATGTACTTGTTGATCACCCGCGTCATGGCGGCGCGCAGGCCGGTGAGGTGGGTGCCGCCGTCGCGCTGCGGGATGTTGTTGGTGAAGCACAGCACCTGTTCGTTGTAGCCGCTGTTCCACTGCATGGCCACTTCCACGCCGATGTTGGTGCCCTGGTCGCTCGCGCGGTCGCCCAGCGCGTGGAACACGTTGGGGTGCAAAACCGTCTTGCCTTTGTTGATGAAGTCAACGAAGCCCTTGACGCCACCGGCGCCGGAGAAGTCGTCTTCCTTGCCGCTGCGCTCGTCTTTCAGGCGGATGCGCACGCCGTTGTTCAGGAACGAAAGTTCGCGCAGGCGTTTGGACAGAATCTCGTAGTGGAAGTCGGCGTTCTCTTTGAAGATGTCGTAGTCGGGCAGGAAGTGCACTTCGGTGCCGCGCTTCTCGGTGTCGCCGGTCACTTTCATGGGCGAAACTTCAACGCCGTTGGCCGTCGTTTCGACGATGCGGTTCTGCACGAAGCCGCGTGCGAACTCGATCTGGTGCATCTTGCCTTCGCGGCGCACGGTCAGGCGCAGCCACTGGCTCAGCGCGTTCACGCAGCTCACGCCCACGCCGTGCAGGCCGCCCGAGACCTTGTAGCTGTTCTGGTTGAACTTGCCGCCGGCGTGCAGTTCGGTGAGTGCGATCTCGGCGGCCGAGCGCTTGGGCTCGTGCTTGTCGTCCATCTTCACGCCGGTGGGAATGCCGCGGCCGTTGTCGGTGACGCTGATGGAGTTGTCGCTGTGGATGGTCACCACGATGTCGTCGCAGTGGCCAGCCAGGGCTTCGTCGATGGAGTTGTCGACCACCTCGAACACCAGGTGGTGCAGGCCGGTGCCGTCCGACGTGTCGCCGATGTACATGCCGGGGCGCTTGCGCACGGCCTCCAGGCCTTCCAGGATCTGGATCGAGCCCTCGCCATAACCTTCGCTGGCACCGACCTGGTGGGCGTCGATGGTGGGCTGGAAATTGGAGCTGTCGGCGTTGGCCGCACCGGTGTTGACGGAATCGGCGGGCTTGTTGGCTTCGGACATAAGGGACTTTTCTCAATCGCTAGAAAGGCCAAACCCGCTGGGCAGCGGGTCGGGCTTGGGGGAGAGGGGATCGCTGCCGGTCAGATCCGCATCGGCATGACAACGTACTTGAAGGCGTTGTCGTCGGGGTTGGTCACCAGCGCGGAGCTGTTGCCGTCGGACAGTTCGATGCGAACCATCTCCTGCGACATGTTCTGCAGTGCGTCGATGAGGTACGTGACGTTGAAGCCGATCTCGATCGTGTCGCCGCCGTAGTCGATGTCGAGCTCGTCAACCGCTTCTTCCTGCTCGGCGTTGCTCGAGGCCACGCGCAGCGCGCCGGGCTCGATGTTCAGGCGCACGCCCTTGAACTTTTCGCTCGTCATGATGGCCGTGCGTTGCAGCGAGGCCAGCAGCGGCACGCGGCCCAGCGTCACGATGTTCTTGTGGTTCTTCGGGATCACGCGGTTGTAGTCGGGGAACTTGCCCTCGACCAGCTTGGTGACGAACTCCATGCCGTCAAAGCTGAACTTGGCCTGGTTGGCGGCGAACTGCATTTCGATCGCGCCCTCTTTGTCGGACAACAGGCGCTGCAGCTCCAGCACCGTCTTGCGGGGCAGGATCACTTCTTGTTTGGGCACTTCCACATCCAGCGTGGCAGAGGCAAACGCCAGGCGGTGGCCGTCGGTGGCCACCAGGCTGAGCTGCTTGCCTTCGGCCACGAACAGGATGCCGTTGAGGTAGTAGCGGATGTCGTGCACCGCCATCGAGAAGGACACCTGGCCGAGCAGGCTCTTGAGCGTCTTTTGTGGCACCGAGAACACCGGGCCAAAGCTGGCCGACTCCTGCACCAGCGGAAAGTCTTCGGGCGGCATGCTCTGCAGCGTGAAGCGGCTCTTGCCGCCTTTCAAGATGAGCTTGCCGGCGCTGGACTCCAGGCTCACGCTCTGGTCACCCGACATGGTGCGCAGGATGTCGATGAGCTTGCGCGCGCCCAGCGTGGTGGCGAAGTTGCCGTTGTCGCCGTCGAGCTCGGCGGTGGTGCGGATCTGGATCTCCAGGTCGCTCGTGGTCAGCTGCACTTGCGAGCCGGTCTTGCGCAACAACACGTTGGCCAGAATGGGCAGGGTGTGGCGGCGCTCCACGATGCCGGCCACCGATTGCAGCGCGGCCAGAACCTTGTCCTGGGTCGATTTGAAAACGATCATGTCAGACTCTTTCGTCTCTGGTTGCTTGTGATCCGGAGGTTGCCTCCCCGGCGGGCCCTGCGTCTGTCGGAGCCAAATCTTCGCTATTTTCGCTGTTTTGAGAGCGCATCCGCCAAAACCGCTTCTCGCTCACAAACCGCGCCCAAACTTGAGCTCCACGCCTCAGCCCTTGAGCGTCTGTTCCAGCACGTGCAGCTGCTGGTTGAGCTCGGTGTTCTGCTGGCGTTCGGCCCCGATCTTGCGCACCGCGTGCAGCACCGTGGTGTGGTCGCGGCCACCAAACAACTCGCCGATTTCGGGCAGGCTCTTCTGGGTCAGTTCCTTGGCGATGAACATGGCAATCTGGCGCGGGCGTGCAATGCTGGCAGGGCGCTTCTTGCTGTACATGTCCGCGACCTTGATCTTGTAGAAGTCGGCCACGGTCTTCTGGATGTTCTCCACGCTGATCTGCCGGTTCTGGATCGACAGCAGGTCTTTCAGCGCCTCGCGCGCCAGCGCGATCGAAATCTCCTTCTGGTTGAAGCGCGAGTAGGCCAGGATCTTGCGCAGTGCACCTTCGAGTTCGCGCACGTTGGAGCGCACGTTCTTCGCCACGAAAAACGCCACCTCCTCGGGCATGACCGCGTTCTCCACCGCCGCCTTGTTGATCAGGATGGCCACGCGCATCTCGAGCTCGGGTGGCTCGATCGCCACCGTCAGGCCCGAGCCAAAGCGCGACACCAGGCGGTCCGAGATGTCGGCCAGGCCCTTGGGGTAGGTATCGCTGGTCAGCACGATGTGGCTCTTTCTGGCCAGCAGGGCTTCGAAGGCGTTGAAAAACTCCTCCTGCGTTTTCTCCTTGCCGGCAAAGAACTGCACATCGTCGATCAGCAGCAGGTCCAGCGAGTGGTAACGCTCCTTGAATTCGTCGAAGGTTTTTCGCTGGTATGCCTTGACCACATCCGACACAAACTGCTCGGCGTGGATGTAGAGCACCTTGGCCTGTGGACGGTCGGCCAGCAGGTGGTTGCCGATGGCGTGCACCAGGTGGGTTTTGCCCAGCCCGACGCCGCCGTAAATGAAGAGCGGGTTGTACAGCTGGCCTAGGCTGCCGGCAATGTGCATGGCGGCCGCGCGCGCCATGCGGTTGGCCGAACCTTCGACCAGCGTGGAGAAAGCCAGCGCCGGGTTCAGCCGGGTCTTGGGGCCACTGGGCGCGGCCACCTCCACAGGCGCCAGGTCGGGCAGTTCTGCGAGCACCTGCTCCTGGGCCGTGCGGGGCGCAGGTGATGTTCGGCTGGGGCCTTCACGCGGAGCAAGCACCAACTCCAGCGCCACTGGCGTGCCCTGGATGAGTTCCAGCAAGGCGGTGATGCGGGCGGCGTACTGGGTGCGGATCCAGTCCAGCTTGAAGCGGTTGGCCACCGACACGGTGACCCGGGAAGCGTCGGGCGCGACCGTGGCAGAGAGCGGGCGGATCCAGGTGTTGAACTGTTGTTCGGGGATGTCCTGGGAGAGGCGGTCCATGCAGGCCGACCACAAGGAGGGGGTGTCTGCGCCGCCTGAGGACAGGGGCGCGCTGGGGTGAAGGCCCTCGATCATGCTGGGATGCGGTGTTGTTGTGGTTGTGGACAAATGATGCGGGGCGCGTTGGGCATTGTAGGGTTGCAGGAGACTTATCCACAAGACGTTCGGCGTGGCAGTTCGACCCTGGGGGTGGGGTGCGTTGCTGAAGTGAATCGTTGGCACGTCAGGCCAAGTGCTTGCCGCTACAGGGATTTCTTTGCGATAATCGCGGGTTTCCCCGATTTGTAAGAGACCACCATGAAACGCACCTACCAGCCTTCCAAGATCCGCCGCGCCCGCACCCACGGTTTTCTCGTTCGCATGAAGACCCGTGGCGGCCGTGCCGTGATCAACGCCCGTCGCGCCAAAGGCCGCAAGCGCCTGGCTGTCTGAGTCGGCAGGAGTTGTGCCGGTGTCCCTGTGCCCGGCCCGTCTGCCATCCGATGTTGGCGGTTGTGCAGTGACCCAGCGCCTGCGGTCCCGCCCTCAGTTCCAGGCTGTCATGGCTGGAGCGCCTGTGGCCAAGACTCCCCACTTCGCCTTGCACTGCGTTGCTCTGGACGTTCCCGTCGAGGGCAAACCGTTGTTTCCCGTGGCCGATGCCTGGCTGGGCGTGTTGCTGCCCAAACGCTGGGCGCGCCGTGCCGTCACGCGCAATGCCATCCGGCGCCAGATCTACGAGGTGGCGAGGCACCGGTCCGCCCCGTTGCCGCAAGCAGCCTGGGTGGTGCGTTTGCGCAGCGAGTTCAGCCGAAAGCAGTTCGTGAGTGCCACGTCCGATGCGCTCAAGCTGGCGGTTCGCCTGGAGCTGGAACAGTTGTTGTCGCGTGCCCGGTTGCCGAAAGCCGCCGTGTCTGGGGAGGCTCGTGATGTGGTCTGACTGGCCGCGCCAGGCGTTGGTGGGCCTGGTCAAGGGCTACCGGCTGCTGCTGAGCCCCTCACTGGGCAGCGGCTGCCGCTTTGAGCCCACCTGCTCGGTGTACGCCATCGGCGCGCTGGAGCAACACGGCGCTGCGGCGGGCTCTTACCTCACGGTGGCGCGGCTGGTGCGTTGTCATCCCTGGTGCGAAGGTGGTTTCGATCCGGTGCCCGAGTCCCGGCCCGCCCTCTTTTCCCGTCTGCTTTCACCCTCCTCAGCAAAGAAGAACGCGTCATGAATGACATCCGTCGGTCCATCCTGTGGGTGGTGTTTGGTCTGTCCATGGTCCTGATCTGGGACAAATGGCAAATCCACAACGGGCAACAGCCCACCTTTTTCCCGGGATCCGCCACGGTGGCAGCGCCAGCCGCTGCGCCGGCGCCGTCCGTTGACGCAAGCCTGCCCACGGCCGTAGCCGCGCCCGCAGGCACCGCAACCGCCAACGCGGTGCCGGGCGAAGCGCCTGCGGGTGCTCCCAGCCCGGTGGCTGCGCGCCACGAGGTGACCACCGACGTGTTCAAGCTGGTGTTCAACACCGAAGGCGGATCGCTGATCGGCGCCGAACTGCTCAAGCACGCCGAAGCAACGCAGCAAAGCAAGGACCAAAGCGAATTGCCGTTCACCCTGCTCACACAGAATGCCGACCGCATCTACGTGGCGCAAACCGGACTGATCGGTGGCGCGTTCCCGACCCACAAGACACCCATGACACTGCTCACGCCCGAGACGGCGCTGGCTGATGGCCAGAACGAGTTGCAGGTGCGCTTTGAATCGGCCGATGTGGGTGGCGTGAAACTGGTCAAGACCTACACGCTCACGCGCGGTCGCTACGACATTGCGGTGAAACACGAGGTGCAGAACCTCGGCACGCAGGCCGTGAGCCCGCAACTGTATGTGCAGCTCGTGCGCGATGGCAGCAAGCTCAGCAGCGAGACGCCCTTCTATTCCACCTTCACCGGCCCCGCGGTCTACACCGACGAGAAGAAATACCAGAAGGTCGAGTTCGCCGACATCGAGAAGAACAAGGCCGAATTCACCAAAACCGCCAGCGATGGTTATGTGGCCATGGTGCAGCACTACTTTGCCTCGGCCTGGGTGCTGGACGCCGGTGTCGCGCGCGACAACTTCGTTCGCAAGGTCGACAACAACCTGTTTGCGGCGGGCAGCATCACCAGCCTGGCCGCGATTGAGCCCGGCCAGACGCAAACGGTGCAGGCGCGACTGTTCGTCGGTCCGCAGGAAGAGAAGGTCCTGGAGACCATCGCTCCCGGCCTGGAACTGGTCAAGGACTACGGCTGGCTGACCATCCTGGCCAAGCCGCTGTACTGGCTGCTGGAGAAGATCCACGGCTTCGTGGCCAACTGGGGCTGGTCCATCGTGCTGCTGGTGGTGCTGATCAAGGCCGCGTTCTATTGGCTCAATGCCAGCGCTTATCGCAGCATGGCCAAGATGAAGAAGATCAACCCCCGCATCATGGAAATGCGCGAGCGCCTCAAAGGCAACCCGCAAGCCATGCAGCAGGAAATGATGAAGATGTACCGGGAAGAAAAGGTCAACCCCCTGGGCGGCTGCTTCCCCATCCTGATCCAGATCCCCGTGTTCATCGCGCTGTACTGGGTGCTGCTCTCCAGCGTGGAGATGCGCAACGCGCCCTGGTTGGCCTGGATCACCGACTTGTCCTCGCCCGATCCGTTCTACATCCTGCCCCTGGTGATGGCGGTGACCACCATGATCCAGACCGCGCTCAACCCGCTGCCGCCGGATCCGCTGCAGGCCAAGCTGATGTGGCTGATGCCGTTGATGTTCTCGGTGATGTTCTTCTTCTTCCCGTCCGGCCTGGTGCTGTACTGGATCACGAACAACGTGTTGACCATCCTGCAGCAGGCGTTCATCAACCAGAAGATGGGTGTACCGCTGAAGTTCAGCATGCCCGACTTCAAGAAGTAACCCCCAAGGCTCGGGTGACCCCCCTGCGCCGCTGACGCGGCTTCCCCCTCAAGGGGGGACGGCGTCTTGGGCCGGCGGAGCCGGACCCTTGACGCCTCTGGATTGGGTGTCTTCCCTCCACCCGCCGGGCCTGCTTTGCAGGCCCTCGTTGTTTCTGGGCTTGGCCCTTTATGCTCGCTCTCCATGCTCGCAGCCTCACGTGATCCCATCGTTGCCATTGCCACCGCGCCCGGTCGGGGTGGGGTGGGCATTGTTCGGGTGTCGGGGCGGAGGTTGGAGCCGTTGGTGACGGCCTTGCTGGGGCGGGCTTTGAAGCCGCGCGAGGCCACCTATTTGCCGTTTGCCGATGCGGCGGGTCAGCCGATCGACCACGGTTTGGCTTTGTGGTTTGCGGGGCCGCACTCCTACACAGGCGAAGACGTGCTGGAGCTGCAGGGCCATGGCGGGCCAGTGGTGCTGCAATTGTTGGTGGCGCGTTGCCTGGAGGTGGCGGGCGACGTGTTGCCCGCCTTGCGCGTGGCCCGCGCGGGCGAGTTCACCGAACGCGCTTTCCTCAACGACAAGCTCGATCTCGCGCAGGCCGAAGCCGTGGCCGACCTGATCGACGCCAGCACCGAGGCGGCGGCGCGCAGCGCGTCGCGATCGCTTGCCGGCGTGTTCTCGGGCCGCATCCACGAGCTGCGCGACGCCTTGGTGAACCTGCGCATGCTGGTCGAGGCCACGCTGGACTTCCCCGAGGAAGACATTGACTTCCTGCAGAAGGCCGACGCCACCGGGCAGCTGCGGCGCTTGCGAGAGGCGCTGGCCGCCGTG
The DNA here is from genome assembly GCF_022844385.1 of Hydrogenophaga sp. GTDB lineage: Bacteria > Pseudomonadota > Gammaproteobacteria > Burkholderiales > Burkholderiaceae_C > Hydrogenophaga. The sequence continues at coordinate 14,107 of NZ_JALHLX010000041.1, read as the reverse complement.
CTGGCGCAGGCGCGCCAGGGTGCGCTGTTGCGTGATGGTTTGCAGGTGGTGATTGCCGGCCAGCCCAACGCTGGCAAGAGTTCCTTGCTCAATGCGCTGGCTGGCGCCGAGCTGGCGATCGTCACTCCCGTGGCCGGTACCACGCGCGACGTGGTGCAGCAAACCATCCAGATCGAAGGCGTGCCGCTGCATGTGGTTGACACCGCCGGACTGCGCGACAGCCCGGACGTGGACGAGGTGGAGAAGATCGGGATCGAGCGCGCCTGGGGTCGGATCCGCCAAGCCGATGTGGTGCTGTTCCTGCACGACCTGACGCGCACCGACACGCTCGAATACCAGCGTGCCGACGCGGCCATCGCGGCCAGCCTGGCACAGGCGGTGCCGGCCGGCGTGCCGGTGCTGCATGTGTGGAACAAGCTCGACCAGAGCCCTGCGGCGCACATCGACTTGCAAGACGGTGTGGCGATCTCGGCCAAACGGGGCGAAGGTCTGGAGGTGCTGCGCCAGCGCCTCTTGGCTCTGGCCGGCTGGCAGCAACCCGGTGATGGCTTGTTCATGGCTCGCACGCGCCACCTGCAAGCCCTGTCGCAAGTCGATGGCCATCTGGTGCAGGCCGATGGATTGCTCGCCGCGCAGGCCGAGCACCTGGACCTGCTGGCTGAAGAGCTGCGCCTGGCGCAACGAGCCCTGGGCGAGATCACGGGTGAGTTCACCGCCGACGATTTGCTGGGTGAGATCTTTTCGCGTTTCTGCATCGGAAAGTAGACCGGCTGCGCCGCCCGGAACGCTGCGAACGCCGCTCGGCGGTGCAGATGTAAACACAGGTAATTACAGCTTGCGCGGGGGTGTGGGGGGCGGGTATCTTGACGTGATGCATGTCACACCACCGACATCCTTGCGCTTCGATATCAAGGGCCTGGCCGAGTCCATGCGGCACAGCAGCGCCCTGGACGCGGTGCCCCTGAACCTGACCGACATCCAGTGGCCGATGCTGGCCAACTACCTGCAGCCCGTGGTCTTGCAGCAGGGCCAGGTGCTGATCGAACAAGGGGTGAAGGACCGCACCGTTTATTTCGTCGAGAGTGGCACGCTCACCGTGCATTACGAAGACGACAAGGAGCGCGTGCGCATTGCGGTGGTGGGTTCGGGCTCGCTGCTCGGGGAAGGCGCGTTTTTCAGTCACCTCCCTCGCAGCGCCACGGTGCACGCCGGCAGCGACTGCCGCCTCTGGTGCATGACCCCGCTGCGTTTTCGCGAACTCTCGACCCGTCACCCCGAGGTGGCCCTGGAGGTGACGGTGGCCATGTCGGCGGTGCTGGCTCGCCGCATGTACAACAAGCCCAAGCGGGTGGCGGTCACTTGATGTCTGTGGGTTCTGCGGTGAGCGGCCATTTGCCCGAGCAGCACCGGATTCACGCCTCTCTTCCGATCACTTCAGCACCCGGCTTTCTGCATACTTTGACCATGTCATTCATGAGCTGGCTACAAGCCAAAAAATCCAACGAATCCGGCAAGGGGCGCCTGTCGCGTGCGCGAAAGTCCTTCAGCCAGACCACGCTGCCGCTGATCTCGCCCCGCAAGGGCCGCCGCATCCTGCGCCGCGAGCAGTTGTTCAGCGTGGTGCGCGAGTCGCTGATCCGCGCCGGCGTGCTGTCCACCAGCTACGAATTCAAGGTGCTCACGCTGGACGCCAACGGCGACTGCTTTCTCGTGTTGATCGACTTGGCCTTGCCCGCGGAAGGCATGCCCGACGAGTACCTGCTCGAGATCGAGCGCTGGATCCAGCAAAGCGCCAAGGCACGTCACGGCATGCTCGTGCGTTCGGTGTATTGGCGCCGCCGCGCCACCCACGATCAGGTGGGCGTGGCCCTGCGGGCTGCGGTGTCGGCACAAACTCGGCGCGATGCCGAAGTGTTCAGCCCCACGGCCATTCCCAAACCCAACATCGATTCGTCGCACGCGCCCATGCAGGCGCTGGGCGACGATGAGCTGGCGGCATTCCGCGAAGTGCTGCAGTCCGCAGCCAAGCCTGCGTATCCGTCACCCAACGACGCCAAATTCCCGGTGCCGGAGTCTCACAGTGACTTTGCTGCCCTGAGCGAAACGCAGCACGGCAAACTCTGACCCGTTGCGGTCGAACCGCGGTGCTCAATGGCCCGCGAAATCCACCAGGGTGAAGAGCTTCAAGCCCGATTCCTTGAGCTTCTGCGAGCCGCCCAGTTCGGGCAAATCCACAATGGCCGCGCCCTCCATCACCTCGGCACCGAGCTTCTCCAGCAAGCGCCGCCCGGCCATCATGGTGCCGCCGGTGGCGATCAGGTCGTCGATGAGCACCACCTTGTCGCCAGTCTTGACCGCATCGGTGTGCAGCTCCACCGTGGCGCTGCCGTATTCCAGCTCGTAGGTTTCTTCCACCGTGGTGAAGGGCAGCTTGCCCTTTTTGCGGATGGGCACGAAGCCCACACCCAGCTCGTAGGCCAGCACCGAGCCAATGATGAAACCCCGCGCATCCAGTCCCGCCACCACCGTGGGCTTGAGGGCCGGGTCCATGTAGCGGTGCACGAAGGCGTCGATCAGCACGCGAAAGACTTTTGGGTCCTGCAGCAGCGGTGTGATGTCGCGGAACTGCACGCCGGGCGCGGGCCAGTCGGGCACGGTGCGGATGTGGGCTTTGAGGAAGGCTGAGGTGTCCATGGGCGTCGAGTCGTGGGAAGTGAACCATTATCGATGCGCCAAAAAAAACCCCGGCGCGAAGGCCGGGGCAGGAGACCATGGCGACCCTGTCAGGCCATGGGTTTGAACTGGTAACCGTTGCCGGCAGCTTCGATGGTGCCGAGCGCCGGGAACGGGAAATGGAAACCGCCCATGGCCATCTTGTCCTTCACCAGCGTGTCGAAAATGCGGCGACGCGTTTGGCGGGCCATCTCGGCGTCCATGTCGAAGGCCACCGCCCAGTCGGGGCTGCGGGCGAACAACGAGGGCACGTTGGTCACATCGGCGGTGTACATGAACGACTGTCCTTCAGAACGCACGGTGAACACAGACATGCCCGGCGTGTGGCCGAATGCGGCCGACGACTGGATGCCCGGGGCGAGCTCTGCGCCGGGTTCGAAGCGCACCAAGCGGTCGGCCGGGATCTTGCCAAACACATTGCGGGCGTTCTGAAAACCGCCCTGGGCGGCTGGGGGCGCAGCGGCCATCTTGGCGTCGTCCATCCAGAAAGCCATCTCGGTGGTGGGTACGTGAATCTTGGCCTTGGGGAACATCAGTGAGCCGTCTTTCTTGACCAGGCCGTTGATGTGGTCGCCGTGGAAGTGGCTGATGATCACGTGGTCGATGTCTTCAGGCTTGTAGCCCGCGGCCGCCATGTTGGCGCCCAGCTTGCCGGTGGTGGGAGGTCCGTTGTCGGCGAAGCCGGTGTCGATCAGGAACTTGGTGCCGCCGCTGACGATGAGGTACGGCGTGAACGGGATGTCCACGTAGTCGGTGGACAGGTTTTGCGACGCAAGCATGGCCTTGACCTGCTCCAGCGGCGCATTGCGCACGAACTCTTCACCCAGGGGGCGGCGCAGAGCGCCGTCGTTGATGGCGATGATCTCCATCGCGCCCAGCTTCATCTTGCGAAAGCCCGGCGTCGGCAACACCGGGGCACCGAAGTTGGGGGTGTTTTGCGAAAACACGGACGAGAAGGTCAGCGCGGAGGCGCCGGCCACGCCAGCGCCCAGGAACAAACGGCGATCCATCATGGAAGAAGTCTCCGGGTGGGGTTGAAAAAACGTGAGCATACATACCGTTTGGTCACAACCCAAACCGACTGTTCTCAATATCCACTCAAGATCCGGGGAATTTCGCCAACCCCGGAACCGGCTGCTGTTCAGCCCGACAGAAGCTTGTCCTCGGCCAGCGCCAATGCAGGCGCCTTGCCGCTGAGCACCAACGTGTCACCGCCCTGCAGCACGGTGTCGTCCGTCAACACGGCCGGCATGCCACTGGCGTGTCGCATGCTCACCACCCGCACGCCCACCGCATGCAGCGCCAGGCTCTCCAGCGACTTGCCCACGTTGCGCCCGCCCGACGGCAGGGTCACGGTGTTCAGGCGTTCGTGGTCGATTTCGTCGGCGCCGCTGTCGTCGGCACCATGGAAGTAGCCGCGCAGCAGGTTGTAGCGCGCGTCGCGCTGGTCCTGCACCACCCGGATCACGCGCCGCATGGGCACACCGACCAGCGCCAGCGCATGGCTGGCCAGCATGAGGCTGGCTTCGATGGCTTCGGGCACGACCTCGGTGGCGCCGGCCGAGCGCAGCTTTTCCAGGTCGGTGTCATCCACCGTGCGCACCACCACCGGCACGTTGACCGCCTGCTCGTGGGTGTGGCGCAAGACCTTGAGCGCGCTGGCGGTGTCCAGATAGGTGATGACCACGGCGCTGGCGCGGTGCAAGCCGGCGGCCATGAGCGCCTGCAGGCGCGCGGCGTCGCCAAACACCACCGAATGGCCGGCGGCCGCAGCCTGACGCACGCGGTCGGGGTCGAGGTCGAGCGCCATGTAGGGAATGTTTTCGGCCTCGAGCAGTCGCGCCAGGTTCTGCCCGCAGCGGCCGTAGCCGCAAATGATCACGTGCTTGTCGGCGTTGATGGCCTTGCGCGCGATGCTCGTCATCTGCACCGACTGCATCAGCCAGTCGCTGCCCACTAGCCGGGTCACGATGGTGTTGGCGTACATGATCACGAAGGGCGTGGCCAGCATCGACAGCACCATCGACGCCAGGATGGGGTTGAACAGCGCGGGCGGAATCAGGTTGTTGTTGCCGGCCAGCGTGAGCAGCACCAGGCCGAACTCACCGGCTTGCGCGAGGTACAGACCGGTGCGCAGCGCCACCCCCATGGGCGCACCGAGCATGCGCGTGAGCCCGGTGATGAGCGCCAGCTTGAAGCCCACCGAGAGCGAGAGCAGCAGCAGCACCAGCGGCCAGCGATCAAACACCAGGCGCCAGTCCAGCATCATGCCGATGGTGATGAAAAAGAGGCCGAGCAGCACGTCGTGGAATGGCCGGATGTCTGTCTCCACCTGGTGCTTGAACTCGGTTTCCGAGATCAGCATGCCGGCCACGAAAGCGCCCAGGGCCAGCGACAGGCCGGCGTGTTCGGTCAGCCAGGCCAGGCCCAGCGTGATCAGCAGCAGGTTGAGCATGAAGAGTTCGTCGCTCTTGCGCCGCGCCACCAGGGTGAGCCACCAGCGCATCACCTTTTGCCCCCCGGTGAGCAGCAGCCCCAGGAGCACGATGGCCTTGAGCGTGGCCCAGCCCAGTGCTGGCAGCAGGTCTTCGGGCTCGGCGGCCAGCGCCGGGATGAGTACCAGCAAGGGCACCACGGCCAGATCCTGGAACAACAGGATGCCCAGCACCCGCTTGCCGTGCTCCGATTCCAGCTCCAGCCGTTCAGCCACCAGTTTGATGACGATGGCCGTGCTGCTCATGGCCATCACGCCGCCCAGCGCCAGCGCGGTCTGCCAGCTGATGTCCCACCACGTGGGCAACAGCACGGTGAGCGCCAGCGAAGCCAGGGTGGTGATCAACACCGTCAACACCACCTGGGAGAGGCCGAGCCCGAACACCAGCCGTTTCATCGCCCGCAGTTTGGGCAGGCTGAATTCGAGCCCGATCACAAACATGAGGAAGACCACACCGAACTCGGCCAGGTACCTGATGCCGCTGGAGTCCTGTGCCAGGGCGAGCGCGTGCGGACCGATCAGCACCCCCACCACCAGGTAGCCCAGCATGGGCGGCAGCCGCACGAACCGGCAAGCGACCACGCCCAGTACGGAAGCCAGCAGGTACAGCAGGGCGATGTCGAGCGAAGTCATGCGTGGATGGTAGCGGGCGGCGGCGTTCCAACCCGGGCGGCATTGCCGGCAGACCCACAGCGATAATCCAGCCATGACCTTGCCCGCCACCTTTGATGCTGCCCGCGCCCTGGCGATGGCCCAGGAGACGCTGAGCATCGAGGCTCAGGCCGTCACGGCCATGGCCCTGCGTGTGAGCCACAGCTTCGCCACCGCGGTCGCTGCCATGTTGTCGTGCAGCGGCCGCGTGGTCGTCATGGGCATGGGCAAAAGCGGCCACATCGGTCGCAAGATCGCCGCCACCCTGGCCTCCACCGGTACACCCGCGATGTTTGTGCACCCGGCCGAAGCCAGCCATGGCGACCTCGGCATGATCACCGCCGCCGACGTGGTGCTGGGCATCAGCAACAGCGGCGAGAGCGAGGAACTCAACGCCATCCTGCCCCTCATCAAACGCATGGGCGTGCCCCTGATTGCCCTTACCGGGCGGACCGAATCCACGCTGGCGCGCCATGCGCTCGCCGTGCTCGACAGCTCGGTCGACAAGGAGGCCTGCCCGCACAACCTGGCCCCGACCGCCAGCACCACCGCACAGCTGGCCATGGGTGACGCGCTCGCCGTGGCGTTGCTCGATGCGCGCGGCTTCAGGGCCGACGACTTTGCCCGCTCGCACCCCGGTGGCGCGCTCGGGCGCAAGCTGCTCACCCACGTGAGCGACGTGATGCGCAGTGGCGCAGACGTTCCGCGCGTGAGCCCGCAGGCCGGCCTGATGGAACTCATGGCGGTGATCAGCGCCAAGGGCCTGGGCATGAGCGCGGTGGTCGACAGCGATGACCGTGTGCTCGGCATCTTCACTGACGGCGACCTGCGCCGCCTGATTGAAAAGACCGGCAGCAGTGCCGACCTGCGCACCCTGCGCGCCATCGACGTGATGCATCCGCAGCCACGCACGGTGCGGGCCGATGCGCTGGCGGTCGAAGCCGCCGGCCTGATGGAAGCCAGCCGCATCACCAGCGTGCTGGTGGTTGACGCTGACGGACGGCTGATCGGCGCGCTCAACACCAACGATCTGATGCGTTCGAAAGTGATCTGAATGAACGCCTTGCCCATCCTGCGTCCGGCGCTGAATTTCGCGCCCGAACTGCTGTTGCAGGCGCAAGGCATCCGTGTGGTGTTCTTTGATGTGGATGGTGTGCTCACCGATGGCGGCCTGTACTTCAGCGAGACGGGCGAAACCCTCAAGCGCTTTCACACGCTGGACGGACACGGCATCAAGCTGCTGCAACGCGCCGGCATCACCCCGGTCGTGGTGACCGGCCGCGACTCGGCGGCCCTGCGTGCGCGCCTGAAGGCCCTGGGCGTGGCGCACGCGCGTTTCGGCACCGAAGACAAACGCCCCGCAGCCGAAGAGATCCTGGCGGAGTTGGGCCTGGACTGGTCGGCCGCCGCCGCCATGGGCGACGACTGGCCCGACCTGCCCATGCTGCGCCGCGCCGCGCTCGCCTGCGCGCCCTCCACCGCCCACGCCGAGGTGCTGGCCGTGGTGCACCACGTCACCACCCGCCTGCCGGGCGCCGGTGCTGTGCGCGACCTGTGCGACCTGCTGCTCGTGGCCAGCGGCGTGTATGCCCGCGAGCTGGAAGCGGCCGGCCGATGAGCCCGTCCGACCCGCTGGACTTTCTGGACACGGTCGACCTGACCGAGCCCGCTGCCCGGCCGCCCAAGCGCAAGCCCAAGCTGCTGGACCGCATCTCCATCTACCTGCCCGTGCTGCTCATGGGCCTGCTGGCGCTGGCGTCTTACTGGTTGCTGCGCGCCACCCCCACGCCCGAGGCGCCCCAGGCCGCGCGGCCGGTGAGCAGCGAGCCCGACTATTTCATGCGCGGTTTTTCGGTCAAGGCGTTTGACGCCGACGGCTCGCTCAAATCGGAAGTGTTGGGCGACGAGGCCCGTCACCACCCCGATGACGACCGCATCGAAATCGACAACGCCCGCATCCGCAACATCGGCCCCGAAGGCCGGCCCACCGTGGCCACAGCGAAGCTCGTCACGACCAACGCCGACAACAGCCAGTTCATCCTGCAAGGCGACGCCGTGGTGGTGCGCGAAGCCGCTGTCGGCCCTGGTGGCCAAGCGCTGCCCCGCCTGGAGTTCCGGGGCGAATACCTCAAGGTGTTTGTCGATCCGGAGCGTGTCATTTCCGACCAGCCCGTCACCTTGCTGCGCGGCACAGACCGGCTGGTCGCCGACTCACTCGATTACAGAGGCGACACCGGCGTGGCCGATTTCAAGGGCCGGGTGAAGGTCCAGCTGATCCCCCGCTGATCACCATGTCCAACCCCAACCCCAACCCCAACCCCGCCGCACCCCTGGCCTTCATCACCGGCGCCTCCAGCGGCATCGGTCAGGCCCTGGCGGCCCGTTTCGCGCGCAGTGGCTACCGCCTCGCCCTGGTGGCGCGGCGCACCGCCGAGATGCAGGCCTTTGCCGACGCCAACGGCTGGGGGGCCGAGCGCTGCCGCGTCTACGGCGCCGACGTGGCGGACATCAACAGCATCGTGGCCGCGGGGCAGGCGTGTCTGCAAGCCCAGGGCGTGCCCGACGTGGTGGTGGCCAACGCCGGCGTGAGCATCGGCATGGACACCACCGAGCGCGAAGATATCGACGTGATGGCGCGCACCTTCGCGCTCAACAACACCGGCGTGGCCGCCACCTTCCATCCGTTCGTGGCGGCCATGGCTGCGCGTGGCAGCGGCGCGCTGGTGGGCATTGCCAGCGTCGCGGCCATCCGCGGCCTGCCCGGGCACGGCGCTTACTGCGCCAGCAAGGCGGCGGTGGTGGCGTACTGCGAGAGCCTGCGCGGCGAACTGCGCGGCAGCGGTGTGTCGGTGGTGACCTTGTTGCCTGGCTACGTGGACACGCCGCTCACGCGCGAGAACCGCTACGCCATGCCGTTCCTGCTGAGCCCCGAGACCTTTGCCGGCCGCGCGTTCGACGCCATCGTCGGCGGCGTGAGCTACCGAGTGATTCCCTGGCAGATGGGCGTGGTGGCCAAGCTGCTGCGCCTGCTGCCCAACGGCTTGTTCGACCGGGCCTTGTCAGGCCGCGCGCGCAAGCACCGCCAAGGCGGGGCCAAGAGCGGCACTTGATCGGGGGATTCTGGAGCGCCCATGAAAAAACCCCTGGAGCCCAAGCCGCAGGGGTTTTTTCTTCGCTGATCAGCGAATCCGGGGATTCACTGCATCAAGCTGATCGGGGCAGTCGATCAGTAGCCGCCACGGCCACCGCCGCCGCCACCACCTTCGCGACGGCCACCGCCACCGCCGCCACCGTAAGGGCTGCGGAAACCGCCGTCGCTGCCGCCACCACCGCCACCACCGCCGCCGTAGCCACCACCACCGCTGCGGCCACCGCCGAAGCCGCCGCCACCGGAGCGGGGAGGACGGGCTTCCATCGGACGGGCTTCGTTCACCACCAGGCTGCGACCGCCCAGGGACTGGCCGTTCATGCCTTCAACAGCGGCTTGCGCTTCGGCATCGTTGCCCATTTCGACAAAGCCGAAACCTTTGGAACGACCGGTGTCGCGCTCCATCATGACTTTGGCGCTGTTGACCGAGCCGTAAGCGCTGAATGCTTGCTGCAGGTCTTCGTCGCGGACGGTGTATGGCAGGTTGCCAACGTACAGTTTGTTGCCCATGTTCGGGACTCCTAATAACACTGATGAAAATAGCGATGGAGCCCCGTTAGCACACAAAACCTGTAGCACGCGAAACCGACCGATCACTTGTCAAAACGAGCGCCTTGGGCGCTCGCCAGAGGATTATGCGCGCAGCGCCGCGAAAACAGTAACTATTTTTCAGGACGCGACGGCCCCCAATGGCTGCGACGCGGCCACGCAACACCGGCCGTTTCACCCCGATCGACGCCCAACGCCAGCGATGGCGGTCGGCGCAAAAAGGGCACTTCAATTTATACTGCCGACCTCGAGCGCCGATTTGTTCCGAATTGCGGGCGCTTTAAAAATGCCGCTAAAGAAGAGACTCCTGGCCCAGCATCCCGGTCTCGCTCTTGGCGGTACCGGGATTTTTTTCGGGCGCGCGCCGCCCACAGGACACCAGATTGATCGTCACGCCCCAAACGTTCCGGTTCACCGAACCGCTGCCCCTGCGCAGCGGCACGAGCCTGCCCGCCTACGAGCTGGTGGTCGAAACCTACGGCACGCTCAATGCCGAGCGGTCCAATGCGGTGTTGATCTGCCATGCGCTCAACGCCTCCCACCACGTGGCGGGCCGGCACGCCGACGAACAGGGCCGACCCATCCCGCGCAGCGAGGGCTGGTGGGACAACATGATCGGCCCCGGCAAGCCGGTGGACACCGACCGCTTCTTCGTGATCGGCGTGAACAACCTCGGCTCGTGTTTCGGCTCCACCGGGCCCACGCACACCAATCCGGCCACGGGAGAGCCCTGGGGCGCGGACTTTCCGGTGGTCACGGTCGAAGACTGGGTGGACGCACAGGCCCGGCTGCTGGACGCCATGGGCATCCAGACCCTCGCCGCCGTGATGGGCGGCAGCCTGGGCGGCATGCAGACGCTGAGTTGGACCTTGCAGTACCCCGAGCGTGTGCGCCATGCGGTGGTGGTGGCCAGCGCGCCCAACCTCACGGCCGAAAACATCGCTTTCAACGAGGTGGCGCGCCGCGCCATCGTCACCGACCCCGATTTCCACGGCGGTCACTACCTTCGCGAAGGCACTTTGCCTCGGCGCGGTCTGCGCATCGCCCGCATGATCGGCCACATCACGTACTTGAGCGACGACGTGATGAACGAGAAGTTCGGAAGAAGTTTGCGGTCGAGCAACGACGCCGACCCGTCGGCGGCGGCCGAACTGGCCTACCGCTACACCACGCAAGACGTGGAGTTCCAGATCGAGAGTTACCTGCGCTACCAGGGCGACAAGTTCAGCGAGTACTTCGATGCCAACACCTATCTGCTCATCACCCGCGCGCTGGACTACTTTGACCCGGCGGGTGAGCACGGTGGCAACCTGAATGCGGCGCTGGCGAAGGCGCAGGCCAGGTTCCTGCTGGTGAGCTTCACGACCGACTGGCGCTTCTCGCCCAAACGCAGCCGGGAAATCGTCAAGGCGCTGCTGGAAAACCGGCGCGACGTGAGCTACGCCGAGATCGACGCACCCCATGGGCACGACGCATTTTTGCTCGATGACCCACGCTACCTGAATGCGGTGCGTGCTTATTTCGACCAGACCATTGCAGGGGGAATGAAATGAGCGATACCCGCCTGATGGAAAGCATCGCCCGCCTCGTGCCACCCGGCTCGCGCGTGCTCGACCTGGGCTGCGGCGACGGCGCCATGCTGGCCCATTTGCAGGCCACGCGCGCCTGCAGCGGCTATGGCGTGGAGATCGACGACGCCAAGGTGCTGGCCTGTGTGCGCCGCGGTGTGAACGTGTTGCAGCTCAACCTGGAGGACGGCCTGAGCACCTTCGGCGACAACGCGTTTGACGTGGTGCTGCAGATCGACACACTGCAACACCTGCGCAACGCCGAGACCATGCTGCGCGAGACCGCCCGCGTAGGCCGTATCGGCGTGGTGGCGTTTCCCAACTTCGCCCACTGGCCCAACCGGCTGGCCGTGGTGCAAGGCCGCATGCCCGTCACCAAGCGCCTGCCCTACCAGTGGTACGACACGCCCAACATCCGCGTGGGCACGCACGCCGACTTCGAGGTGCTGGCGCGGCGCAACGGCCTGACCATCGAAAAGAGCTTCGGCCTGCACGAGGGCGAAGAAGTGCACCGCTGGCCCAACCTCATGGCCAGCACGGCGGTGTTCCGCTTCACGACCTGAGGCTGGTCAGGTGCCGCCAGCCTCGCGCGCCGCGTCCGCTGCAAAGTCACCCTCGATCGGCTGCCCCGCGTTGATCGACGGGTAGATCTCGGCAAACACGGACCGGATCTGCGCCAGCGGCAGGTCGTCAAAGGCGCCGTGATCGTTCACGTACTCCATGTGCTGGCGGCCAGCGCGGTCGAACGCGTGGTACAGCGAATCGTGCACGCCGTCGAATTCCAGCGGCAGCAGGCCGAACTTGTCGCACAGCTCGATGTTGAACGCCGGCGTCGCCTTGCGCCAGGCACTGTTGATCCACAACTCGGTGTAGCCGTGCCAGGCGAACACGTCGGTCTTCATGGTCTGGCGCAGCTTCTCGGTGGAGAGGTGGTTCTTCACATCGGCAAATCCCAACCGGGCCGGTATGCCTGCCGCGCGCGCCACTGCGGCCAGCAACACCGCCTTGGGCACGCACCAGCCGAAGCCCTGGGCCAGCACGGTGCTGGCGGTCATGCCGAGGTCACTGAGGTCGATGCGGTAGGGGTCGTAGCGCACCTGGTCGCGCACGGCGAGATAGAGCGAGACCGCCTTTTCCCGGTCGTTGGAGCCTTGCGCATGGGTGTGCGCGAACGACACGATGGTGGGGTGGTCGCTGTTGATCTGCGGTGTGGGCGACAGGTGCTGCGGGGCGGGGTGGTGGGTGGGCATGGGTGCAAGTTAGCAGACACCGCGGATCGCTGGCGACGCGCATGGGACTGAACGCCCAGGCCCAGGCATGTGCACTTTAGTACTGCGTCATGCAACAAGCTGCGGGAATGGACAGGCTTTGTCCGCTTTTTTCCGACTTCAGCCCGCGCCCGGCTGGCCGATATTCCATGGACCAACCTGAAAAACCGAGGACCCATCCCATGGACATGCGCAACGAAGCCAGCCACATCGCCCGCCACGACAGCGCCCGCGCAGCGGCGGCCCAAAAGGCCAGCGCCGAATTCCTGACCTTCCGCCTGGGCGGTGAGGAATACGGCATCGACATCCTGCGCGTGCAGGAAATCCGCTCCTACGAAGAGCCCACCCGCATTGCGAACGCACCCTCGTTCATCAAGGGCGTGGTCAACCTGCGCGGCGTCATCGTGCCGGTGGTGGACCTGCGCATCAAGCTCGGTTGCGACAAGGTGGAATACAACGGCTTCACGGTCGTGATCGTGCTCAACGTGCACGGTCGCGTGGTCGGTGCGGTGGTCGATTCGGTGTCCGACGTACTCGAACTCGCCGGCGAGCTGATCAAGCCCGCGCCCGAGATGAACACCAACGTGGACACCAGCTTCATCACCGGCATCGCCAGCGTGGGTGAACGCATGCTGATCCTCATGGATATCGAGGCCCTCATGTCGAGCACCGACATGGGTCTGATGGATTCCACGCAATCCCTCCAGTAACCGCCCGGTCGACGGCATTTTTTCAGGAGACACACCATGTTCAACCGACTCAAGATCGGCCACCGCCTCACCCTGGGTTTCGCCAGCGTGCTGGTGCTGCTGGTCGCTCTCACCGCACTGGCATGGACCAGCCTGCAATCTGCGCAGGGCGCCACTGCGAGGGTCATTTTGATGGAGCACCGCTCTTCCGTCATGGACGAGTGGCTGGCCAGCACCCGGCTGAACGTCAACCGTGTGCTCGCGATGGCCAAGTCGGGCGACAACCCGGACGTGGACGCCTATTTCAAGCCCATGATTGCGCAGACGACCGAGCGCATCAACGTCCTGCAAAAAACGCTGGACGAGGAGATCACCAGCGACCAGGGCAAGGCCTTGTTGAAAGACATCTCGACCCGCCGCATCGAGTACATCGCGGTGCGCAAGGCCTACTTCGAAACGCTCAAAAGCGGCGACATCGCTGCGGGCATTCGAGACCTCGACGAAAAACTGCTGCCTGCTGCCAACCGCTACATGGACACCATGGCAGGGTTGCAGAAGTACCAACGAAGTCTGGTCGACGCAGCCGTGGCTGCTTCCAATGCGACCATCGACCGCCAGGAAATGATGATCCTGGCCTTGGCGGCCATCGCTGTGTTGATGGCCAGCCTGGTTGCCTGGCGCATCACGGTGTCGGTGACCGCACCTTTGCACGAAGCAGTGGGCATTGCCACGGCGGTGGCCGCCGGTGATCTGAATGGTCAGGTGCAGACCTCGCGCAAGGACGAACTGGGCGATCTGTTGAGGGCGCTGTCAGGAATGAAGACCTCGCTGATCCAGACCGTGGGCCAGGTGCGCAGCGCCACCGACAGCATCAACACCGCCTCGTTTGAAATTGCCTCGGGCAACCAGGACCTGAGCGCGCGAACCGAGCAGGCTGCGAGCAACCTGGAAGAGACCGCAGCGAGCATGGAGCAGCTCACCAGCACGGTTCGCCAGAGCGCCGATGC
>NZ_JALHLX010000040.1:19029-23601 GCF_022844385.1 Hydrogenophaga sp. | reverse complement strand
CAGCACAGCCCGGATTTTAGCGAGGGAGCAGGCCGATGAAACGAACGCTTACAGATTCTTGCCCCGCTTTGTCGGACCTTTACTGGAGCGTGTGATGTATTTGCTGATCCTGGGCGTGATCCTGATGCTGATGAAGTACCTGGAGGTGGGCTTCGTTGTTGACGTCTCGTGGTGGTGGGTGTTGTCGCCGTTTGCGCTGGCCGTGGTCTGGTGGGCCTGGGCCGACTCCACCGGCTACACCAAGCGCCGCGAGATGGACAAGATGGACAAGAAAAAGCAGGACCGCATCGACAAACAGCGCGAGAACCTCGGCATCAAGACCAAGCGTCGCTCGCGCTGAAGTTCTCAGTAGTTGTCCAGCACAGCGCCCTTGCTGGCGCTGGATGCGTTGAACGCAAACTTGGCCTGCACGCCGCGCGTGTAGCGCGGTGCCGGTGCCGTCCAGGCCGCCCGGCGCTTCTCGATCTCGGCCTCGGGCACATTGAGTTCCAGCAGCAGTTTGTGCGCGTCGATGGTGATGCTGTCGCCTTCGTGCACGAACGCGATCGTGCCGCCCGCTGCGGCTTCAGGCGCCACGTGGCCCACCACCATGCCCCAGGTGCCGCCGCTGAAACGGCCGTCGGTGATCAGGCCCACGCTTTCGCCCAGACCCGCACCAATCAGCGCCCCGGTGGGTGCCAGCATCTCCGGCATGCCCGGGCCTCCCTTGGGGCCGAGGTAGCGAAGCACCATCACATCGCCCGCCTTGACCTTGCCGTCCAGGATGGCCTGCAACGCTGATTGCTCGTCGTCGAACACGCGAGCCGGGCCGGTCATCACCGGGTTCTTCAGGCCGGTGATCTTGGCCACCGCGCCTTCGGGGCTGAGGTTGCCCTTGAGGATGGCGAGATGGCCGTGCTCGTACATGGGCTTGTCGATCGGGCGGATCACGTCCTGGTCGGCGCGTGGCGCGTCGGGCACGTCTTTCAGCACCTCGGAAATCGTCTGGCCGCTGATGGTCAGGCAGTCGCCGTGCAGCAGCCCTGCGTTGAGCAGCACCTTCATCACTTGCGGAATGCCGCCGGCCTTGTGCAGGTCGACCGCGAGGTACTTGCCGCTGGGCTTGAGGTCGCACAGCACCGGTGTTTTCTGGCGCACGCGCTCGAAGTCGTCAATGGTCCATTCGACATCGGCCGCGTGGGCGATGGCCAGGAAGTGCAGCACCGCGTTGGTGGAGCCGCCGGTGGCCATGATCACCGCCACGGCGTTTTCGATGGCCTTCCTGGTCACGATGTCGCGCGGCTTGATGTCCTTTTTGATGGCCTCGATCAGCACCTTGGCCGACTCCTTGGCCGAGTTCATCTTCTCGTCGTGCGGGTTGGCCATGGTGCTGGAGTAGGGCAGCGAGATGCCCAGCGCCTCGAACGCCGAAGACATGGTGTTGGCGGTGTACATGCCGCCGCACGAGCCGGTGCCGGGGATGGCGCGCATCTCGATCTCCCGCAGGTCTTCGTCGCTGAGGTTGCCGGCGGCGTTCTGGCCCACGGCTTCGAACACGCTGACGATGTTGAGGTCTTGTCCCTTCCAGTGACCGGGCAGGATGGTGCCGCCGTACACGTAGATGGCTGGCACGTTGGCGCGCAGCATGCCCATCAGGCCGCCGGGCATGTTCTTGTCGCACCCGCCCACGACCACCACGCCGTCCATCCACTGGCCGCCCACGCAGGTCTCAATGCAGTCGGAGATCACCTCGCGGCTCACCAGCGAGTACTTCATGCCCTCGGTGCCCATGGCCATGCCGTCGGAAATGGTGGGGGTGCCGAACACCTGCGCATTGCCACCCGCTTCCTCGATGCCGGCAATCGCCGCGTCGGCCAGCTTCTGCAGGCCCGAGTTGCACGGCGTGATGGTGCTGTGGCCGTTGGCCACGCCCACCATGGGTTTCACGAAGTCGCCTTCCTCGTAGCCCATGGCGTAGTACATGGAGCGGTTGGGCGCGCGTGACTTGCCTTGCGTGATGTTGGCACTGCGGCTGTTGATGGGCTTGATCGGAATGGTTTTGCTGTCGGCCATGGTCTTGTCTCGTGGGGTGGGGAAAAGAGCGACAAGTATGCGGCAGCCCCTGTCGGGTTTCCAATTGCTTTGACGGCTTGCTTTGATACGCTCATCGTATGAATGAACCATCCAGATCGCTGCGCATTGAATTGCGCCAGTGGCGCCAGTTCGTGGCGCTGGCCGAAGAACTGCACTTTGGCCGGGCTGCCGCACGCCTGCACATGACCCAGCCGCCGCTGACGCAGGCCATTGCCGGTCTGGAGGCCGCCTTGGGCGTGCGCCTGTTTGAGCGCACGCAGCGCAGCGTGCACATCACGCCGGCCGGCGCGGCCTTGCTGCCCGAGGTGCGCGAGTTGCTCGCCCGCGCGCAGGCCTTGCCCGAGCTGGCGCGGGCGGCCGCCGCGGGCGAGCTGGGGCGGCTTCGGTTGGCGTTCGTGTCCACGGTGGGCTTTGAGTTGCTGCCGCGCTGGGTTCGGGCGTTCCGCGAGCAGTGGCCGCAGGTGGCGCTGGAGCTGATCGAAGCCACGGGCGATGTGCAGCTGGAGCTGTTGTCGCGCGGCGAGGTGGACGCCGGCTTCGTGCTGCACTCGCCCGGTTTCATCGCGCCCGGTCTGGCCCAGGCACTGATCGCCAGCGAACCGCTCGTGGTGGCGCTGCCCGAATCGCACCCCTTGGCGGTCGAGGAGCGTCCCGCGCTCAAGCGCCTGCTCGACGAGCCGCTGGTGATCTTTCCCCGGCGCATCCTCCCTTCGCTGTTCGATGCGATCTTTGCTCTGTACAACACATCCGGTCGCGTGCCGCAGGTGGCGCAAGAGGCCATCCAGATGCAGACCATCGTGAACATGGTGTCCGCCGGCTTGGGCATGGCCTGGGTGCCGCAGAGCGTGCGGCAGTTCCAGCGGCCTGGCGTTGTGTATCGCTCGGTGGCCTGGCCGCGGGGCAGGGCAGTGCCTGCGTGCGAGACCAGCCTGCTGTGGAAGGCAGACGCAGTGAGCCCGGCGTTGGCGCATTTCATCCACTTTGCCCAAGATCAGGCCGCAAGGCCTGAGCCCTCGGCTCGGAGCAAGCCAAAGGCACAATAGCCCGATGCTTCAACATCCCCAAATCGACCCTGTCGCCCTGCAGATCGGCCCGCTGGCCATCCACTGGTACGGCCTCACCTACCTGGCGGCCTTCGGTCTCTTCATGTGGCTGGCCAACCTGCGCCTGCGCCACCAGCCCTTTGCCGGCATCACCAACCCGCCGTGGACGCGGCGCGATGTGGAAGACATCCTCTTTCTTGGTGTGCTCGGCGTGGTGGCGGGCGGGCGCATCGGCTATTGCCTGTTCTACAAACCGGCCTATTACCTGTCGAATCCGCTGGAGATCTTTGCCATCTGGCAGGGCGGCATGAGTTTTCATGGGGGCCTGATCGGCGTGATGCTGGCCATGGTCTGGTACGCGCACAGCCGCAAACGCCCGTTCATGGAAGTCATGGACTTCGTGGCCCCCTGCGTTCCCACCGGCTTGGCCGCAGGACGCGCGGGCAACTTCATCAACGGAGAGCTCTGGGGCCGTGTGGCCGACCCATCGCTGCCCTGGGGCATGGTGTTTCCGGGCGCGGGCGACTTGCCGCGCCATCCTTCGCAGGTTTACCAATTCCTGCTCGAAGGCCTGCTGCTGTTCGTGCTGCTCTGGCTGTATGCGCGCAAGCCGCGCGCGCGTGGACAGGTGTCGGCCGTATTCCTCATGGGCTACGGTGTGTTCCGCTTCATCGCCGAGTACTTCCGCGAGCCGGACGCCCACCTGGGCCTGCTCGCGATGGGCATGAGCATGGGGCAATGGCTGTGTGTGCCCATGATCGGCGCGGGTGCCTTCATGTGGTGGTGGTTCGGTCGGCGCAGCTAAGGTCGCTGCCCCCACGCTCCACCGCTTCGCGGGTCGCTGCCCCAGGACGGGGAGGGGCCCCGTGCTTGCCGGGTCCGTGGGGCCGATCCGCCTGGGGGCGGCCCGGCGGCGGATCTGATCGCCACTCATCGCCAGCAAGGGTAAATCCCCGTTCCATGTGAACGGGGATTTTTTAAGATCTGCCGTAATTACAGGTGATTACGAACCGAATCCTTCCATGCGACTGGTGCTCAACTCCCTGCACGACGAAGTGGCCGCCAAGCTGCGTGAGCGCATCTTCGACGGCGTGCTGGCGCCAGGCAGCTTCATCGACGAGCTCGCACTCTGCGGCGAATGGGCCATCTCGCGCACACCGCTGCGCGAGGCGCTGAAGGTGTTGGCTGCCGAGGGCCTGGTGCGCCACGAGCCGCGCCGCGGGTGTTTCGTCAACCAGATCACCGAGCGCGACCTCGACGAGATATTTCCCGTCATCGCCCTGCTCGAAGGGCGTTGCGCGTTCGAGGCCGCGAGCAATGCCACCGACGCCGATCTGCTTGCACTGGAGCAGATGCACGACCGCCTCAACCGGTGTGCCAGGAACCGCCGCATCAACGACTACTACCAGGCCAACTTCGCCATCCACGAAGCCATCATCACCCTGGCCAACAACCG
>NZ_JALHLX010000040.1:14690-18929 GCF_022844385.1 Hydrogenophaga sp. | reverse complement strand
CCCAGTTTGCCGCCGCCGTGGGCACGCCCGATGAAGCCGCGGCCGAGGTGTTGTACCGCCGAGCCACGGTGTCGCCGCGCCGGCGCATCCTGCAGCGTTTCAGCGCGCACCCCGAGGGCATCCGCTTTCTCGTTGATGTGCGTGCCGAGATGCAGTCCCACCTCAAGGGGGACAAACGATTGCAGGCGCTGGACGTGGAGATGGAGTACATGTTCTCCACCTGGTTCGACGTGGGCTTTCTGGAGCTGCGCCGCATCAGCTGGGATTCACCGGCCTCGCTGGTGGAAAAGCTCATCAAGTACGAAGCGGTGCACGACATCCGCAGCTGGGCCGACGTGAAGAACCGGCTCGATGGCGACCGGCGCTGCTACGGCTTTTTCCATCCGCGCCTGCCAGAGGAGCCGCTGATCTTTGTCGAGGTCGCGCTCATGAACGAGATTGCAGACTGCATCACGCCACTGCTGGACGAAGAGGCCGCGCCGGTCGACATTGCCAAGGCCAACACCGCCGTTTTCTATTCGATCAGCAACACCCAGAACGGGCTGCGTGGTGTGAGCTTTGGCGATTCGCTCATCAAGCGCGTGGTCGAGACGCTGCACCAGGAGTTTCCCAGGCTCAAGGTGTTCGTGACGCTCTCGCCCATACCGGGACTGCGCGCCTGGCTCAACAAGAACGCACCCGCAGAACTGCTCAAAAGTTGGGAGAACCTGGAGCAGCTCACCGAGTCCGCGCCCGAGCGCAAGACCCTGCTGGGCTGGGCCGCGCGCTACCTGGGCAAGGAAATGCAGGGCGGCAAGCCGCTGGACCCGGTGGCGCGTTTCCACCTCGGCAACGGCGCGAGGGTTGAGCGCCTGAACTGGGCAGGCGATCCGTCGAACAAAGGTTCCAAACAATCGTATGGCTTGATGGTCAATTACCTCTATGACCTTAAACGCCTGGAGAAACACCGCGCCTGGCTGGCGCAGGGAAAGATCCCGATAGCCGCAGCGATCGAAGACCTGTACCTTTGACGCTGTTTTTTTCAAAACCACAGGAGACAAAAAACATGACCGACAACTTCAATCGCAGGGATGTCCTGCGCGCTGCCGTCGCGGGCGCCGCCGTTTTTGGTACCGGCACTGCGGCCTACGCCCAGTCCACCTGGCCCACCAAGCCGGTGACGATGATCGTGCCGTTCCCCGCTGGCGGCGGCACCGATGCGTTTGCCCGCCCCATGGCCGCGCAGTTCACGCGTCTGGCAGGCAAGAGCCTGGTGATCGACAACCGTGGCGGTGCTGGCGGCACGCTGGGTGCCGGCATCGCGGCCAAGGCCGTGCCCGATGGTTACACCCTGTTCATGGGCGCGGTGCACCACACCATCGCTCCGAGCATGTATCCCCGCCTCGACTACAACATCGAGACCGACCTGATCCCGCTGATCCTGGTGGCCAGCGTGCCGCAGGTGCTGGTGGTCAACCCCAAGAACATCCCGGGCGCCGGCTTCAAGGAGTTCATGGCGCAGGTCAAGGCCAACCCCGGCAAGCTCAACTACGGCTCGGCCGGTGGCGGCACCTCGCACCACCTCGCGGGTGAGCTGTTCAAGCAGCAGTCCAACACCTTCATCACGCACATCCCCTACCGCGGCGCAGGCCCCGCGCTCAACGACTTGATCGCCGGTCAGGTCGACATGATGTTCGACGGTCTGGGTTCATCGGCGGGCCACATCAAGGGTGGGCGCATCAAGGCGCTGATGGTCTCGGGCCCCAAGCGCAACCCGGCCTTCCCCGACGTGCCTTGCGCCGCCGAACTCGGCATGCCCGACTACAACGTGACCACCTGGTACGGCGTGTGGGCGCCCAAGGGCACACCGGCCGATGCCCAGGCTCGTGCGATCGAAGAGATCCGCAAGGCGGTGAGCACCGACGAAGCCAAGGCGGTGTGGGCCAACCAGGGCGCCGAGTTCGCCAACGTGAGCGGTGCGCAGTTTGACGCCTTCGTCAAGGGTGAAGTGCGCAAGTGGGCCGCCGTGGTCAAGGCATCGGGCGCCAAGCTGGACTGATCAGTTGACCTCTGTGAGCGGACGAGTCCACCTGACCATGCATGGTCAGGTGGCGCAAGTGACCCTTTCTCATCCGGGAAAGTTCAACGCCATGTCGCGCGCGATGTGGCGTGAACTCAAGGCAGTCTTCGAGGACTTGCAGGGCAGAGCCGACATACGCTGCGTGATCGTGGCTGGCGAGAGCGGTCATTTTTGCGCGGGTGGCGACATTGCCGAGTACCCCGACTTCCGATTCGACGAGGTCGCCTTGCGCGCTTTTCATGAAGACGAAGTGTGGGGTGGCCTGGGTGCGATGCTCGCGTGTGACCTGCCGCTGCTCGCGCAGATCGAAGGCAACTGCATGGGCGCCGGGGTGGAGATGGCCAGCTGTTGCGACATTCGCGTGGCCTCGGCCGGCGCGCGCTTCGGCGCCCCCATCGCCAAGCTGGGTTTTCCCATGGCGCCGCGCGAGACCGCGCTCGTGGCCCGCGAAGCCGGTGCAGCGACCGCACGCGAAATGCTGCTGGAGGCTGCGGTGTTCGACGCCACCGAGATGAAGGCGCGCGGCTTCCTGAACACCGTGCTGCCCGACGGCACGCTCACCAGCGCCGTGCTGGCGCGTGCGCAGCGCATCGTTGCGTTGTCGCCGCAGGCCGCGCGGCTCAACAAACAGGCCTTGCGGGCCACGCAGGGCGCTGCGGCTCCAACGGGAGACGGTGCCTTCCGCTACGCCGACAGCGCCGAACACCGCGAGGGCATCACGGCTTTTCTGGCCAAACGGCCTGCAGTCTTCTGATTTTTTTGTCACACCACTTTGCTGACCAGAACATGGACAACTCCAACCTCTTTGCCGCCCTGCGCGCGGCCTTCCCGCAAGATCTTGACCGCGTGGCCATCGAGACCGACGACGGTCTGCACTACTCCTGGCGCGACCTCGACCGCGCCTCGGCCATGGTGGCCAACCTGCTCGATTCGCTGGCGCTGCCGAGCGCCTCGCGCGTGGCCGTGCAGGTGGAAAAGTCGGTCGAAGCGCTGGTCCTGTATCTCGCCACGCTGCGCGCGGGCCATGTGTTTTTGCCGCTCAACACCGCCTACCAGAGCGCGGAGATCGAGTACTTCATCGGCAACGCCGAGCCTGCGGTGGTGGTGTGCAGCCCGGGCCAGTTTGGCTGGGTCAGCAAGATCGCGTTCACCGCCGGCACGCGCCACGTGTTCACGCTGGGCGACGACCGCACCGGCAGCCTGCTGGAGCGTGCCGCCCACATGAGCGATCGTCACACGCCCGTCGTTCGGAAGGACGACGACCTCGCCGCCATCCTCTACACCAGCGGCACCACCGGCCGCAGCAAGGGTGCCATGCTCACGCACGGCAACCTGCGCAGCAACGCAGAAGTCCTCAAGACCTACTGGGGCTGGCGTCCCGACGATGTGTTGATCCACGCGCTGCCGATCTTCCACGTGCACGGCCTGTTCGTGGCCATCCACGGCGCGCTGATCAACGGCAGCAAGATGTTCTGGATGTCGAAGTTCGACCCGAAGCTGGCGATTGCCAAGTTTTCCGAAGCCACGGTGTTCATGGGCGTGCCCACGCTGTACACCCGCATGCTGGCCGAGCCCACACTCACGGCGCAGCAGGCGGCACACATGCGTTTGTTCATCTCGGGGTCGGCGCCCTTGTTGATCGAAACGTTCAACGACTGGAAGGCCCGCACGGGTCACACCATCCTGGAACGCTACGGCATGAGCGAGACTGCCATGCTGACCTCCAACCCCTGCACTGCCGACGCGCGCCATGGCGGCGCCACCGAGCGGCGCGGCGGCACGGTGGGTTTCCCGTTGCCGGGTGTGGAGTTGCGTGTGATGGGTGACGACGGCAACCTGGTGCAGACGGGCGAGATCGGCGGCATTCAGGTGCGCGGGCCCAACATCTTCAAGGGTTACTGGCGCATGCCGGAGAAGACTGCCGAAGAATTCACCGCCGACGGATTTTTCAAGACCGGCGACGTGGGTCGCATTGACGAGCGGGGCTACGTGAACATCGTGGGCCGCAGCAAGGACCTGATCATTTCGGGCGGCTACAACGTGTACCCGGCCGAGATCGAGGGCTACATCAACGAGATGCCGGGTGTGGTCGAGAGCGCGGTGATCGGTGTGCCGCATCCCGACTTTGGTGAGGTGGGTGTGGCTTTGTTGATTGCCAAGCCGGGTGCGCAGGTGGACGC
>NZ_JALHLX010000040.1:0-14590 GCF_022844385.1 Hydrogenophaga sp. | reverse complement strand
GGCTACATCAACGAGATGCCGGGTGTGGTCGAGAGCGCGGTGATCGGTGTGCCGCATCCCGACTTTGGTGAGGTGGGTGTGGCTTTGTTGATTGCCAAGCCGGGTGCGCAGGTGGACGCTGCTCAGGTGCTCGCTTCGCTGAAGTCGCGGCTGGCGAACTTCAAGATTCCCAAGCGGTGTTTTGTGGTGAATGAGTTGCCGCGGAACACGATGGGCAAGGTTCAGAAGAATTTGCTGCGGGATCAGCACAAGTCGTTGTTTGCATGAGCTTTTTTGCGTTGGCTTGCTCCGGTCGGCGGCAGCCGGGCTGACCGGCTCCGCGGCTGTCCCCCGCCCGGGGCTGCGCCCCGTGCTCCTCCTTTATGCCGCTGCGCCGGACAGCCCGACTGCCGCCGACCTCGTTGGCGCGCGATGGGTGTGTTGACAGTGGCGCGCAAGGGTGCACGCCACGTCCGCAAGCATTCGAAGAAGCGCAGGCGATCAACCTCAAGTTAACGAGAAACAGCGCCGGAAGAAGTGGCCTCCCGCTCCAATCGCTTCAGAACCCGTCGACTCAACCACAGCCCCACCACCCCGAACACCACCACTCCCAGCCCATACCCCGCCAACACACCACGCGCACCAAACCACTGCGCGCCGATCCAGATGAAGGGCGCCACGCCCAGCGTGGCGCGGCCCCAGTTGAGCGCCGTGGAATAGAAGGCAAAGCCCAGGTTGTTGAACGCCGCGTTGGCCACGAACAGCGCGCCGTTGAAGAAAAAACTGCCCGCCACGAATACGCAGAAGAACACGATGAGTTCGCGCGCTTCGCCCTGCGCACCGAACGCGGTGGCGATGAAGCCGCTGCCCAGCGCCATCAGCAACCACACCACCAGCACATAAACCAGTGTGACCTTCAGGCTGTCGCGCACCGTGCTGCGCAGGCGATCAAAGCGGCGGGCGCCCAGGTTCTGGCCAAGGATCGGGCCGACCGAGCCCGATAACGCAAACAAGGCCACAAAGGCCACCGGGATCAAGCGCACGATCACCGCCCAGCCCGCCACTGCGTTGTCACCAAAGGGCGCGATGGCCGCGGTGACGAAGGCATTGCCCACCGGCGTGGCCACCTGGGTGAGCACGGCCGGCACGCCGATGGCCAGAAAGGGCTTGAGGGTGTTTCGGAGCACATCTCCATCGGGCCAAGCAAACAGCCGGTGCACGCGCAGCAGGGCGTGCAGGCCGATGAACACCATGGAGCAGCGCGCAACCACCGTGGCCACCGCAGCACCGTCCAGCCCCCAGCCCAACACCAGGATGAGCAGTGGGTCGAGCACCGCCGACACCGCACCCGCACCCAGGGTCACGTACATGGCCCGGCGGGCATCACCGAGCGAGCGCAGCAGCGCCGCCAGGCACATGCCCAGCCCCAGTGGAATGGCCGAGGGCAACACCCAGCGCGTGAAGCCCAGGGCGAGGTCGGCGGTTTCGCCGGTGGCTCCGAGCACGGCGAGCAGCTGGGCCAACCACGGGTAGACCAGGGCCACCGCGACCCCCATGAACAAGGCCATGAGCACCAGCGATGCGCCAGCGATCACCTTCGCCTGGTCGCGCTCGCCGCGCCCCAGGGCGCGCGAGGCCAGCGCGGTGGCCGCGATCGACAGGCCGATGGCCAATGATGTGAGGAAAAACAGCAGCGTGCCCGCGTAGCCCACGGCAGCGGCCAGCTGCTTCTCGCCCAGCTGCGAGATGTAGAACAGGTTGAGCACGTCCACGAAAAAAACCGCCGCCAGCCCGATGGAGCCGGTGGCGGTCATGTTGATGACGTGTCTGAGCGTGGAGCCGGTGACGAACTTTGGCGTCGTGTGCGGTGAAGGCGGCATGGGGGTGGGCGTGAATGCGCGCCCACTCTACACCGGGCCCCTCAGCCCTGTGAGATCGAGGTCAAGTCAGCGCAGGACGAGCACAGGCGTGTGTGAGTGCGTCAGGACTTGCTGGGTCTCGCTGCCCAGCAAGAGGCGCTTCAAGCCACGGCGGCCATGTGAAGCCATCACGATCAGGTCGCATTTGTTGCGCTTGGCCGTGGCGATGATGGCCTCGGCGATCAGGTCCGACTTCACGGTGACAGGCTTGACCTTGACTTCGCGCAACTGCCCGGCCGACTTCACCGCGTTCACGGCGGTCATGGCTTCCTCGTTCCACTGGGCTTCGATGCGGGAAATTTCTGCCGCTGCCAGCGCCACGCCGCCTTCAAAGTACGTCTGCGGATAACGCGGCACCACCTTCAGGGCAACCACTTCGGCACCGGTGAGGTCGGCCAGGTTGATGGCGTGTTCCACCGCCATCTTGGAGAGTTTCGAGCCGTCGGTGGCCACCAGGATGCGCTTGTACATGGCTTGCTCCTTCAAGTTTGTTGTTCGAGTCCGCAGAGTAGCGCAGGTGGCCCACTTGTGGTTGACTTGGATCAAGCCCATGAAACAAGACCCCGATTACGCTTCAGGCATGAACCAGGCCGCGTCCGTGCTCCCGGTACGGCCTGTGCTTGCCGAACCCACCCCTGCAACCCCCGCGACCGACTGGCTGGGCGACCACCGCGGCCAGCTCACCGTCACCGACAATTTCGCCGTGCTCGACGATCCGGTGGAGCAGGAGACCTTCACCCAGCGCATTGAACTGGCAGACGGGGATGTCGCTGAATCGGTGTTGATGGTGCAGGGGATGTATTGCGCCGCCTGTGCCGACACGGTGGAATCAGCCCTGCAAGGGCTGCCGGGCGTGCAGCAGGCACGGGTGCACGCGGCCACGCGACGGCTCACGCTGCGCTGGGACCCTGCTGCCACCCGCATGTCCAGCTTGGCACAGGTGGTAGGCGAACGCGGTTACCGCCTGCTGCCCATGCATCAGGCCCTGAGCATCAGCGAGCGCTTGCGTGAAACCCGGCAAGGCCTGTGGCGCCTGTTCGTGGCGGGCTTCTGCATGATGCAGGTGATGATGTACGCGTGGCCTGCGTATGTGACCGAGCCGGGCGAGATCCCGGCCGACATCGACCAGTTGCTGCGCTGGGCCAGCTGGGTGCTCAGCCTGCCGGTGGTGTTTTTCGCCAGCGGACCGTTTTTCGAGAGTGCCTGGCGCGACCTCAAGCACGGCCGTGTGGGCATGGACACGCCGGTCTCCATCGGCATCCTGGTCACCTTTCTCGTGAGTTCGGCCGCCACCTTCGACCCCACCGGGCCCTGGGGTTACGAGGTCTGGTTCGACTCGCTGACCATGTTTGTGTTTTTCCTGCTCGGCGGGCGTTACCTTGAGTTCAAGGCGCGCGACCGCACGGCCGGTGCGCTCGACAGCCTGATGAATCGCTTGCCAGCAGTGTGCGAGCGCGAGACCGCGAAAGGCTTTGAGACGGTGTCCATCCGCCGCCTGGTGGTCGGCGACGTGGTACAGCTCCAGGCCGGCCAGGCCTTTCCGGCCGACGGCGAGCTGCTCAGCGAACTGGCCACGGTGGACGAAGCCTTGCTCACTGGCGAATCGCGTCCGGTCACGCGTGAACAGGGGCAGGGCGTGGTGGCCGGCAGTTTCAACCTGGGTGGCCCGGTGCGCGTGCGCGTGACCCAGGTCGGGCGCGACACGCGCTTTGCCCAGATCGTCAAGCTGATGGAGCAGGCCTCCACCGAGAAACCGCGCCTGGCCATCCTGGCCGACCGGATCGCCGCGCCGTTCCTCGTGCTGGTGCTGCTGGCCGCAGCAGTGGCTGGCGTTTACTGGTGGCAGATCGACCACACCCGCGCGCTGGCCGTGGCGGTGGCGGTGCTCATCGTCACCTGCCCGTGTGCGCTTTCGCTGGCCACGCCGGCGGCCATGCTGACTTCGGCCGGGGCGCTGGCGCGCCGCGGCGTGCTCGTGCGCCGGCTGCAGGCGTTCGAGACGCTGGCCAACATCAACGCCGTGGTGTTCGACAAAACCGGCACGCTCACCCACGACCGGCTGGTGCTGCGTGAAGTGAGCACGCGAGCCGGTGTCGGTCGCGAGCAGGCGTTGACCCTGGCAGGGGCCATGGCAGCGGGCTCGCTGCACCCGGTGTCCCGTGCGCTGGCGCAGCATTCCACTGGGCTGACTCTGGTGGACGTGACCGAGGTGGCGGGGCAGGGCATGCAGGCCTGTTTGCCGGACGGCAGCGGCGTGCGGCTGGGTTCGGCCGAGTTCTGCGGGGCACCCGTGGCCACCGCAGGGGAAGACGCGCCACGCGCCCACCTCAGCGACGACGAGGGCTGGATGGCCAGCTTCACGCTGGAAGAAGGCCTGCGGGAAGACGCTCGCGAAGCGGTGCAGGCCCTGCGCGCGCTGGGCGTTCGCAGCTGGCTGCTCTCGGGTGACCGCGCCGCCGCCGCCGAGGCCGTGGGCCAGGCGGTGGGGGTGGACCACGTGATTGCCGGCGCCACGCCCGAGCAAAAGCTGGTGGAGGTGACCCGGCTGCAGGCGCAGGGCCTCACCATCGCCATGGTGGGCGACGGCCTCAACGACGGACCGGTGCTCGCGCGCGCCGACACCTCATTTGCGCTCGGCCAGGCCGCGCCGCTGGCGCAGGCCCAGTCGGACTACGTGATCCAGGGCGGGCAGGTGATGGACGTGGTGCACACGCTCATCCAGGCGCGCGCCACGCTGCGCATCGTGCGGCAGAACCTCATCTGGGCCGGCGCCTACAACGTGGTGGCCGTGCCGTTGGCCCTCGTGGGCTGGATGCCACCCTGGCTGGCCGGCCTGGGCATGGCCGGCAGCTCGCTGCTGGTGATCGGCAATGCCCTTCGCCTGGCCGGGAAAGCCCCGCATTCCTCATCGACCAACCCGGTTCCTGCGCCCGCATCGGCGTAGCATGGCCCGAAACATTGCAACTTTGACGAGAACCACCATCCATGGACGTCCTGTACCTCCTGATCCCCCTGTCCGTGCTGCTTGTGTTCGGGATCATCGGCCTGTTCTGGTGGGCCTTGCAGTCGGGGCAGTTCGACAACATCGAGCGCGAAGGCGAACGAATTCTCAAAAGCGATTGAGCCCGCTTGACTTAGGTCAAGGCGGTGAGCTTGGCCAGTGAAGACACTTCCATCAGTGACATTTGTGAGGAGTTCTGTATGTCCGTGACAAACAAGGCCAGCCAGTCGGCGGTCTATAACGACAAAGTGGTGCGGCAGTTCACCATCATGACGGTGGTGTGGGGGGTGGTGGGGATGCTGGTGGGTGTGATCATTGCCGCCCAGCTCACCTGGCCCGAGCTCAATCTGGGCATTGAATGGTTGTCTTACGGCCGCTTGCGGCCGCTGCACACCAACGCGGTGATCTTTGCTTTCGGTGGTTGCGGCCTGTTCGCCGCGAGCTATTACGTGGTGCAACGCACCTGCCAGACGCGGATCTTCTCCGACGGTCTGGCTGCCTTCACCTTCTGGGGTTGGCAACTGGTGATCGTGCTGGCGGCCATCACGCTGCCGCTGGGCCTGACCTCGGGCAAGGAGTATGCCGAGCTGGAATGGCCTATCGACATCCTGATCGCGGTGGTCTGGGTGGCCTACGCCGTGGTGTTTTTCGGCACCATCGGCAAGCGCAAGGTGCGCCACATCTACGTGGCCAACTGGTTCTTCGGCGCCTTCATCCTGGCCGTGGCCATGCTGCACATCGTCAACAGCGCAGCGCTGCCGGTGGACGGCTTCAAGTCCTACTCGGCATACGCCGGCGTGCAGGACGCCATGGTGCAGTGGTGGTACGGCCACAACGCAGTGGGCTTCTTCCTCACCGCCGGCTTCCTCGGGATGATGTATTACTTCATTCCCAAGCAGGCCGAACGCCCCGTGTACTCGTATCGCCTGTCGATCGTGCACTTCTGGGCGCTGATCTTCACCTACATGTGG
Organism: Hydrogenophaga sp.; assembly: GCF_022844385.1. GTDB lineage: Bacteria > Pseudomonadota > Gammaproteobacteria > Burkholderiales > Burkholderiaceae_C > Hydrogenophaga. Next base: position 8,720 of record NZ_JALHLX010000040.1, on the reverse strand, counting down.
GCCGGCCCACATCACCTGCACTACACCGCGCTGCCCGACTGGACCCAATCGGTGGGCATGGTGTTCTCGCTCATCCTGCTGGCGCCCAGCTGGGGCGGCATGATCAACGGCATCATGACGCTCTCGGGCGCCTGGCACAAACTTCGCGATGACCCGATCCTGCGTTTCCTGATCGTCTCGCTCTCGTTCTACGGCATGTCGACCTTCGAAGGTCCGATGATGTCGATCAAGACGGTCAACGCCCTGAGCCACTACACCGACTGGACTGTGGGCCACGTGCACTCCGGCGCCCTGGGCTGGGTGGGTCTGGTGACCATGGGATCGATGTACTACCTGATTCCCCGCCTGTACGGCCAGAAGAAGATGTACTCGGTGCCCGCCATCGAAATCCACTTCTGGGTCGCCACCATCGGCATCGTTCTCTACATCGCGGCCATGTGGATCGCCGGTGTGATGCAGGGCCTGATGTGGCGCTCGATCAACCCGGACGGCAGTCTGACCTACACCTTCGTGGAGTCGGTCAAGGCCACCTATCCCTTCTATGTGATCCGGCTGGTCGGCGGCACGCTCTACTTCGGCGGGATGGTGCTGATGGCGTGGAACACATTCATGACGGTCAGGAACGGACAGGTGCCCGAAGTGCGCATTCCAGCCGTCAGCCCCGCCCACGCCTGAGGACAACAACATGGCCAACCAAGACAAGCCCCAGGGTTTCACGCACGAGCGGATCGAGACCAACAACTTCCTGATGATCGTGCTCATCGTGCTGGTGATCGCGGTCGGTGGACTGGTGGAGATCGTTCCACTGTTCTTCCAGAAGTCCACCACCCAGCCGGTGGAGGGCCTCAAGCCCTACAGCGCGCTGCAGATCCTTGGCCGCGACATTTACGTTCGCGAAGGTTGCTACAACTGCCACTCGCAGATGATCCGGCCGCTGCAGGCCGAGACGCTGCGCTACGGCCACTACTCGTTGGCGGGGGAGTTTGTGTACGACCGGCCCTTCCAGTGGGGCAGCAAGCGCACCGGACCCGACCTGCACCGCGTGGGCGGACGCTACAGCGACGAATGGCACCGCATCCATCTGATCAACCCGCGCGACCTGGTGCCCGAGTCGAACATGCCGGCTTACCCTTGGCTGGAGAAGAAGACCGTGAACGAGGCCAGCGTGCCGCGCCGCATGGAGGTGTTGCGCACGCTGGGCGCGCCCTACACCGACGAAGAGATCGCATCCGCCCCTGCCGACGTGAAGGGCAAGACCGAACTCGACGCGTTGGTGGCCTACCTGCAGGTGCTCGGCACCGCGATCAAGTAAGCACACGGAGGACACCATGGACATCAACGACCTGCGCAGCATCGTCACCCTGATCAGTTTCCTGACCTTCCTGGGCATCGTGGCCTGGGCCTGGTCCAAGCGGAACAAGGACCGTTTTGAAGAAGCAGCGCAGCTGCCTTTTCAGGACGAATGAACCCCGCGAACCCGTCAGAACAAGAGAACCATCATGAGTGATTTCACCAGCGAATTCTGGTCCTGGTATGTGGCCGGGCTGACCCTGGTCAGCATCCTGGCCTGCGCGGTCCTTCTCTGGATCAGCGGCACCACCAAGGTCAAGGCCCGGGCCGACAACACCACCGGCCACGTGTGGGACGAAGACCTGCAGGAGATGAACAACCCACTGCCGCGCTGGTGGGTCTACCTCTTCATCATCACGGTGATCTTCGCACTGGTCTACGGCGTGCTCTACCCCACCTTTGGCAAGTACCAAGGCGTGCTGGGCTGGTCCTCGCAAGGCCAGCACCAGGCCGAGGTGGACAAGATGCAGCAGGACATTGCGCCCATTTACGCGCGCTTCAACGGCCTCTCCCCTGAGCAGTTGGCGGGCGATGCCCCCGCAATGGCGGTGGGTGAGCGCTTGTACATGAACAACTGTGCGCAGTGCCACGGGTCGGACGCACGCGGTGCCCGCAGCTTCCCCAACCTCACCGACGGAGACTGGCTCTGGGGCGGCGACCCTGCTGCTATCAAGACCACGCTCACGCAGGGTCGCAATGGCGTGATGCCCGCACTCGGCGCCGCAGTGGGCACACCGGAAGACGTGCGCAACGTGGCGCACTACGTCATGAGCCTGTCGGCCACGCCGCACGATTCCATCCGCGCATCGCAAGGCCGTGCCAAATTCGCTGTGTGCGCCGCATGCCATGGCGCAGACGGCAAAGGCAACACTGCGCTGGGCGCGCCCAACCTCACCGACGGCATCTGGCTGCACGGCTGGGGCGAAGAGGCCATCACCCGCGCCATCAACAACGGCATCAACAACCAGATGCCGGCGCAGGCGGGCAAGCTCAATGCCGACCAGATCCATGTGCTGACCGCGTATGTGTGGGGCATGTCGAACAAGCCGGCAGCCGCCGCCAACTGAACCTGATTGAAGCCACTCTTGTCCACCGCCAAACCTGCCGCCACTGTCATTCCCATCGTGCCCGCCGATGATGGGGAGATGGTGTCGTTGTACGCCGCCGGCCAGAAGATCCAGCCACGCTCGGTGTCGGGGGTGTTTTCCAATTGGCGTTGGGTGACGGTGTGGATCACGCAGATCGTGTTCTACGGCCTGCCGTGGCTTGAATGGAATGCGCGCCAGGCCGTGTTGTTCGACCTGGAAATCCGGCGTTTCTACATCTTCGGTCTGGTGCTGTACCCGCAGGACTTCATCTACCTCACCGGCCTGCTGGTCATCTCTGCGCTGTCGCTGTTCCTGTTCACCGCAGTGGCTGGGCGGCTGTGGTGCGGCTTTGCCTGCCCGCAAACGGTCTACACCGAGATCTTCCTGTGGATCGAGAAGAAGGTCGAAGGCGACCGCTCGGCCCGCCTGCGGCTGGATGCCTCCGGCATGACCGCGGCCAAGTTCGGCAAGCGCGGCCTCAAGCACGCGATCTGGATAACGTTTGCACTGTGGACCGGCTTCACCTTCGTCGGCTACTTCACACCCATCCGCGAGCTCGCCGCCTTGTCGCTGGCCGCCTCGCTCGGGCCCTGGCAGACCTTCTGGATTTTCTTCTACGGATTCGCCACCTACGGCAATGCCGGGTTCATGCGCGAGCAGGTGTGCAAGTACATGTGTCCGTACGCGCGCTTCCAGAGCGCGATGTTCGACAAGGACACGATGATCGTGACCTACGACGAGAAGCGTGGTGAGCCGCGCGGAGCACGATCCAAAAAGGCCGATCCGGTGGCGCTGGGGCTGGGCTCCTGCATCGATTGCACCCTGTGCGTTCAGGTGTGTCCCACGGGCATCGACATCCGCAAGGGTCTGCAATACGAGTGCATTGGTTGCGCGGCCTGCGTTGACGTGTGCGACGACGTGATGGATAAGGTGGGCTATCCGCGTGGTCTCATCAAGTTTTCGACCCAGCACGGCATGGAGAAGGGCTGGAACACCCGGCAGATGCTCAGGCGCGCCCTGCGCCCGCGCGTGCTCGTGTATTCGGCCATTCTGTTGTCCATCATCACGGCGGTGGGCGTGAGCCTGTACCTGCGCACCCCGTTGCGCGTGGACGTGATGCGCGACCGTGGCTCGCTGGCGCGCATGGTCGAGCAGGGCCGCATTGAAAACGTGTACCGCCTGCAGATCATGAACGCCACTGAAGAGACGCAACGCTACGCCATCACCGTGTCCGGTTTGCCCGGCATCACGCTGGAGCCGGCCACCGAGGTCGAGGTGCTGCCCACCGAAGTGCGCTCTGCTGCGGTACGGGTGCAGATCCCGCCCGGCGCCGCGAGCACGGGCTCGCACCCGATCCAGTTCGAGATCCGTTCCACCGGCGACGAAGTGGCACGGGTGACCGAGAAGGCCGCCTTCCTCGTGCCACGATAAGCCCACTGTTTTTCAGGAGACTTCCATGAGCCCAACCAACACAACACCCACCCCCGCAGCCGCCTGGTGGCGAACACCCCAGGCGTGGTTGGTGTTCGGTCTGCCGGTGCTGGGTGTGGTTGCCAGCCTCACAGCAGCCTTCTACGCCGTCAATGGCGCCGACAAAGTGCTCAACAAGGCCGACTACCAGCGCGACTACCAGGCCGCGCAGTCCCTGCAGGGTCAGGCGCGCATCGACGCTCTGGCCAAGCTGCAGCCCGCCCACCAGGCGCGCAACAACGCCGCCTCACCCGTGATCCCGGCCGAGTGAACGGCAGCACCACCCGGGAGACCAGCACATGTGGGGAAAACGCCTGATGGTGATTGCATGGCCCGCTTTTCTGGTGGCGGCCGTGCTCGAGATGGTCGTGTTTGCGCTGGTGGATCCTGGCGATCTGCACTGGTTCGGCGCTCCGCTGGCGCTGTCGCGCGAGGCGGTCTATACCTTGGCGTTTTTTGTGTTCTGGGGGCTGACGATGGCGTCCAGCGCGCTCACCACGCTGCTGACGCTGCCGCCTTCCGAACTCTGAAAGATCCGCCGCAGCGGGGTCAAGCGCACGTTTGAGGGTTGACGATCTGGCGCAGCGCATCCACGTTCTTGATGTGCACGTGGCGCTGCTTCACATCGATGATGCCGTCTTCGGCGAACTTGGAGAACGTGCGGCTCACCGTTTCCAGCTTCATGCCCAGGTAGCTGCCGATCTCTTCGCGTGTCATGCGCAGCACGAATTCGGACTGCGAGAAACCGCGCGCATGCAGGCGTTGCACCAGGTTCAGCAGGAAGGCGGCCAGCCGCTCTTCGGCCCGCATGCTGCCCAGCAGCAGCATCACGCTGTGGTCGCGCACGATCTCGCGGCTCAGGATCTTGTGAACGTGGTGCTGCAGCGTGGTGAATTCACGCGAAAGCTCCTCCACCTGATCGAACGGCATGATGCAGACCTCGGCATCTTCCAGTGCCACGGCGTCGCACGAGTGGTGATCGCTCACGATGCCGTCCATGCCGATGATCTCGCCCGTCATCTGGAAGCCGGTCACCTGGTCCCGACCGTCGGCCGTGGTCACGCAGGTCTTGAAAAAGCCTGAGCGAACGGCGTACAGCGAGGTGAACTGGTCTCCCACATTGAACAGCGCCTGACCGCGCTTGATTCGCTTGCGGGTGGAAATCACGCGGTCCAGCTTGTCCATCTCTTCGGGGTTCAGTCCCATGGGAAGGCAGAGTTCGCGAAGGTTGCAGCTGGAGCAGGCAACTTTGATCGAGTGGGCATCCATACAAAGTCCGGGAAGGTGTGACAGGTGACAGCATACCCCGGAGGGGTGTCGGACCGGCCACGCGGCCATACCGGACCTGGCTGTTGATGAAGATCAAGGGTCGCAAAACGGTCCTGCGGCACAGTGGCGCCATTGATTGGGAGACAACCCGTGAGCCATACCATTTCCGATGACCTGCTGCGCCGTTTCGACGTCCCCGGGCCGCGCTACACCTCGTACCCTACCGCCGATCGCTTCGTGGAAGCTTTCACCGAGCAGGACTACATCCAGGCACTGGAGCAACGCAAGGTGGGCTCCATGGCGCTGCCGCTCTCGCTGTACGTGCACATTCCGTTTTGCGAGTCGGTCTGCTACTACTGCGCCTGCAACAAGGTCATCACCAAGCACCACGAGCGGGCCGCCGAGTACCTGCGCTACCTGGCGCTGGAGGTGGAACTGCAGGTGGCGCATGTGGGCTCCGGGCAGAACGTGTCGCAACTGCACTTGGGCGGCGGCACCCCCACCTTCTTGTCGGACGCCGAGCTCGAAGACCTGATGAGCATGCTGCGATCGCATTTCACGTTGGTGCCCGGCGGGGAATACTCGATCGAGGTAGACCCGCGCACCGTGACCGAAGAGCGCCTGCGCACGCTGGCGCGCCTGGGGTTCAACCGCCTGAGCTTTGGTGTGCAGGACTTCGACCCCACGGTGCAGAAAGCCGTGCACCGTATCCAGCCCGCCGAGCAGGTCTTTGCGCTGGTGGCTGCCGCGCGGCGCATCGGCTTCGAGTCGATCAACGTGGATCTCATCTACGGGCTTCCCATGCAGACACCCGAGTCGTTCGCGCGCACGCTCGCCCAGGTGAACGAATTGCGGCCCGACCGCATCGCTCTCTACGCCTACGCCCACCTGCCGTCGCGCTTCAAGCCGCAGCGGCGCATCATCTCTGCCGAGCTGCCCAGCGGTGGCGCCAAGCTGTCCATGCTGTCGGCCTCGCTCGACGCCCTGCAGGACGCCGGCTACGTGTATGTGGGCATGGACCATTTCGCCTTGCCCACTGACGCGCTGGCCGTTGCCAAGCGCCAGGGCAGGCTGCACCGCAATTTCCAGGGTTACAGCACCCAGCCAGACTGTGACCTCATCGCGCTCGGCGTGTCGTCCATCGGCCGCATCGGTGCCACCTACAGCCAGAACGCCAAGACACTGGAGGAATACCGCGACATGCTCGACCAGGGCCGCCTGCCCATCGTGCGTGGCCTGGCGCTCACGCGCGACGATCTGCTGCGCCGCGCGGTGATCATGTCCTTGATGTGCCAGGGTGAGTTGCAGTTCGAATCCATCGAGCTCGGGCACCTCATTGACTTCCGGCAGTACTTTTCGCGCGAACTGGAAGTGCTCGAAGGCTTGGCCGAGCACGGACTGGTGCGCCTGGACCCCACAGGCGTACAGGTCACCGACACTGGCTGGTACCTGGTGCGGGCAATAGCCATGGTGTTTGACAAGAATCTCCAGCTTGACCTCGATCGGGCGCGCTTTTCGAAGATCATCTGATCCATGCAGACTTCGATGGCTATCACGGCCCTGTTCATGGGCGTGGTGGGTGGACCCCACTGCGTGGCCATGTGCGGCGCCGCGTGCGCCGGCATCAGCCGCGCCGCGGGTGCGCGCAGCACCCAGGCCTTGTGGACGTTCCAGTTCAGCCGCATGGTGGGTTACGCGTTGTTTGGCGCCTTCGCCGCGGGCTCGGTGCAGGGGCTGGCATGGCTGGGGACCAACACCACGGTGATCCGTCCGGTGTGGACTTCGTTTCACGTGGCGGCCTTGTTGCTGGGCATGGTGTTGATCTGGCGCGCGCGCCAGCCGGCCTGGATCGAGACGCTGGGCCAGAACATCTGGCGCAAGGCCCGCCCGGTGCTGACCTCCATGGGGCAGCGTGCGCCGGTGGTGCTGGGCGTGGCCTGGGCACTCATGCCCTGTGGTTTGCTGTATTCGGCCTTGCTGGTGGCGTCGCTTTCGGCGAATGCCCTGGAGGGCGCGGCCATCATGGCGCTTTTCTCCATCGGCACCTCGATCTCCTTGACTGTGGCGCCGTGGTTGTTGCTTCGCCTGAACGGCGCGCGCTCGGGCGCCTGGGGTATCCGGCTGGCCGGCCTGGCATTGGCCGCCACGTCCGGCTGGGCCTTGTGGATGGGCATCACACAGCCGACCGGCCTTTGGTGCCTTTGAATCAGGCTTGAGCGGGGCGGCGCTGGGGCAGGGTGGCCAGCACGAGCCCGAGCAGCGCGATGCCAAATGCCACCACCTGAAGCGGCGTGAGCGTCTCACCCATGAACAACACCCCTATGGCCGCCGCGCTCACCGGCAGCATCACCGTGAAAACGCCTGCCTGTGAGGCCGGAATGGTCTTCAGACCAGTCATCCACAGCCACACCGTCCACACACTGGCTGCCAGCGCATAAAACACCAGCAGCGTCCAGATCGGCAGGCTCACCGTGCCGAAATCGAACGACCACGCGGCCCATAGCCCGAACGGCGTGACCAGCGCAAAGCCCCACAGGTTGATGATGGCCGAGATGCGTTTGGGCCCCAGGCCCTCGGTGAGGCGCTTGCCGATCACGACGTAAGAGGCCTCGCACACCACCGCCGCGAACACCAGCAGGTTCCCCAAGAGCGCCCGACTGATGCCGAATGGGCCGCTGCTGTCCACCGCCGCGCCGCTGTCGACCTTCTGCAGCGAAAACAGGCCGATGCCCAACGCCGCGCAGGCGATGCCCGCCGCACTCCGCCAGCCGATGCGCTCGCGCAGGAACATCCAGCTCAGCACCGCCACCACCGCTGGAATGGACGACATCACAACACCGGCCGCCACGGCCGTGGTCATGCTCACGCCAAACAACATGCAGATGGAGAACAGGAAGTTGCCCAGGAAAGATTCGAGAAACAGCAGCCAGCGCGTGTGCGGCGTGATCGGTGGTTCGCTCGGTGGCTTCTTCAACCAGCGCAGCATGGCCAGCCCGCCAATGCCGAAGCGAAGCCAGGCCAGCAGGAAGATGGGGAACACAAGCACCAGTGGCTTGGACAAAGCCACATAACTGCCCACGAGCGACATGCTCAAGGCGAGACAGGCATATGCCCACCAGCGGTTCAGGGGAGGGATGGGGTTCACAAGGTCGGCTGATTTCAGAAGTGGGCCGGATCATGCCCGATGCCCCGGGCTTGCCACTTTTCAGGATGAGGCTTGATGATTTCTTATTGTGAAATAGAACAATGCTGCGCTGCAGAAAAATTTCTCAATACAAGAAAGATAATTCCATATTGAGAAAAGCGTAAAAAATCTTGTTGAAAAACAAGGAAAAAGTTTTTCTCTTATATAAGACATAAGAGCTTTCAAAACTCTTCTATAAGACTTAAAGTCAAGGCACTGGCTGCGGCACTGCATGCAACTGCACCACGCCGAAGCCAACCCTGTTCCATCAACCTCACGGAGTATCCCCATGCCTCAATCCCTGACCGAGCAACTGAGCCGCCAGCAGCAAATCGACGCGCTGGAAAAAGACTGGGCCA
>NZ_JALHLX010000039.1:9762-26583 GCF_022844385.1 Hydrogenophaga sp. | reverse complement strand
AGCTCTGACGCCGAACCCACCTCCGCTGCCGAACGCGCATTGAGGATCTCTGAACGCAGGTACAGGAGGCTTTTTGAAGCCGCTTTCGACGGAATTCTTTTGCTCAACGCAGAAACCGCACAGATTGAAGACGTCAATCCCTACTTGGTGAAGCTGCTTGGGTATTCCCGTGAAGAGTTCCTGGGCAAAAAGGTATGGGAGCTTGGCGCATTCAAAGACACGGCGCTCAGCAAACAAGCATTCGCTGAACTTCAGGAAGATCACTTCATCCGGTACGAAGATTTGCCCCTCGAGACCAAGGACGGGAGGCGCATCGCCGTCGAGTTCGTCAGCAATGTGTATCTCGTTGAAGACTTGCGGGTCATTCAGTGCAACATCCGCGACATCACCCTTCGCAAGCAGGCGGAGAACGATCTGCTTGAGGCGAACAACCGTCTGCAGAGCATCGTCGGCTCTGCGATGGACGCCATCATCACCGTTGATGAAGCACAGGACATTTTGGTGTTCAACGAGGCCGCCAGTGCGATGTTCGGCTGCCCTGCTGCAAACGCGATCGGCGAGCCGATCGACCGATTTTTTCCTTTGCGCCACCGATCTGGTGAAGCAGAAAAACTGATTGATATTGACGACAGTTTCGATGCATCGCATGCAGTGAACAGGCTTCGACAAGTCAGTGGACTCCGGGCAAACGGACATGAGTTTCCCGCCGAAGCGTCGATCTCGAGTACCCGAGTCCAGGGGCGGCAGCTGTATACCGCGATCGTGCGCGACGTCAGCCTTCGAGTGGCCGCTGAACTCGCACAGAAGAACCTTGAAGGACAGATTCGCCAAGCTCAGAAAATGGAAGCACTGGGGACTCTGTCAGGGGGCATTGCGCATGACTTCAACAACATCCTTGGCGTCATCATCGGAAACGTCACGCTGGCTCAGGAAGAGGTTGATCACGCGAGTGCTGCCCAAGTGAGCTTGACGGAAATCGCCAAAGCCGCGAAGCGCGCGAGATCTTTGGTGGACCAAATTCTGACCTTCAGCCGCAACGAAGTTCAAGAGCTCGTTGACCAGCCGCTGCTGCCACTGCTTGAGGAAGCCAGGAGGTTGCTGCGCGCCACGCTCCCCGCCGCGGTGCACTTTGAGGGGCGATTTGCCACCGTGCCCATCTATGCACGGGTTGACGCTTCTCAGATCCTGCAGCTGCTGATCAATCTGGTGACCAACGCCTGGCATGCTTTGCGCAGCGAAGCAGGGAAGATCAGCGTTGAGTTGGATGAGGTGAAGCTCTTCAAGCCAGAGGCTCAGCGATGTGGAGGTCTGTCTGCGGGACGGTATGCACGCATCCGGGTGAGCGACGACGGACAGGGTATGGATGCGGCGACGCAGATGAGGGTTTTTGAGCCGTTCTTCACCACCAAACCCAGGGGAAGCGGGACTGGTCTGGGTCTTGCAGTCGTTCACGGCATTGTCAAATCGCACAGGGGGGGTATCACTCTGAAAAGTGCACCGGGCGAGGGGTGCGTTTTTGAGGTGTACCTTCCTGCGGTGCCAGCTCCGTTTTCGGACTCAGCAAAGGCAATCGAGCAACCTGTTGAAGTGATTGGTCACGGCAAGCATGTTCTTTACCTCGATGACGATGAGTCGATGGTGTTCCTCATGGAGCGTCTGTTGCGCACTCGCGGCTTCAGAGTCAGCGCTTTTGAGATCGCCGAAGAGGCGCTGAAAGCAGTCAGAGCAGACCCGACTGACTTTGATTTGATCGTCAGCGACTTCAACATGCCCAATGGCTCCGGACTCGAGGTCGCGCTTGCCATGCGCAAAATCCGGTCGGATCTGCCGGTGGTGATCATCTCAGGCTTTGTGACCGACGAGTTGCTCGAGGGCGCACTTGCGGCCGGCGTGCAGGAGGTTGTTTACAAGCCCAACTCTGTCAGCGAGCTTGTCGACTCGATCGGCCGTCTGCTGCACGCATAAGGCGGCGAAATGCTCGGGGAACAACGCAATCTCATCACCCACGAAAGTCTGTCCATGTCTCACACCCAAGTCCCCAAGCCGCATCGCCCGAGCCACGACCTGCCCGCAGAGCGTGAGCCGCCTGAGCCTCCGGTCGAGCTTGACGAGGGGCTGACTCCACCGCTCATTCCCGATGACCCAGAGCACGACCGGATCATCGACCCCTCCGGCATGCGATCGCAGGCGGAAGATGCGAGAACAGTCCAGCCTCACAATCGATGAAGCATGCCTGTGAACTGGATCGATAGCCTGCAATGGCCAGCCATGGTCGTGACGGTTATTGCTGCCTGGCTGATTGCATCCCAATCAAAACGTAGGCGGCAGACAGGCTTCTGGATCTTTCTTCTGAGCAACGCGCTCTGGGTCGTCTGGGGGTTGCACAGCAGTGCTTACGCCTTGGTCGTTTTGCAAATCGCACTGGCGATCCTCAATATGCGAGGCGCAAGAAAGAATGAGCAGCCTTCCAGTCCAAGTGCGGACGCATGACCCGTTCACCAACGCGGAGGTCCAACGGCAGGCTCGTGGTGGTATGAGGTCGTCCAGATGCGTTCCGATGTCAACCCTCCGCTGCCCTACCGAGCGCGCTTGCTTCATGTGAACTTTTCAAGATTCGCAGGAGATGTGGCGATCAGTCGCCTGCATGTGTCATTCATGCCTCTGCTGTTCTTCTTCCCAAGGTTGGCCCGCCAGGGTTGGCGTGCTGACCAGAAGCAGGTCCCGGCCGCACCAGTCCGATCCGGCTCAAGAGTCAATTCATCCGTCGATGCAGAAACATCTTGCGTAAGGTATTTTTTTGCATAAAATTCATTTTGTGCAAAATACAAGCCAACCCAAACTGGCCACTCAGATCGGCCAGACGCTGTCCGAGCAGGCGTTCCTGCGCCTGCGGCGCGATGTCATCGGTGGAGCCCACGCCCCCGGCGCAAAGCTCAAGGTGGATGAACTGCAAGAGTCATATGGCTATTCGAGCAGTCCTTTACGAGAGGCCTTGAACCGACTGAGCCAGGAGGGCCTGGTCAAGGCGGACGACCGGCGCGGCTTTCGCGTGGCGCCGATCTCATCCGAAGACCTGGCCGACCTGACCCACATGCGGCTGATGGTGGAGGTGCCCGCATTGCGCCTGGCCATCGAGCACGGCGACGACGCTTGGGAAGCCGCCGTGGTGGCGGCAGCGCACCGACTTGAGCGTGCAGAGGCTCACCTCGGTGAAGGCCCTCAGGTGCTGGATGAGGCCTGGAGCCAGGTGCACCGCGACTTCCACATGAGCCTGCTTGCCGGTTGCCCTTCGAAGCGGCAGCTGGCACTGAGTGCCAGCCTGTTTGACCAGGCCGAACGTTACCGACGCTTTTCTGCGCGCCACCGCGTGAGTTCGCGCAGCAAGAACCGCGAGCACAAGCGCCTGCTGGAAGCGGTTCTCAAGCGTGATGCCGATACCGCGTGCGCGTTGCTGGCCGAGCACACCCTGGGTACGCAGCGCAATGTGGACGCGGCTCTGCTGCGCATGCGTTCCGCGGCCAACTGACATCTCCCGCCCGCCCTCTTTTGAGAAGGACTGCCCATGCTTTCCGTGACCCGGCCCACGCCTTCGCACTTCGGCATCTACGCCACCGACCCCGACCTGCTGGTCAACTTCTACACAAAGGTCTTCGGTTTGACGCAGACCGATCGCGGCCAGGGCAAGACGTTTCCGGTGGACCTGATCTTTCTAAGCGCGAGCCCTGATCAGCACCACCAGTTGGTCATTGCGGGTGGCCGGCCGAAGGAGGCCACGTTCAGCACGATCATGCAGATCTCCTTCGTGGTGCCCAGCATCCAGTCGATGCGCGAGATCCGCCAGAGCGCGCTTGCGGCGGGCGCCACGAAGATGCGCGGACTCAACCACGGCAATGCGCTGTCCATCTATTTTTCTGATCCCGAGGGGAACACGGTGGAGGTCTACATCGACACGCCTTATTACGTCGCCCAGCCGCACGGCGATCCGCTGGACCTTGAGAAGAGTGACGAAGAATTGATGCGAGAGACCGAGGCGATCTGCCGCGCCGACCCGACCTTCATGCCCATCGACGAATGGCAGGCGCGCTTTGCGCAGCCAGCACCCCGCGGCTGATTCAGCAAGCCACCCAACCCGATTCATTTTTCAGGAGACTTCATGCGACTGCTTTCATACCTTCACAACGGACAGGAGAGCTACGGCGCCGCCATGGGCGAGAACGTCGTGAACCTCAGCCGCGCCTTCCCGCAGTACCCCACCCTGGCCGACTACCTCGGTGCAGGACGTTGGAAGCAGGCTGCCCGGGACGCCGAGGGGCAACCGGTGGACGGCACCCTGGCCTCCACCGTGTACCTGCCGGTCATTCCGCGTCCGGAAAAGATCGTCTGCGCCGTGCGCAACTACATGGACCACCACAAGGAGGTGCTGGCCGCCGGTATGCAGCGTGAGCTGTCCGAAGAGCCGCCCATCTTTCTGCGTGTATGGCGATCGCAGGTTGCGCATGGCCAGCCCATCGTGTGCCCCCGCGTCTCCGAGACGTTGGACTGGGAGGGCGAACTGGCCGTCATCATCGGCAAAGCCGGGCGCGACATTCCGGAAGCGGAGGCTTTCGAGCATGTGGCTGGCTACGCCTGCTACAACGACGGCAGCGTGCGCGAGTGGCAGTTCCACGCCAAGCAGATCGCTTCGGGGAAAAACTTCGAATCCACCGGCGGCTTCGGTCCCTGGATGGTCACGGCCGACGAGATCGAGCCCAACGCGGAGCTCAAGCTCGAAGTGCGGCTCAACGGCACGGTGGTCCAGTCCAGCCACACCGGCCACATGATCTTCCCCATTGCGAAGCTCATCAGCTACGCCTCCACGATCTTCACCCTGGTGCCGGGCGACGTGATCGCCACTGGCACGCCAGCCGGTGTGGGCTGGAGCCGCAAGCCCCAGTGGTTCATGAAGCCCGGCGATGTATGCGAAGTCGAGATCGAACGCATCGGAACGCTGGTCAATCCCATCGTGGCCCAGGTCTGAGCGAGGCGAAGCGCGTGCAGGCAGTTCAGGTTCAGACGCCGGGCGGTCCCGATGCGCTGCAGCTGGTGGCTCTGCCGGAGCCCCAGGCTGGTGCGGGCGAAGTGCGCGTGCGCGCGCAGGCCATCGGCGTCGGGCGCCCCGACGCGCTGATCCGCAACGGCACCTACAAGTGGATGCCGCCCCTGCCCGCCATACCCGGCGCTGAACTGGCCGGCCTGGTGGATCAGGTGGGCCACGGGGTCACACAGTGGGCCGTGGGTGACCGTGTGCTGGTCAGCGCTCGCGATCTGGCGCAGCGCGGTGGTTGTTACATGCAGTCCATTGTTGTGCCCGAGGCCGCGCCGTACCGGCTGCCCGATGCCATTGCTTTCACCGATGCCGTCAGCCTGCCCAACCTGCAGCTGGCCCAGGCGCTGCTGCTGGGACTAAACGGGGGCCGTGCCGACGCGCGCAGCGTGCTCATCACCGGGGCATCCGGCGGTGTGGCCACCATGCTGGCCCAGCTGGCGCGGCACCACCAGATGTTGACGCTGGGCACGGCGCGCACGACCGACAAACGCGCCTTTGCCATGGCGAACGGATTTGACGCGGTGCTCGATCCGGCAGAGCCGAACCTGCCGCAGCGCGTGAAAGCCCTGACCGAAGGCGTGGGGGTGGATCTGGCGCTCGACCCCATCGGTGGGCAAACCCTCATCGACTGCCTGCACAGTCTGGCGCCCCTGGGCACGGCGGTCTCCTACAACATCGTTGCCGGCCCACCCGCAGAGGACGTGTTCGCCACCCTGCGCAGCCTGCTCGGACGCAGCCTCGCGGTGCGCTGCTTCTCCATGCACACCTTTGACGAAGACACCCAGCGACGGCGTGCGCTGATGCAGGGCGCGATCGACCTCATGGCCGCGGGCCATGTGAAAGCGCCCACGCCCACCTTGCTGCCGCTGGCCGAAGCAAGGCAAGCCCATGTCCTGCTGGACTCCGGAATGACCACTGGAAAGATCGTGCTGCAACCCTGACCTGATTCCTCAACCGCGGAACAAAGCCACGGCACGCACTGTGGCATCCGCTTCATCCACCACCCGCAAAGGAGACATTCCATGCAACGCAGACATTTGATGCAGGCCGGCGCCGCTCTGGCCGTCACGCCCTGGTTCCCGGTCCATGCCGAGACGTATCCGGAGCGCCCCATCAGGATGCTCCAGGGCTTCGCCCCGGGGGGCAACGCCGACAACATCGCCCGCGTCATCGGCATGGAGATCGGCAAAACCCTGGGCCAGCCGATCGTGGTGGAGTCGCAAAGCGGCGCCGGGGGCACCCTGGCCGCCGGCAGCGTGGCACGCGCCAAGCCCGACGGCTACACGCTGTTGCTGGCCACAGGCGGTCATGCGGTGGCGGGTGCGCTCTACAACACGCTGCCCTACCGAACCGTGCAGGACTTCGACGCCGTCTCCACCATCACCTTCTTTCCGTTCCTGGTGGTGACCACGGCCGAGTCCAAATACAAGAGCTTTTCCGATGTGCTGGCCGCCGCGCGTGCGGCACCAGGTTCTCTCGCGTACGGCACGGCGGGCATTGGCTCCACCCACCACCTGGCGGGCGAGCTGCTGGCCAAGATGGCCGGCGTGCAGATGCTGCACGTGCCCTACCGGGGCGACTCGGCATCGCTCACCGCGCTGCTGTCGGGTGACGTTCCCTTCATCATCGCCCCGCCCACGGCGGTGCTGTCGAACATCAAGGGGGGCAAGTTGCGCGCCCTGGCGGCCACCGGCCCCCAGCGCTGGCCTGGCCTGCCCGACGTGCCCACAGTGGCGGAGCAAGGTGTGGCGGGTTACGACGTGCGCTCGTGGGCAGGCGTGCTGGCGCCCGCCGGCCTTCCCAAGCCGGTGCTGGACCGCCTCAACGCCGAGATCAACAAGGCCTTGCTGCTGCCGGCCGTGAAAGCCCGCTTGGAAGAAATGGGTGGAGAAGCCCGGGGCAGCACACCCGAAGAGATGAAGACCATGGTGGCGAACGAAACCCAGCGCTGGTCGCAAGTGGTGGCAGACGCCAAGATCCCAAAACAATGAACGGCCACGCCCGCTTTGACGGCCCTTTCCCAACCAACTGCACACCATGTCCCTGATCGAAATCCGCAAGCGCAGTCTCACCGTCGAAACCATCTATCACGAGGGTGGGCCGCCGCCGGCCCAGCCGTTGAAGCTGGCGGCAGCTTGCGCGGTCATCCGCAACCCCTACGCCGGGCGCTACGAGCCCGACCTGATGCCCTTCATGGCAGAACTCCGCGGCCTCGGCACGCTCCTGGCCGAGGAGCTGGCGGACACGCTGGGGCGCGACCAGGTGGAGGTCTACAGCAAGGCCGCCATCGTGGGGGTGAACGGCGAACTTGAGCACGCAGCCGTGTGGCACGAGGCCGGGGGCTGGGCGATGCGCGCGGTGCTGAGCGAGCCCAAGGCCATCGTTCCCGCCTCCAAAGCAGTGGCTGCCACCGGCTACCGGTTGATGGTGCCTCTGCACTACATCCACGCTGCATATGTTCGCAGCCACTACAACAGCATGGAGATCGGCATCCAGGACGCGCCGCGTCCCGACGAAATCCTGTTTGCCCTCGTCATGGGGACCGGCGGACGCATCCACTCGCGCCTGGGTGGTCTGACCAAAGAGAAGGTGTCGGTGCACGATGGCCAGCGCTGACCGTGGATGACCCCGAAATCGCTGGAAAAAAAGCGTCGAACTGCGCCAGCTGAGTCCTGCGACGCGAATGCGCAGGAATATCGGGTGATGAGATCAACCCCAACTGTCCAAACTCTGGGGCCGCTTCACCTTCATCAAATTGAACCGCCACGGAATTGAGTTTCCCCGGCTTCGTGGAGTGGCCGATCTCGAAGGAGCTGCAGCCATTCGAGCATGCGCTTCCCCAGCGACCTGTGATCACCCTCCCTCCCGCTTCAGGCCTGTGTTGTGAAAGTCCGCAACCAGTCTTGAGCCGACCTCAAAACACCCCGGAACCACAGCCCCGCACAGAACACAGGCACCGGCGTGTCCCGCACGCCCCTCCGCCTGGGGCAGATGCCTGCGGCCGTTCTTCAGCCCGGCATCGCACGCAGTGCAGACAGATAGTCCGCGCCTCTGGCCTCGGCAAAGATATCCAGCGTCAGTGTGAAAGCCGCCTGCAGGACCAGGCCCACGCCGATGCCGGCGGCCACATCGTGGCGCTGCAGGAAGGCAATCATGCCCACACCCAAAATCAGCAGCAGCATCTCGACCGTCTTGTAGATCGAAAACTTGTTCATCACCGTCTGCATGCGGGTGGTTTCTTCGGCCTGGAGTGCTGCGGGGTTGGACACCAGCTGCGCGCTCAGGGTGGACAACTGGGTGTCGGTGCGCAGGTAGACCGATGCACCCACCGCCACCTGCAACAGCGCAATCGCCACCAGGGGCCAGGCCATGGATTTCAGGCGATGACCGTTCATGCAGAGCCAGGCGCTGAGGCCAATGGCCAGCAGGCCAACGGCCATGAATATCAGGCTCTCCTGCTTCTCTGCGCTGAAGTAGCTGCTCATGTGGTTGATCATGGTGCGCGCCTCAGGCAACAGGTCGTGTCAGGTTCTTGACCACCCGGGTGGCCAGGTTGCGAGGCGTGACGCGCATGCTTTGCGCCATGGCCCAGTTCACGAAGCCGGGGATGTACACCCTCTGCCCGCGCTGCATGGCACGGTAGCCCAGTGCTGCAACGGCTTCTGCGGTGGGCAGATTTTTGCCCTTGACCAGTGCCGACTGGCCCAGATCGGCCTTGTCCTGAAAGCCGGAGGCGGTCGGGCCCGGGCACAGCGCTGTCACGGTCACACCGGTGTCTTCCAGCTCGGACGCGATGGCCTCCGAAAAGCTCAGGACGAACGACTTGGTGGCGTAGTACACCGCCATGTAGGGGCCCGGCTGAAAGGCCGCGGTCGATGCCGTGTTCAATATCTTCCCGCGCGTGGCCAGCAGGTCGGGCATGAAGAGCTTGGTCAGCACGACAACCGTGTTCATGTTGAGCTGCATCATCGCCAGCTCGGAGGCCAACGCCGAGTCCTTGAACTCACCAAAGGCGCCGTACCCGGCGTTGTTGACCAGCGCACTCAGGACGATGCCGCGCGCCTTGATGTCGGCATGCAGTCGTGCTGCGCCATCGTTGGTTTCGAGGTCTGCACCGATGACGGTGACGACCACCTTGAAGCGCTGTTGCAACTCATCGGCCAGGGCCTGCATCCTGGCCACGCCGCGGGCGGCCAGCACAAGGTGGTAGCCGTCTTGCGCGAAGTGGTGGGCGAGCGCCTTGCCGATGCCTGACGAAGCGCCGGTGATGAGTGCTGTCTTGTGGTGTGCGGGGGATGTGGGCAAAGGGGTTCTCCAGTGGGCTGTTGTCGATGGAGGCATTGAGAACCCGGCACCAAGGTGCCATGTCAAATGTTTTTTGGCCTGGACCGAAGGCATTGAAATACCTTGACCTGGCACCTTGGTACCAGGTTCAGAATGGGCGCAAGCCTTGTGCGAAGACTTCCCGGCCACCCGACACCCACACCCCATGAAAACCGTCATCACCGTCAAGGCCTTCCAGGCCTTGCAGACCACCAGCGCCTTGTGCAAGGCGGCCAACGTGAGCCGGGGTCAATTGCGCCTGTACGAAGAGGACGGTTTGATCACGCCACACAGCCGAACCGAAGCCGGTTATCGGCAATACGGCACCGACACCCTGGACCGGCTCAAGGTCATCAAGAACCTGAAGGAACTCGGCTTCACACTGGCCGAAATTGCGCTGTTGCTGTCCGATCGCGATCAGGGCGCGCTTGACGAAACGGCCATTCAGCGCCTGGCCGCGCAAGCGCTGAAGAAGATCGACGAACGCATGGCCGCCCTGCAGGTCATTCGTGGGTATGTGGCGCCGGTGGCCGTGGGCGACATGAGCGTGCTGCAGGACGAAGACTGCAACTTCGTCTTTGAATTCATGACCGCCCTGTCTGCTGGAGAAACCCGGCGACGGGCCTGATACCGCGAGCGCTGCGGCGTCCAGGGCCGGCAACTCCTGCAGGCGGACCTGGAGCTGGCGGCCCGCAGCGACTCAGTTTTTCTTTGGGGTCGACTGGTCCTGCAGTTTTCTCAGGATGAAGAGCACGATCCATCCAAACACGGCACTCACCACGGCCGTCGCTTCCAGCCCCATGCCCGCCGCCACGCCCACGGCCGCAGTGAGCCAGATGCCTGCGGCGGTCGTGAGGCCTTTCACCGATTCGTCCTGCAACTTGATGATGGCGCCGGCCCCCAAAAATCCAATACCGGCAATGACGCCTTGCATCACCCTGGAGACATCTTCGATCCGCATGCCGGCTTGATGCGGAATCAGCATGAAGAGGGCCGCGCCCAGGGCCACCAGCATGTGTGTCCTCAGTCCAGCCGCAGCGCCCACCGACTCCCGCTCGTAGCCCAGCAGGGCACCGAGCAAGAGGGCCACAGAAAGTCGCAGGCAGATCCTCGTCACATCTTCAGCGTTGGCGAGGTCCGAGAACTCCAGTCGAACGGTTGTCCATATCTCATTCCACATCGTTGGTCCGTTTCATTGTTCACAGGGTGGGGGCCATTCTGGTCCAAGGCGCGCGCCTCAACCCATGACGCGATGGCGTGTGTTGCCGAACAGACCACAGCTTGCAGCGCAGACAGACTGCAAGGCACGCGTGACCTCTGGCACACGTTCCTTGCAGATACCCATCTGCGTCCCATTCACTCCATTCACAGGAGCACCCCCCATGAACTACCAAGAACGCGACTCCCTCGGAATCTATGCTGGCGCCAATGCCCTTGAAGGCGGCGCCCCTGACCACGATCGCGGCCCCGGCCCACACCTGATGGGCGCTGACACCTTGATGGGCAATGACGTCTTCAATGCACAGGATGAAGACCTCGGCGACATCAAGGAAATCATGCTCGACATGCGCACTGGCCGCGTGGCATACGCCGTGCTCTCGTTTGGTGGCTTCCTGGGCATGGGCGAAAAGCTGTTCGCTGTGCCCTGGGACGCATTGACCCTGGACACCGTCAACAAGCGCTTTGTGCTCGACGCCAGCAAAGACCGTCTGGAAAGCGCCCCCGGCTTTGACAAGGACGCCTGGCCCGACATGGCTGACGCGAGCTGGGAAAAGGGCATTCACGATTACTACGGCACCAAGCCTTACATCGACCCGCGCCTGAGCTGAAGTTGCATGGTGCCGCGCCGTCCTCCATGGTCGGCGTTGGCCACCCCTCACCCGCGCGAGTTCTGCTTGCGCGGGTTTTTTTGCGCGGGCTCCCTTGCGCTCACCAGCCATCTGGTGCGGAAATGACCGGTCGTATTCGACCTTCACCACCGGACAGCACTCGCACAGCCTCGGTCACGCCTTCGCGGCGCACGCCCATCATGTTGGAGGTCATCTCCTGGGTCATGAACTCCCACCATGCCCTCATTGCCGACCACGGCAATCCCGGCGGAGTCGCCGTTCTTCATCACGTGCAGCAGGGAATCAAGAAAGGGCATGCCTTCATCAGAGCTTGGGAGGCTCTGACATTTCCGTGGTTCGCCAGCCGAGATCCAAACTGTCCAATCCACGAAATCATGGACTTTGGCTACGGCCACCTTTGCTGGCCTGGCTTTTCATGTCGGAGCTCAAGGAGCGGGAAGAACTGGCGTGCATTCCGCACCCTTTTCGACCTTTGACGAGTGCGGTGCTGCGTCGATAGTCAAGGCTCTCTCTACTGCCAGGCCCCAATGACACAACAAGAAACGCGCCCAGGGTGGTTGGTGAGCATCCAGAACATTGGCCCTCGCCCAGCTGGCTCGACATGGCTCGCGCTCCGCACCCGTCATCACACGCCCGAGAACCCCCCGAGACGGGCGGTGCCGACACATCCCGGCTCATCGTGGGCGGCTTTGTTCATCCTGGCTCGGCTTTTCTCCATTTCCTCCCTTTTGGCCGCTGCTCCCGCCGTGTGGGCGCAGCAGCAGCCGAGCGCTGGCAGCGAGCTCTTGCAAATCCCACAAGCGCCCAGCTTGCCGCCCAGGGCGCCAGAAATCCGCATCGAGCAGGGCAAACAGGCTCCGTTGCCCCTGTCAGACCAGACCGGCGTGCGTGTCAACACCCTGCGCATTACCGGTGCCAAGGCGTTCCCGGAGGCCACGCTGCTCGAAGCCAGCGGCTTCAAGCCGCAAGGCGTGATGACATTGGCCGACATGCGCGGCCTGGCCGAGCGCGTGTCCGACTACTACCATGCGCAAGGCTATTTTCTGGCTCAGGCCTACCTGCCTGCGCAGGACATCAAGGATGGCCTGGTCACGCTCGCCGTGCTGGAAGGTCGCTACGGCGCGGTCACGATTCGCAACCAAACACGGCTCAAGGACAGCATCGCCCGGGGCTTGACCGAGCCAGCGCCCGACGACGCCGTCACCATTGCACCACTGGAACGCAGCTTGCTGCTGCTGAGCGACCTTTCTGGCGTGCAAGTGCAGTCCACCCTCACGCCGGGCGCCTCGGTGGGCAGCTCGGACCTGGTGCTTGACGTGGTGCCCGGGCCCCTGGTTTCCGGCAGCGTTGATGGCGACAACCACGGCAACCGCTACACCGGCCGCGGGCGCGTCGGCGGCTCGCTCAATTTGAACAACCCCTCGGGATACGGCGACGTGGCAAGCCTGCGCCTGCTGACCTCGGGCAAAGGCCTGAACTACGCCCGCGCCGCATACCAGGTGCAGGTCGAGCGCGCAAAAGTCGGCGTGGCCTATGCCCACCTCGACTACAGGCTCGGCAAGGAATTCGACAGCCTGCAGGCCCACGGAGCGGCCAGCATCGCCAGCGTCTACAGCAGCTACCCGCTGCTGCGTTCGCGCCAGTCCAACCTGTCCGTGCAGCTGGCCTTTGACAGCAAAAGCCTGCACGACCAGGTGAACGCCACCAACATCAGCCAGAAGAAAGTGGTTCAGGTGCTCATGCTGAGCCTCCAGGGCGACCACCGCGACAGCTTTGCCGGTCCGGCAGTCAACACCTACAGCGTCACGGGAACGGCTGGCAACGTTGACCTGCGGGACACGGTGGCCCAGGTGGCTGATGCCTCCACCGCCAGAACCCAGGGCTCGTACGGCAAGCTGGGCTTCAACCTGGCCCGGCTGCAAGGCGCCGGCGCTTCGACCCAGTTCTACGCAGCAGCCAGCGGGCAGCTGGCCTCCAGGAATCTGGACGTCTCTGAAAAGATGCAACTGGGCGGGGCCAATGCCGTGCGCGCCTACCCGGAGGGCGAAAGTTATGCCGACCGCGGTTTTGTGCTCAAGCTGGAAGCGCGGTACACATGGCCTCAGACGAACAGCGTGGCGGGGCAAGTTCAGCTGGTCGGGTTCATCGACAGCGGCGCTGTGACGTTCAGCCGCAACCCCTGGGCTACCGGCGCCAACACACGCAAGCTCAGCGGCGCCGGCGTCGGCCTGAACTGGTCGGTCGGCGACTCGTTTTTCGTCAAGGCCTTTTACGCGCACAAGCTGGGGTTCGAGCCTGCCACCTCGGCGCCGGACGCCAGCGGCCGGTTCTGGGTGCAGGGTGTGAAGTACTTCTGAACAAGCTGCTCTGCGACTGACAACGCCAACG
Organism: Hydrogenophaga sp.; assembly: GCF_022844385.1. GTDB lineage: Bacteria > Pseudomonadota > Gammaproteobacteria > Burkholderiales > Burkholderiaceae_C > Hydrogenophaga. The sequence goes on along the minus strand of NZ_JALHLX010000039.1, from coordinate 12,936 downwards.
AAACAAAGGGCCATTGACATGAACCACATCCACCGCTCCGTCTGGAACAGCAGCACCGCCACCTGCGTGGCCACAGCCGAAACCTCAAAAAGCAGCGGCAACAAGGTGTCGTCCAACACGGGTGCATTGCAGGCGGGTCGCTGGGCGCTCAAGGCCCTGGCGGCCTCGCTCTGGCTGGCCTATGCGGCGGGCGCTTCCGCGCTTCCGCAAGGCGGCGAGGTCACGGCCGGCAGCGCCAGCGTGACGGCCACACCCGGCAAGTTGACGATCGTGCAAGGCAGCCCGAGTGCGGTACTGAACTGGCAAAGCTTCAGCATCGGCGCCGGCGAGGCCGTGCAGTTCGTGCAGCCCGGTGCCAGTTCGGTAGCACTCAACCGCGTGGTCGGCACAGATCCGTCCACCATCCTGGGCAGCCTGTCGTCCAACGGCAAGGTATTCCTGGTCAACCCCAACGGCATCCTGTTCGGCAGGGGCGCTTCGGTCAACGTGGGTGGCCTGGTGGCCTCCACGCTCAACATCACCGACAGCGACTTCATGGCCGGGCGCTACAAGTTCTCCGGCAGCAGCACCCAGGCGGTGAGCAATCAGGGCACGCTCAACGCACCGGGTGGCTCTGTCGCCCTGCTGGGCGCCCACGTGAGCAATGAAGGCGTGATTGCCGCGCGCATGGGCTCGGTGTCACTGGTCGGCGGCCAGGCCATCACGCTCGACGTGGCCGGTGACGGCCTGCTCAACATCACCATTGACCAGGGGGCGGTGAATGCGCTGGTCAGCAACGGCGGACTGATCCAGGCCGACGGCGGCCAGGTGCTGATGACAGCCCAGGCCGCTGGTCATCTGCTGAAGACGGTGGTCAACAACACCGGTGTCATCCAGGCGCAAACCCTGGTCAACCACAACGGCAGCATCAAATTGTTGGGGGACATGCAGAGCGGCACGGTCAACGCGGCGGGCACGCTGGACGCCAGTGCGCCGGCCGGTGGCCATGGTGGCTTCATCGAGACCTCGGCCGCGCAAGTGAAACTCGACGGCGCGCTCAGGGTCACGACGGCGGCGTCTGCAAATGGTTTGACCGGCAACTGGCTGATCGATCCGACCAACTACACCATCGCTGCCACCGGAGGCGATCAGACAGGCGCGTTCTACACCAACGCCCTGCAGACCAGCAACGTGAGCATCGCGACCGTCGCCACCGGCGCCGGACTCGGCGACATCAACGTCAACGACACGATTGCCTGGTCGGCCAACAAGCTGACCCTCACCGCACACAACAACATCAACATCAACCAGCCGCTGCGCGGCTCCGGCACGGCCAGCCTGGCGCTGGAATATGGCCAGGGCGCTGTTGCATCGGGCAATACCGCCACGTACAACGTGAAGGCCGCCATCGACCTGCCTTCGGGCCAGAACTTCAGCACAAGGCTCGGCAGCGACACCGCCGTGCCGACGGTCTACACCGTGATCAACAGTCTGGGCGACCCGACCAGCACCAGCGGAACCGACCTGCAAGGGATGTCCGGCGATCTGGCCGGCCACTACGTACTCGGCAGCAACATCGATGCGAGCTCGACCGCAGGATGGAACTCGGGCGCGGGCTTCACGCCCATTGGTGAAGCCAGCTTGCCGTTTGCCGGCGTCTTCGATGGTCTGGGCCACACCGTGTCCGACCTGACCCTGCGCCTTGTCCTTGGTGCCAGCTCGGTCAAGGTTTCCGGATTGTTCGGATCAACCACCTCCAACGCCCGGATCCGCAACGTGGGATTGGTGAACGTCAGGTCGTTCACATCGGGTTGGAACAATGAAGGCCGGGTGGGAGCGCTGGTCGGTATCAACCGGGGCGCCATCCACAACACTTACGCCACGGGCACCCTGGTGGGAAACACCTATCTGGGTGGCCTGGTTGGCCTGAACCAAAACACGGGGACGATCAACAACAGCTACTTTTCGGGCTCGGTGACCGCGGGCAACCGCCTGGGCGGTTTGGTCGGCGTCAATGAGGGGAGCATTTCGAACGCCTACAGCACCGGGAGCGTCAGAAGCTCCGCAGGCCAAGACCTGATCGGCGGTCTGGTCGGGCACAACAACGGCGGCACCATCCGCACGAGCTATGCATCCGCCAACGTGTCCAATGCCGATCCCAATTCCATGGGTAGCCTGGTCGGACACAACGGTGGCTCGGTCAGCAACAGCCACTGGAACGTCGACGTCAGCCCAATCCCCGGGATCGCCGGGGGCACGGCGACCGGGGCCACCGGGTTGACTTCTTCCCAGATGAAGCAACAGGCCAACTTCGTCGGATGGGACTTTGCCGACACCTGGCTCAGCCAGGCGGGGCTGGTCGATCCGCTGCTTCGCGCCTTCATGGCGCCGCTGACCGTGAAGGCCAATGACGCCACCATGACCTACGACGGCATGGCGTATGACGGCGCAGGCGGTGTCAGCTACACCAGCCAACCCAACGCCAGTCTGCTGGGGAGCGTGACCTTTGGCGGCGTCTCCCAGAACCCTTTGCACGCCGGCAGCTACACCTTGACCCCAGGCGGGCTTTACTCTGCCCAACACGGCTACATCGTCACCTATGCCAGCGGTACGCTCACAGTCAACCGCGCAAGCGTCAACCTGAGTGGGGAGCGCGTCTTTGACGCAACGACCCGCTTCACTGCGTCCAGTTTTGGCTCCAACGGTTCGATCGGTACCGGGGTCGGGACAGAAACATTGATCCTGAATGGCACCGGCACGGTCGCGAGCGCAAACGCGGGCGTTCAAGTGCTGAACCTGGGCACGCTCGCGCTGGCCGATGGCAGCGGCCTGGCCTCGAACTACACGTTCACGGGCGGCACGCACACCGGACGGATATCTGCCCCCGAAGGCGAGCTCACGCTGGCCAACGGCGCCAGCAGATTGGGCATGGCGATCATGAGCGGCGGCGATATTGCGCGCATTCAAAATCCGGTGGCCAGTGAGATTTCGCTGAGCGCATACGGAGAGTCTGACGGCGAAAACAAGGGCGTCAACGTCGTCCCATCGGTCTTGGGCAACACAGCCGAACTGAACCTCACCGTGGTTGGAGCAGGCATCAAGTCACCGCCGGGTGTGCTTGCAAACAACGGGGAAGACCCGGAAATCCGATGACCGCTCCCGGTCAGCAGTCGCCGTCCGTGTCCGTGGTTCCCT
>NZ_JALHLX010000039.1:0-9662 GCF_022844385.1 Hydrogenophaga sp. | reverse complement strand
TCACCGTGGTTGGAGCAGGCATCAAGTCACCGCCGGGTGTGCTTGCAAACAACGGGGAAGACCCGGAAATCCGATGACCGCTCCCGGTCAGCAGTCGCCGTCCGTGTCCGTGGTTCCCTCGCGCGCGGAACGCTCTAAGCTATCGCATGCTGGATGCTCTGATACAAGCTTGGCCCACTGTGTTTGCGGTCATGCATGCCGCCGCAGCGGCCGCCGTCACTGTTGATGCGGTGCTGCGCAAGCGCCACGTCAGCGCCGTGATCGGTTGGGTCGGACTTGCCTGGCTGGCGCCGGGCATCGGCTCGCTTCTCTATCTGGTGTTCGGCATCAACCGGATTCAGCGCAACACCGTCGCACTCGACCTGCGCGCGGCTTGGGGAAACGACAAGCACCCCATCCCGGCCGAAGCCAGCTCAATCGCTGCACAAGCCCTTTTGCAGGCCGATGTGGGTCTCGCCGGCCTGGAACAGCTTTGCGATCGCCTGACCGGCAAGCCGCTGCTGGCTGGCAACCACATCGATGCGCTGGAGGATGGCGATGCTGCCTATCCGGCCATGCTCGCTGCCATTTCAGGTGCTCAGCGGTCGATCACGCTGGCCACCTATATCTTTGACAACGACGCAGCAGGTCAAGCCTTTCTGCTGGCCTTGCGGGGCGCTCGCGAACGCGGCGTCGAGGTGCGCGTGCTGCTCGACGGACTGGGCCTGCGCTACAGCCGGCCGGACATGCTGCGTGCCCTGCGTCGCGCAGGAATCACCGCGGCGGCGTTCTCGCCGACGCGCAACCCCTTGCGCACGCGCTATGCCAACCTGCGCAACCACCGCAAGATCATGGTGGTCGACGGCACCTTTGGCTTCACCGGTGGGATGAACATCCGCGTGGGCCACTGGCTGGCCCGCCGACCAGCGAGCCCGGTGCGGTGCCTGCACTTCGGTGTGCGGGGGCCGGTGGTGGCCGATCTGCAGCGCACCTTTGCTGTGGACTGGGCCTATGCCTGCGGCGAGCACCTGCTCGGCGAGGTGTGGTTTCCGGCTCTGGATGCGTGCGGACCAGTTGCTGCCCGGGGTGTTGCAGACGGTCCCGACGCCGACATCGACAACCTTCCCCTAGTGCTGTTGGGGGCACTGGCCGTGGCACGGACGCGCGTTCGCATCGTGACCCCCTACTTTCTGCCCGACGAGACCTTGCTGGCGGCGCTGAAGGTCACAGCCCTGCGTGGCGTAGCCGTGGACATCGTGCTGCCGGAACGCAGCAACCTGCGTGTGATGGACTGGGCGACGCGTCCGCAACTGACTGAGCTCCTGGCCAGCGGGTGCCGCATCCACCTGAGCCCTCCACCTTTCGATCACACCAAGCTGTTGCTGGTCGACGAGCACTGGTCACTGATCGGCTCGACCAACTGGGATGCGCGAAGCCTGCGTTTGAACTTCGAATACAACCTCGTTTGTATCAACGAGGAACTTGCGCAGACGCTGAACAGCCTCGTTGGTGCCCGAGTTGGAAGTGCACGCCGCCTGGGGATGGCAGAACTCCGGAATCTTTCCATGCTGGTCCGCCTTCGAAACGGAATCGCCAGGCTGATGTCACCCTATCTCTGACCAATGATCGGCGGCGTGCTGGAATCCGCCAGACCGTGTTTCCATCAGCGTTCGGCTGACCGTGAAGCCTCCTGCAAGGCAAAAGGCGTCATCATCCAGCCATGCAAGTCGCCATCTTCAGCACCCGCCCCTACGACCGCGAATTCCTCACCCGCGCCAATGCCGCCGGCCGCCACACGTTTGTCTTTCATGAAGCCCGACTCGACGCGGGCACGGCCGCAGCCGCCCAGGGCGCGCAAGCGGTCTGTGCCTTCGTCAATGACCGGCTGAATGCCGAGACGCTGCAGCGCCTGCATGGCCTGGGTGTGCGCCTGGTCGCCCTGCGCAGCGCCGGCTTCAACCATGTGGACCTGCCTGCCGCTGCGGCACTGGGCATGGCGGTCGGCCGCGTGCCCGAGTACTCTCCCCACGCCGTGGCTGAGCACACCGTGGCCCTGGTGCTGACGCTCAACCGCAAGATCCACCGCGCCTACAACCGGGTGCGCGAAGGCAACTTCGCGCTGGAGGGCCTGCTGGGTTTCGACCTGCACGGTCGCACCGTCGGCGTCATCGGAACCGGCAAGATCGGAGCCTGTTTTGCCCGCATCATGGCCGGCTTTGGTTGCCGGGTGCTGGCCTTCGCGCCCAGCGTCAACCCGGAACTCACGGCGCTGGGGGCGCACTACGTCCCGCTGCCCGAGTTGCTGGCCCAAAGTGACATCGTGAGCCTGCATTGCCCGTTGACGCCTCAAACCCACCACCTGATTGACGACCATGCGCTGGCCACCATGAAGCGCGGTGTGATGCTGATCAACACCAGCCGCGGAGCCGTGGTCGATGCCCGGGCAGCGGTCGCAGCCTTGAAGAGCGGGCAACTCGGCAGCTTGGGCCTGGACGTGTACGAGGAAGAGGCCGACCTGTTTTTTCGCGACCTCTCGAACACGGTGCTGCACGACGACGTGTTTGCCCGGCTGCTGACTTTCCCCAACGTCATCGTGACCGGCCACCAGGGCTTCTTCACCGAGCAGGCGCTCACAGGCATCGCCGAAACCACCCTGGCCAACCTCGATCTTTTCGAAGCCGAGGGCCGACCGCTGCACCCGGTCTCGGTCGAGCGGATCGTCTGAGGGGCGGCGCAAGTGCAAGGCCTGGGCTGGGCCGCCACGTTGGCGGCAACACCGATCTTTGCGATCCTGGGGCTGATGCTGGGGCTGCACTGGTCCGCTGCGCGGGCCGGCGCTGCGGCGCTGGCGCTGGCCGCCTTGCTGGCTGTGGTGGTGTTCGACTTCGGCGCGCCGGGTGCCGCGCCGCTGAGGTCATTTGCCGGCGTGGTTGCCGAGGGCGGTTTTCTCACGCTGACCATCCTGTGGATCCTGTGGCCAGCACTGGCGCTGCACCGCCTGCAGCAAACCCGTGGTGCCATCGACACGCTGCGCAACAGCCTCACACGGTTGACCGGGTCAACAGCATTGCAGGCCTTGCTGGTGGGCTGGCTGATGGCCTTGTTCTTCGAAGGTGCGGCCGGCTTCGGTACGCCCGTGGCGCTGGCCGCGCCGCTGCTGGTGGGTCTGGGTTTTGCACCTGTTCCGGCGGTGGCGCTGGCCCTGCTCGGCCATGCGGTGGGGGTCTCGTTTGGCGCGCTGGGCACGCCGGTGCTGGCGCAGGTGGCCCTGACCGGGCTGGACGGCGTGCAGATCGCGTGGCGCACCGCCCTGCTGCACACGCTGCTGGGTGGCGTGATGATGGTGTTCTTCGTGCGCACACTGGCCGCCAGCGGGCACCGGCCCGGCTGGCGTTGGGCGGCACTGGCAGCGGCCGGCTTTCTGTTGCCTGGCATGGCGCTGGCAGCGTTGCTGGGGCCGGAACTGGCCACGTTGGGTGGAGCCCTGATTGGTGGGGCACTGTTCATTGCCGTGCTGCGCCGTCAGGCGGTGGCGCGCCTTGTGCCGTCGGGTGGCGGTGAGCCATTGGGCGCAGCAAGCGGCATGGCTCAGGCGCTTGCGCCCTACGGCGTGCTGGTGGTCGGGGTCGTGGCGCTGGCCGTGGCCAGGCTGTGGGCGCCGGTGGACGACGCCTTGTCCGGGGTGCAGGTCGCCTGGCAAGGCTTCGGTGGCTTTGGTGGGCGCATGCAGCCACTCACGCACCCTGGCACTCTGCTGCTGGTGTCGCTGCTGATCGGGGCGAGGCTGCAGCGAGTGCCTCTGCGTGATGTGGGTGGCGCGCTGGCCCACTCGGCCAGGCAACTGGTGCCGGTCACGCTGGCTTTGCTGGCCATGCTGGTGCTGTCCCGGCTGATGCTGCACGCCGGTTTCATTGGAACCCTGGAGCAGGCAGCGGTGCAGTTGGTCGGGCCGGCGTGGCCGTGGGTGGCTCCCGCCGTTGGTGCCCTGGGCAGCTTCGTCACCGGGTCGGCCACAGCGTCCAATGTGTTGTTCACCTCGCTGCAGGTGCAGACGGCGCAGGCCCTGGCGCTGCCGGTAACGGCCATCGTGGCGGCCCAGGGTTTTGGTGCTGCGGTGGGCAACATCGTGTGCCCGCACAACATCGTCGCCGGAGCCGCCACGGTGGGTCTGGCTGGCCGCGAAAGCGAGATCCTGCGGCGCATGCTGCTGCCCTGCGCGATCTACCTCGCCCTGGGCGGGGCCGTGCTCAGTGGTTTGTTGTGGAGCGGTCTTCTGACCGGCGCCTGAGAGAAGTGCTTCGCAAGTACCCGCTCTGCTTGCGGTCGCGTATGTGAGCCTTGCTTTGATCCTTGATGATCTGAGAGCGGCATGTTGCGGCTTGTCGAAGCCGCGACTCGCGAGGCGAACCCCGCAGATGGAATGACAAGTACAGCCAGGTGCACGGGGCATTGCGGTGCATTGCGGTGCATCCAGTAGGATCAAGTCGGCCCCATCACGAGCAAGCCTGGGTTGTGTCTCGACACGGGGCGCTTCACAAGTCGCATCCAAGGTACAAGGTCAGGCACCTGCCGCAGCGATCTCTACTGATGACCTGACGTTCAAACACTGAGGCTGGAGATACTTCATGGACTTCGTTGAATCGAAGGCGCCTCGCCCAAACGAGCTCCGCCGCACTTGGCTGTTCGGTCCAGGTGCGGACGCGCGCGCTCATGAGGCCATGCGCGGGAGCGGCGCGGATGCATTGATTGTTGACTTGGAGGACTTCACGCCTCCTGCCAGGCGCGAAGAAGCGCGCGGCATGTTGGTCAGCCTGCTGCGTTCGTGGAACGAAGCGAGCTTTGTGACGGCCGTTCGCGTCAACCAGCTGGACGAGGATGGTTCCATCGACCTTGCCGCTGCCATGGCTGGACGACCGCACGTCATCGCATACCCAATGGCAGTCAGCGCCAACCAGATGTCGGCGCTGGATGAAGCCATCACAAGCTGGGAGCGGCAGCTCGGCATCGGTCCAGGAACAACTGAAATCCTGCCTGTGTGCGAAACGGCATTGGGCGTGGCCGAAGTTCGTTCGATTGCTGCTGGCAGCTCGCGCATTCACGCTGCCCTGCTGGGCGCTGAGGACCTGGTGAACGATCTGTGTGCGGAGCGCCATCCGGGAGGCGACGAGCTCGCGCACGCCCGGAGACGATTTCTGCTCGACTGCCGAGCTGCACGAATCGAACCTATCGATGCTCCGTATACGTTCAGCGATGTAGAAGGCGCAATCCGTGAAACAGTCGAGTCCCGAAGGTTGGGCTACCGCAGCAAGTCTCTGGTTCGCGCCGACCACGCCGCGGCTATCAACCGTGCATTGACTCCAGACGCGCTGGAAGTACAGGGCGCTGTGGCAATCGTAGCGGCGTTTGAAGCTGCACGAGCTCGCGGCGAGGAGCGCGCCCTGGTGGACGGCCACTGGGTGGAGGTGCCCACATGGCGCAATGCTCACCGCTTGCTGGTTCGGGCCCGTGCACTTGGGGTCACCCCCCCGAGCTGACCACCCGGAGCCCCGTCTTTCTCAGCTCACTGGTGCCGTCGTCTGATCTCCAGAGGGCGGATGTGCAGCGGTAGCGGGCAGTGTCACCAAGCGGGTGTCAACTTTTGGTGGTGTTGCGGTCAGTCCTTGTTTGCCGAGATATGGTGCGACCAGCGTCTGGGACATCACCCCGGGAGGCATTCTTCGAATCTGACCGATGAAAAAGCACTGAGTGGGCGCCGATCACGGTTCCTGAATCGAGGCGCCCTGCAGGCGCAACGCGTTGCCAATCACTGATGCAGAACTCAGACTCATAGCCAATGCAGCGATCATGGGTGACAGCAGCCATCCGGTAAACGGGTACAGCAATCCAGCGGCCAGGGGAATTCCCAGAGCGTTGTAGAGGAAGGCAAAGACCAGGTTCTGTTTCATGTTGACTACCGTGGCCACCGAGAGTTCGCGGGCCGTGGCGATCCCGCGCAAATCGCCCTTGACCAAGGTGAGTTGCGCGCTGTTCATGGCCACGTCGGTGCCTGTTCCCATGGCAATACCCACATCGGCGCGGGCCAGGGCTGGCGCATCGTTGATACCGTCGCCTGCCATGGCCACCACGCGACCCTCGGCCTGGAGCTTCTCCACCAGCTTGAGTTTGTCGGCCGGTGTCACTTCGCCGTGCACCTCGTCGATGTCCAGGCGCTGGCCGACCGAACGCGCGGTGGTCAGCCCGTCGCCCGTGGCCATGACCACGCGGATGTTGGCCTGCCGCAGCGACGCCAGCGCATCGGCCGTGGTGGCCTTGATCGGGTCGGACACGGCGAGCAATCCAGCCAGTGCTTTGTTCACCGCGAGGTACATGACACTGGCGCCCTGTGCGCGAAGCGCCTCGGCTTCGGAGGCCAACGGCGCCGCGTTGACACCGAGCTGCTGCATCAGCGCGGTGTTGCCCAACGCCAGCGCCTGCCCGTCCACCAGGCCACGCACCCCGATGCCGGACTCGGAGTCGAACTGCTCGGACTCGTCGAGCGCAAGCCCTTGTTCCTTCGCCGCGGCCACGATGGCGGCAGCGAGCGGGTGTTCGCTGCCCTGGTCCAGGCTGGCGGCCAAGCGCAACACCTCGTCTTCGGCAAAGCTCCCGAAGCCGATGGCGCGCTCAAAGCGCGGGCGCCCTTCGGTCAAAGTACCTGTCTTGTCGACGATCAGGGTATCGACTTTGCGCAGGTTCTCGATGGCCGCAGCGTCGCGAAACAGCACGCCATGGGTGGCACCGCGCCCAGTGGCCACCATGATGGACATGGGCGTGGCCAGCCCCAGTGCGCACGGGCAGGCGATGATGAGCACGGCCACCGAGTTGATCAGCCCATGTACCCAGCTCGGTTCGGGGCCGAAAACGCCCCAGCCGAAAAAGGTGAGCAGCGCCGCCACCACTACCCCCACCACAAAGTAGCCCGCCACCTGATCGGCCATGCGTTGCATGGGCGCGCGCGATCGCTGCGCCATGGCGACCATCTGCACGATCTGCGAGAGCACGGTGGCCGAGCCCACATGCCCGGACTTCATCACGAGCGCGCCGCTGGTGTTGAGCGTGGCACCGATCAGCTTGTCGCCCACGCGTTTGGTGACCGGCAGTGGCTCGCCGGTGAGCATCGATTCGTCCACCGCGCTGCTGCCTTCGACCACCGTGCCGTCGGTGGGCACTTTCTCGCCCGGGCGCACGCGCAGCAGGTCGCCCACATGCACGTGGGCCAGCGGAATGTCTTCTTCCTGCCCGTCGGCTGTGATGCGACGCGCGGTCTTGGGCGCCAACCCCAGCAGCGAACGGATGGCCGCCGAGGTTTGTGAACGCGCCTTGAGTTCCAGCAGCTGGCCCAGCAAGGTGAGCGAGATGATCACGGCCGCCGCTTCGTAGTACACCGACACGCGTCCCATGGAGACGAACGAATCGGGGAACACCTGCGGCGCCACCGTGGCCACGACGCTGTAGACAAACGCCGACCCGGTGCCCAGGCTGATCAGCGTCCACATGTTGGGGCTGCGGTTCAGCACCGACTGCGCACCGCGCACGAAGAACGGCCAGCCGGCCCAGAGCACCACCGGCACGGTGAGCACGAGCTCAATCCAGCTTTGCGTGGCCATCTCGAACCAGCCAAGGTTGTGACCAAACATCGCCAGCACTGCCACCACCACGGTGAGCGGAAGCGTCCACCAGAAGCGGCGCCGGAAGTCAAGCAACTCAGGGTTGTCATCGTCGTCAAGATCCGGCATCAAAGGCTCAAGCGTCATGCCGCACTTGGGACAGCTGCCCGGATGGTCCTGGCGGATCTCCGGGTGCATCGGACAGGTGTAGACCGTGCCCTCCAGCGGAGATATCACAGGTGGAGAAGCCGGCGCACCCGGGCTTCCAGCGTGACGGTGTTCGTGATGACGATGTGACTCCATGGGGCGGCTCCAATCTTCAGGCTGGCTTTGCCAGGCCCGTGGTGGGGTCAACTGCAGCAGCAACCGCCCATGGGCGCAACGGCCGGAGGCGGACTGTCGGGTGCCCGACCTGGCGGGGCGCCATTTGTGACCACCACGCTTTCGTAGCGCCTTGCGGCCAATGCAGAAATCAGCTGCGATGGCGCCACGCTCGCCTCTGCTGTGACCCTCACACGGCCAGCTCGCAGATCCACGGCGACGTGATGCACGCCGTTGATGGGAACCAGGGCTGCTGTGACGCGCTGGACGCAGGCACCGCAGGTCATGCCCTGCACGTCGAGATCGATGGCATTCATCGTGTTCTCCTTCACTTGCCGGCAGGCGGGATGGTGCCGCCCGGCATGCGCTGCATCATCATTTCCATCATGGTCTGCATCATGTCCATGCGCATCTCCATCATCTGATGGTGCTTCGACATGTCCATGGGCATGTCCTTCTTGCCAGACATCCCCGGCATGCCCGGCATGCCCGCCTTGCCGTGCATGCCGCCCATGCCTTTCATGTCCTTCATGCCTTTCATCATGGCCATGCCTTCGTGCATGGATTTCATGTGCTCCTCCATCAAGGCCTGGCGCTCAGCAGGCGTCTTGGCATTCATCATCTTGTCTCGCATGGCCTGCATGGCTTTCATGTGGTCATGCATGGCAGTTGGCGCTCCCGACGAGGCCGCAGCGGCTTGATGGGCGGCGTGTTCGTCGGCCTTGGCTGCCGACATGGGACCTGCTCCCGGGGCGTTCGGGTTGGCGCAAGCAGTCAGCAAAACAGCGGTGGAAAGCATGAGGAAGGTGTGGATGGTTTTCATGATGGTGTTCTTGAAGGAATGGGGGAGCCGCCGCGGGCGGCAACAGGATGGGGATGCCAGTCAGGAGCGGGGCGCCGTCTGAGTGACCCAGACAGCAAGCGCGCTCATCGCAATGGCTGCGAAGCGGCCTACAACGTCAGACGATGGGGTCGCGCGGCGATGGGCGAAGCCATGTGCGCGGGTCTGTTCGCATGCACTCGCAGATGAACTGCGGTTGCAGAGGCCACGATTGCTGGCAACGTCCGGTACAGCACGCCAACCCAACCTGGACCGCCATCGGTGATGGGCTGATCGACCTTGGGGATTGCCAGCGGTGCCTCATCGCAAAACTTGAGGCATCCCGCGTCGGTTTGGCCGGTTTGCGCGCCGTGGTGGCTTTCAGCAACCAGCACATCGTGGAGCGTCGCCTGGATCGAAAAATGGCTCCCGTGGACTCGCTCGTTCAGGAAACACGCGTTGGCCACGCCCGCGCCCATCGCAAACAACCACACCGCCAGGATCAACCAGGTGGCATGGCGCAGCGAACGGCGATTAATGGGCATGTCGGTGGGACGATCCGTAAAGACAGTTCAAGGCTATACCTGAGGGCTGAAGATGCGTTGACGCAGATCAAGCAAGCTGACGCCGAGGCTGACCGCAGCTGAACCAGTTTGCGACGGGGCGCCTCGATCGTCGGTTCGTCACCGTACAGAGCGACTTGCGGCCGGGCAAGCCGCAGTTGGCTACCTCAGTGAGCGTCATGGTGAACGTGCACGCCGCGCATCCAGGCCATGAGTGGACGGCCACCTCATGGGTTTGATCACGCTCACGATGGGCCTGCCGTTGGCCTGCAACAAGGAAAACCAGGAAGACAAAATGCCGCTGCTCGACACGGCAGACACCTTGAAGGACAC
>NZ_JALHLX010000038.1 GCF_022844385.1 Hydrogenophaga sp. | reverse complement strand
TTCACACCACCGGCCAGCAGCAGGCTGATGGCGATGCCCGAGACCAGCACGCCCCAGATCACCTTCACACGGGCGCTCGGGTTGGGCTGGCCGCCGGTGCTCATCATGCCCAGCACCAGGGTGGCGGAGTCGCCGGAAGTGACAAAGAACACCAGCACCAGGATGGTGGCCACGCCGCTGAGCAGGCCGCTCATGGGCAAGGCTTCAAACATGGCGAACATGGCGGTGGACACATCGGCGCCCACGGCCTCGGCCATCGGCAGGCCCTGCATGATTTCCTGGTTGAGCGCGGTGCCGCCAAACACCGAGAACCACACGAAGGCGGCCAGCGTGGGCGCCAGCACCGTGCCCAGGATGAATTCGCGGATGGTGCGACCACGCGAGACGCGCGCGATGAACAGGCCCACGAACGGCGACCAGCTGACCCACCAGGCCCAGTAAAAGACAGTCCAGCCGCTGATCCAGCCGCTGTCACGGAACGGTGTCATGCGCAGGCTCATGCGCACGAACTCGCTCACGTAGCTGCCCAGCGTGCTGGTGAAGGTGTCGATGATGGCCACGGTCGGCCCCATCACGAACACGGCCAGCGTGAGCAGCGCGGCGAGGATGAGGTTGATGTTGGAGAGCCACTTGATGCCCTTGGTGACACCTGTGATGGCCGACGCCAGGAACAGCACCGTGGTCACCAGGATGATGCCCACCTGCGAGGCCTCGCCCACCGGCAGGCCCATCAGCGAGTTCAACCCGCTGTTGATCTGCAGCGCACCCATGCCCAGCGAAGCCGCCACACCAAAGGCCGTGGCGATCACGGCCAGCACGTTGACCACCGGGCCGAGCTTCTTGAGCGGCGCCCAGGGCAACGACTCGACCGCCGTGCTCACCAGCGCAGAACCGCCCTTGCGGAACTGGAAGAACGCGATGGCCAGCGCCACGATGCTGTAGACCGCCCAGGGGTGCAAGCCCCAGTGGAAGAAGCTGTAGCGCATGGCGGCGTTGGCCGCCTCGGGCGTGTTGGGCGCGATGCCGGGCGGCGGCGCTCCGTAGTGCGAGATGGGCTCGGCCACCCCCCAGAACACCAGCCCGATGCCCATGCCGGCGGCAAACAGCATGGCAAACCACGACCCGATGGAGAACTCCGGCTCGTCGTCATCGGCGCCGAGCTTGAGGTCGCCATATCGGCTGAAGGCCAGCACCATCGCCAGCACCACCAGGCCCAGCACCACCCACAGGTAGAGCCAGCCGAAGTCGCGCGTGATGACGGCCAGCAGTGTGTCGAACACCCCGCCGAGGGAGTCGGGGGCGATGACGCCCCACAGGACGATGGCCAGGATGAGCCCGGCCGAGACGATGAGTTGCATGGGAAATGTCCTCCAGTGATGGTGTTCGCGCCGGTGTACGCCGCAACGTGGAAACGGTCTGTCTGGCCGGACACGCAAGGTGTGGCCACTGCAGGGGCAGCAGAAGGGTGGAGCGTGCGACGGCGGCGGTGGCCCGATGTGTCAGGGACTCCCGCCAGCACCCCGGGAGGGGGACTGGAACATCGACCGCCGGGGGTCGTGTGTTGCGGGGCTGTCAGCAAGGGCCGGCACCGCCAGCGCCGTGAAGGGACGCCGGCCATGCCGTCGATTAAGGGTCCAATTGTCAACCATCCCCGTGCAAGACAGGGGTCCAATGCCGGCGCTGCGCGGGGGCCCAAAGTGGGCCGTCAGCTCACTCGCCGCCGTCCTGCGGCAGCGGCGTGCCGGGCGCAGCCGCCACCATCCGGCTGGCCTGGGCCTGCAGGGCGTCCACCATCGCATCCAGCTGCGAACGCTGGGCGGACGTCAGGTCCGAGACCAGTTCGCGGTTGATCGCTGCCACACGCGGGTAGATTTCGCCGTACAGCCGCCGCCCTTCGTCGGAGAGGAACACATGCACCTCGCGCCGGTCCGAGGGCCTGGGCTGGCGCACCACCAGCTTCTTCGACGCCAGCGAGGTCAGCGTGCGCGAAGTGCGGGCGCGGTCCAGCATGGCGTGCTCGGCCAGTTGCGACGACAGCGCTCCCTCGCGCTCGGCCAGGAAAGACAGGATGCGCCACTCGCGCCGGGTGATGCCGAACTCCGACTCGCACAGGTGCACCACCAGCCGGCCGGCGGTGACGTGGATGCGGTAGAGCCGGTAGAGCAGCAAGTCGGCCTGGTGCTGCGGGTCGGCGAGGCGGTCGTTGGTGGCCATGGATAGGGAAAACACCCGCAATGATTGATTTCTGCAATTGATTGTGTCTGCATAGCATGGTGAGCTGCACCGGGAAACACCCGGGCCACCAGGAGACACACCATGACCACCCGCCGCCAGCTGCTTTCCCTCACCGCCGCACTCGCCGCCGCCGCAGCCTTGCCGACCCATGCGCAGACCTTTGAGGGCCCGCTGCGCATCGTGGTGCCCTTTGCCCCCGGTGGCGCTTCCGACCGTGTGGCCCGTCTGGTTGGCGACAAGCTGGGTCCGGCGCTGGGCGTGACGGTGGTGGTGGAGAACCGCACCGGCGGCGGTGGGCGCATTGCTGCGCAGCAAGTGAAGACCACACCGGCCAACCAGAATGTGCTGCTGCTGGGCAACCCGGCGCTGATGCTGGTCGCGCCACTGGTGTTCAAGGACGCCGGCTACGACCCCGACAAGGATTTCCAGGCGGTGTCGCAGGCGAGCACCTATGAGTTTGCGGTGGCCGTGGGCGCGGGCGTGCCGGTGCGTGAACTCAACCACCTGCTGGCCTGGCTGCGCGCCAACCCCGAGCAGGCCAACTTCGGCGTGCCCGCCACCGGCAGCCTGCCGCACTTCTTTGGCCTCATGGTGGGCGAGAAGGCCGGCGTGAAAGCGCAGGTGGTGGGCTACCGTGGCTCGGGTCCGCTGGTCACCGACCTCATGGGCGGCCAGATACCTGTGGCCTTCGACACCTTCGACTCGCTGCTGCCGCAACACGAAGCGGGCAAGGTCCGCATCCTCGCGGTGTCCAGCCCCAAACGCTCGCCGTATGCGCCCACCATCCCCACGTTCCGCGAAGCCGGCCTCGACGTCGACGCCATCGGCTGGAACACCTTCTTCGCGCCCGCCAGCATGCCTGCGGCACGGGTGGAGCAGCTGGGCCAGGCGATCCGCAAGATCATGGAGGAGCCGGACATGGTGCGCCGCTTCAACGACGCCCGCATGGGCCCGGTGGCCAGCACGCCCGCGCAAACCAGCCGCATGCTCGCCGCCTACCGCGCGCAGTGGGCCCCCGTGGTCCAGAAATCGGGCTACCAGCCCTGACCCCTGCTTTCCTTCCCTCGTCAGAGATCCCCATGAACGCCAACGCCCTGCACCTGACCCTCGCCCTGTTCGCCGCCACCACCGCTCCCTGGGCAGCCGCACAGGACAGCTTTCCGAACAAGCCTGTGCGCTTCGTCAACAACTTCCCCGCCGGCGGCCCGTCGGACCTGCTCGCCCGCTCGGTGGCCGCGGTGCTGCAGGACACCCTCAAACAAACCTTTGTGGTGGAGAACAAGGCCGGCGCGGCCGGCAACATCGGCGCGGCCGACGTGGCCAAGAGCGCGCCCGATGGCCACACGGTGCTGTTTGGCATCGACACGGTCTTCACGGTCAACCCCTACCTCTACAACAACATGACCTTCAAGACCGCCGACTTCCGGCCGGTGGTGGTGATGGCGTCGTCGGGCCTGCTGGTGGGCGTGCACCCCGGCACCGGCATCAAGACACTGGCCGGCATGATCGAAGCCGGCAAGACCAAGGGCCTGAACTTCAGTTCGGCCGGCAGCGGCAGCCCCGGCCACCTCGCGGTCGAGGTGATCAAGGAAGCCACGCCGGCGAAGATCACGCACGTGCCCTACCGCGGCAACACGCCCGCCGTGACCGCCGTGCTCTCGGGTGAAGTGGACGGCGGCGTGCTCGCCACACCCGGCATGCTGCCCCATGTGCAAGCCGGCAAGATCACTGCACTGGCTGTGACCAGCCGCCAGCGCTCACGGCTGGCGCCCGAGCTGCCCACGGTGGGCGAGGCCGGCCTCAAGGCCCTGGAGCAGGAGGTGCTCTACCTCGTGATGGCGCCCGCCGCCACGCCCGACGCGGTGGTGCAGACGCTGCAAAAGCACATCATCGACGCGCTCAAGCGGCCCGATGTGCAGGCCCGCATGGCCAACCTCGACCTGTTCTACGAAGGCCTGACCGGTGCGCTGGCGAGCCAGCGCATCGAAGCGCTGCACACGCGCTACGGCCCGATCGTCAAGGCCACCGGCATGAAGGTGGAGTGATCGCCGCATGAGCCAGCGCCCCAACATCATCTACATCGTCTGCGACGACCTCGGCTACGCCGACCTCGGCTGCTACGGCGGGCGCGCGGCGGACTTCGGTGCCGTCTCGCCGAACATCGACCGCCTGGCCGCCGGCGGCGTGAAGTTCACACAGGGCTATGCCAACTCGCCGGTGTGCTCGCCCACGCGGTTTGCGCTCATCACCATGCGCTACCAGTACCGGCTGCGCGGCGCGATGGAAGAACCCATCAACAGCCGCAGCAAGGGCAGCACCACCCTGGGCCTGCCGCCCGAGGTGCCCACCCTGCCCTCGCTGCTGAAGAAGACCGGCTACCACACCGCCCTCATCGGCAAATGGCACCTGGGCTACCCACCCACGTTCGGGCCGCTGCGTTCGGGCTACGACGAGTTCTTCGGCATCATGGCCGGGGGCGTGGACTACTTCACCCACTGCTCGTCCAGCGGCGAGCACGACCTCTACATCGACGAGGACGAGCACCACGAAGTGGGCTACCTCACCGACGTGCTCTCGCAGCGCGCCGTGGACCATGTGCGCGCGCGCGCCGCCGACGCCAAGGCAGGCCAGCCCTTCCTGCTCAGCCTGCACTACACCGCGCCGCACTGGCCCTGGGAAACCCGCGACGACGCACACGTGGCGCCCGAGGTGGCGAAGAACCTGTTCCACCTGCACGGCGGCGACATCCACACCTACCGCCGCATGATCCACCACATGGACGAAGGCATCGGCAGGCTCATGGCTGCGTTGCGCGAAGAAGGGCTGGAAGAGAACACGCTGGTGGTCTTCACCAGCGACAACGGTGGTGAACGCTTCTCCGACAGCTGGCCGCTGGTGGGCGGCAAGATGGACCTCACCGAAGGCGGCATCCGGGTGCCATGGATCGCGCACTGGCCGGCGGCCATTCCCGCCGGCACGGTGAGCAGCCAGCACTGCATGACCATGGACTGGTCGGCCACGCTGCTGGAGGCCGGTGGCGGTGAGGCCGACCCCGACTGGCCGCTGGACGGCGTGAGCCTGCTGAAGGTCCTGCGCGAGCCGGCACAGCGCTTCGAGCGGGCGCTCTACTGGCGCATGAACCACCGCGGCCAGCGCGCGCTGCGCGAGGGCGACTGGAAGTACCTGCAGGTGGACGGGCACGAGTATCTGTTCAACATCGGCAAGGACGAACGCGAACGCGCCAACCTCGCTGCGCGCGAGCCCGGGCGGCTGGAACGCATGCGCGCGCAATGGTTGGACTGGAACGAAAGCGTGCCACCCATACCCAGCGACGCATCGGTGAGCCTGGGGTTTTCCGTCAAGGACATGCCCCAACGCTGAACCGGTGCCCAAGTAGGATCGGTGCATGTCCCGCCTGAAACGCCTGCTGCCCTTCCTCAACTGGCCGCGCCCCGACGCTGCCCTGCTGCGCGGCGAGGCCATGGCCGGTCTCACGGTGGGCCTGATGGTGATTCCGCAAGGCGTGGCCTACGCCGCGCTGGCCGGCATGCCGTTGATCACGGGCATCTACGCCTCGCTCCTGCCCGCCCTCATCGCGGTGCTGTTCAGCTCGTCGGTGCGCCTGTCGGTCGGCCCCACCGCGCTCACCTGTCTGCTCATCAGCGCCTCGCTCACCGGCCTGGCCGAACCGGGCAGCGCGCAGTGGATCGCGCTGGCGGTGTGGCTGGCCTTGCTCAGCGGACTGCTGCAGATCGTGCTGGGGTTCGTGCGATTCGGCTGGCTGCTCAACCTGGTGAACTCGCCCGTGCTCATGGCTTTCACGCAGGCCGCGGCGGTGCTCATCATCGCCTCGCAGTTGCCCGCCTTGCTGGGCCTGGGCGCCTGGGACAGCCTGGCCTGGCCAGCGCAGGTGCACCTGCCCTCGCTGGCCTTCGGCCTGGGCAGCCTGGCCGCGCTGATGCTCGCGCGCCGCTGGCGCCCGGGCTTTCCCACCGTGCTGGCGGTGGTGGTGGCCAGCGCCGGCATCAGCTATGCGGTGGGCTTTGAAGCAGGCGGTGGCAGCGTGATCGGCACGCTGCCCCAAGGCCTGCCCATGCCCTACCTGCCCGGTTGGCCAGGCTGGAGCGTGCTGGGCCAGCTGGTGCTGCCCACGCTGGTGATCACGCTGGTGAGTTTTCTGGAGACGGCGTCCAGCGCCAAGGTGGACAGCAGTCAACGCGGCCAGCGCTGGGACCAGGACCAGGACCTGATCGGCCAGGGTCTGGCCAAGCTGGCCTCGGGTTTCAGCGGTGCGTTTCCCACCAGTTCGTCGTTCTCGCGCTCGGCGCTCAACCTCTACGCCGGCGCCCGCACCGGCTGGGCCACGGTGTTCTCGGTGGGGGTGGTGGTGTTGGCGCTGCTGGTGCTCACGCCGCTGCTGCACCATGTGCCGATGTCGGTGCTCGCCGCCATCGTGCTGGTGGCCATCGTGGGTCTCATCAAGCCACGCGCTTTCGTGCAGCTGTGGTCGATCTCGCGGGTCGAGGCGGGCATTGCCGGCGTGACATTTGCCGTGACCTTGCTGGCTGCGCCACGCCTGTACTGGGGCGTGCTGGCCGGCGTGCTGATGGCGCTCTCGCACTTCCTCTATCTGCGGCTGCACCCGCGCATCATCGAAGTGGGCCTGCACCCCGACGGCAGCCTGCGCGACCGCCACCTCTGGCTGCTGCCGCCACTGGCGCCCCACCTGTACGCGCTGCGCATGGACGCCGCGCTCGACTTCGCCACCGCCAACGGCTTCGAGCGGGCCGTGGCCGAGCACATCACCGTCCACCCGGACACGCGCCATGTGATGCTGATCGCACACCCGATCAACTGGATCGACGCCACGGGTGTGGAAGCCTTTGGTCGCCTGCGCGAGCAGCTGGACGATCAGCGCATCGAATTGCACCTCGTGGGCATCAAACTGCCGGTGGAAGCGGTGTTGCAGCGCGCCGGCCACCTGGCCGAGAGCCCGCGGCTGCACCTCTACCGCACCGAAGCCGACGGGCTGCGGGCCGCAGCGGCGCTGGCGGAGCCCGCAGACTGACGCCGCTGGTCGCGCGGTGGGACCAAGTGGATCAAGAACCCGGCCTTGTCAGCCGATATCCACTGAAACCCGTGTTGCTTTTCCACTCAGGGTTGAACAAGTAGTGCTTTCTGGAGCCCCGATGAGCTGCCGCGTCTTGATGGTTGACGACAACGAGAACGACCTGCTGTTCACCCGCATCGCCTTGCAGCGCAGCGGAGTGGATTTTGAGATCCATGGATTCGAGCGCGCCCAGGAAGCGCTCAAGATGCTGGCCGGAACGCCCGACCATGGCATCAACTTGATCCTGCTCGACATCAACATGCCGGTCATGGACGGCTTCGGGTTCCTGCAGGCGTTCGATGCACTGCCGGCTTCGCAGCGCGGCCATGCGGTGGTGGTGATGCTGTCCTCGTCGTCCGACCCAGCCGACCGTGCACGCGCTTCGGCTCACCCCAGCGTGAAGGGCTTCCTCAACAAACCGCTGAGCAAGACGGCAGCGGCCGACCTGATCGGTCTGGTGCAGAAGCGATGACGCCTGGCCAGACCACCCGGCGGTGGGCGCTGGCCTTGTGGTGCGCCGGCCTGCTGCTCAGCGCCTGGGCCGCCTGGACCGTGCAGCTGAACAACCAGCAACGGCTGCTGGAACACACCCACGCTGCGGCCGATGCCCTGGCCGAGGCGATCCAGGACCGCTTCAAGTTGTACGAATTCGGCTTGCGGGGTGCCCGCGGCATGGTGGCGGCCAACGGTGACGAGCTGATCACGCCGAAACAGTTCAAGGCCTACATGGACAGCCGCGACATTGCGCGGGAGTTTCCCGGCGCGCGCGGCTTCGGCTACATCCATCGGGTGCCACAGGCTCAGGAGGCGGCTTTCGTGGCCCGCGCGCGCAGAGAGGGATCGGCAGATTTCAGCATCCGCGCACTGTCGCCCCACAACGGCGACCGTTTTCTCATCCGCCACATCCTGCCCGAAGCACCCAACCAGGGCGCCGCCGGGCTGGACATCGCCTCGGAGCCCCGCCGACGGGATGCTGCGCTCTCGGCTGCACGCGACGGCCAGGCACGTCTGACGGCGCCCATCACCCTGGTGCAGGCCAGCGGACTGACGCACCAAGGGCTGCTGATGCTGCTGCCGGTGTACCGCGACAACGCGAACGGCCGGTCACCCATGGAGCGCGAAACCGCCACGGTGGGCTGGACCTACATGCCGCTCGTGATCGACGAGATGCTGGCCGGGCTGGCGCCCCAACTCGACACGGTGGCGATGTCGCTCACCGACAGTGCAGAAGCAGCACCCCTTTACGAATCCCGGAGCCTGTTCGAACCGGAGGTGGAGGTCGCACTTCCGCTGATGGTGCTGGGGCGCCAGTGGGTGATGCGCGTTTCCCCGCTGCCGGCCATGAACGCAGTGACCAACCCTGGCTCACCCGTCCAGACCTTGCTGGGCGGCATCGCGCTGAGCACCCTGCTGGCGGTGGGCCTGGCCCTGCTGCTGCAACACCGCCAGCTGCTGCGCTCGCGCCTGCCCGATGCCCCGGTGGACTGGCACCCACGCTGGCAGCCGGTGAGCGCGGGTGCGTTTCTGCGCAGTTCACTGGCCGCACGCGCAGCGCTGGGCTTCGCCCTGGTGCTGGTGCTGCTGACGGTCAACACTTACCTGCAGCAACTCAGGCAGCAGCACCGCCAGGCCGGACAGGCACTGCAGGCGGCCGTGGACACGCTGGCCCGCACGGCAGAAGGCGGATACGCCGAACGGCGGCGCAGCGTGCTCTTTCTGTCCAACACGCCACCCGTCAAGGGTCTGGTGCGGGCCATGCAAAACGGCGGTGTGGATGCGCAAGACTTGTCCTCGACGGCACTGTGGCAAAACCGCCTGGAACAGATCTTTTCCAGCTTCCTCACCGCCACGCCGGAAGCGTTTGAGGTGCGCTTTGTCGGCGCCGCCGACGATGGCCTGGAGCTTGTGCGGGTGACTCGTGAGAACGGCCGCGTGGTGGTGGCCCCGCGCGAGAGCCTGCGGCGCAAGGGCAATGCGGTGGACCTGAGCGAGGCCTTGCGTCTGGGCGCAGGCGAGGTGTTCGTGTCGGACGTGGTCCTCCACCGAGAGCAGGAACAGATCGAACGGCCACTGCGCCCCACCATCCGCTACGCCACACCGGTGCACGACGCCAGCGGTCAGGTGTTCGGCGCCATCGTGATCAACATCGACCTGTCGGGTCGGCTCGGGATGCTCACCCAGGGCAGCGACCCCAGGCCGCAGGTCTACGCCACCAACGCGCAAGGCGATTTCCTGGCACACCCCGAACCTTCGCGCACCTTTGGCTTCGACCTCGGCGAGCGCCACCGCTGGGCCGACAGCTTCGAGCCGGCGCCGGCGCCCGACGCGTCCGGCGGCGACCGCGTCAGCTGGTGGAACGGCCCCGATGGCCTGGTCATGGCGGCGCAGTCCCGGGTGGTGGGCAATCCCGAATCCAGCATTGGCGTGCTGAACTACACGGCCACCCGGCGGGAGAGCGAACTCAGGGCCAGCGCAATGGCCAGTGCCCGCGATGGCTTGCCCCCCATGCTGGCTGCCGGCCTGGTGGGTGCGCTCATGCTGTACCTGTACTGGGTCGGCGTCCAGCGGGCTCTGCAGGCGCGCAACGATCGCCTTCAGGTGGCGGCTCTCGTGGACCAGTCTCCGGACGCGATCCTGGGCCTGGACCCTGAGGGCCGCGTGACGTCCTGGAACCTCGGTGCCCGGCAACTGTTTGGCTACACCCGTGAGGAGGCGGTGGGTCAGCGTCTGGATGCCCTCATCGTGCCGCCGGGACAAGTCAGCGACGAACTGGTGACCCTGGGAACCCTCTCGCATTCGGGCGAGGCTCCGCCGATGGAGCTGTGGCGACAGACCCGCGACGGCCGGCCCTTGCTGGTGTCCATGACCATGTCCCGTCTGGAACACGAGGAAGGAACAGCATCAGGCGCCTCCGTGATTGCGCGGGACATCACCAGCGAGCGTGCTGCGCAGCGCAAGGTGGTCGAGCTCAAGGAAGGTCTGGAGCAGCAGGTCAAGGACCGCACCGCAGCACTGGCCGACGAACGTGAACGGTTGGACAACATCCTGCGCGGCACCGATGCCGGCACCTGGGAATGGAACGTCGAGACCGGCGAGCTGCGCATCAACGAGCGCTGGGCCACCATGATCGGCTACAGCGTGGAGGAGCTCGGCGGCGTTGGGGTGGACTTCTGGCTGCAGCGCCTGCACCCGGACGATCAGGCGCTCACCCAAAGCATGCTCCAGAGCCATTTCAGCGGTGCCATCGAGCGCTACGAATGTGAAGTCCGTGCGCGCCACCGGGAGGGTCACTGGGTCTGGGTGCTCGACCGGGGCGCGGTGCGCAGCTGGAGCGCCGACGGACAACCCGAGTGGATGTATGGAACGCACCAGGACGTGTCGGCACGCAAGCAGGCGCAGGAGAACACCGCCCGCAGCGAAGCCTTGCTGCGCGGCGCCATCGACGCGGTCGACGAAGCCTTCGTGTTGTACGACCCGGACGACCGGCTGGTGTTCTGCAACGAGAAATACCGCGAGGTTTACCCCCGCGTCGCGCACCTCATGGTTCCGGGTGTGCCGTTCGAAGACCTTGTGCGTGCAGGTGCAGAACTGGGGGACTACGCGGCTGCGATCGGACGGGTGGACGAGTGGGTCGCTGAACGGGTGGCGGCTCACCGCAGCGGCAGCGCCGAGCTGGTGCAGCAACTCGCCAACGGCCGAACCCTGCGCATCATCGAACGGCGCATGCCCGACGGCCACACGGTGGGCTTTCGCATCGACATCACCGACCTGGTGCAGGCCAAGGAGAAGGCCCAGGAGGCCTCGCGCATCAAGGGCGAATTCCTGGCCAACATGAGCCACGAGATCCGCACACCGCTCAACGCCATGATCGGCATGACCCACCTGCTGGGCGACACGCCCCTGACCAGCTATCAGACGCAGCTGCTGCACAAGGCGCGGGTGGCCAGCCGCTCGCTGCTGGGACTGGTCAACGACGTGCTCGACCTGGCCAAGATCGAAGCGGGTGGGCTGGACCTGGACCTGCACCCCTTCAGCCCGCAAGACTTGATGGGCGAGATGGATGCCTTGTTCCGCGCCCAGGCCGAGGCCAGCGGCATCCGCTACACGATCAACGTGGCGCGCGATGTGCCGCCCGTGTTGCTGGGAGATGCCCAGCGCGTGCGCCAGATCTTCACCAACCTGATCGGCAACGCCTGCAAGTTCACCCAGGCCGGCAATGTGTGGGTCACGTTGGACGTGGTGCCGCCGCTGCCCACGCAAGACCCGCAGCACGTGCGCCTGCGCGGTGAGGTGCGCGACACCGGCGCCGGCATCGATGAGCAAACGCAAGCCCGACTGTTCACGCCCTTCACGCAGGCCGACAACTCCTCCACTCGACACTTCGGTGGAACCGGACTGGGGTTGTCCATCGTTCGAAAACTCGCCGAGATGATGGGCGGGCGGGTCGGTCTGTACAGCGTGCCGGGGCAGGGCAGCGAGTTCTGGTTCGAGCTGGTGCTGCAGCGGCCGCTGCCCGCTGACCTGAAAGGACTGGCCGAGATCCCGCACGAGGTTCAGGCGCGCACCGAAGACCCTGGCCAGGCATTGCGCCACCTCAACCTGCTGCTGGTGGACGACAGTGAAATCAACCTGGAGGTGGCGGCGGGCCTGTTGCAACGCGAAGGCGCCCGGGTGTGCCTGGCGCGTACCGGTCGCGAAGCGGTGGAGGCCCTGCGCGCCACGCCGCACGCCTTTGACGCGGTGCTGATGGACCTGCAGATGCCGGAGATGGACGGCCTGGAGGCGACGCGCCTGGTGCGCGGCGAACTGGGCCTGGGCGATCTGCCCATCATTGCGCTGACCGCCGGCGCGCTCGCCGAAGAACGCCAGCTGGCGCTCGCCGCCGGCATGAATGCCTTCCTCACCAAACCGATCGATCCCGAGCGGCTGGTGCGCACGGTGCGCGACAGCATCCGCCAGGTCGGCGACAAGCTCTCCCTGGAACGCGAACCGCATAACGCCCCTGCGGCCGACACGTCGCCAGCGCCCTGGCCGCAGATCCCCGGCGTGCACACGGCGGAAGCGGCGCAACGCCTGGGCGGCGACCTGGAGCTGTTTCTGAAGTCGCTGCAGCGGCTGCTCACCGAGTTCGGCGACTGGACGCAAGGCGAGGTGGCGCTGCCCGACAGCGAGGACGCGCACAAGGCGATGGCCGCGCGCCTGCACAAGCTGCGCGGCATTGCCGGCACGCTGGGCATCAACGGCTTGATGGAACTGGCCCGGGCCATGGAGACCGGGCTGGCGCAGACGCTGCCCCCGGCGGAACTCTCTTCCCGGTGGCACGACCTGCAACAAACCCTGACAACACTCCAGCGCGACAGCGAGCCCGTGCTTCAGGCCGGTGGGCAGCGCAGCGGGGCCGGCGCCATGGCGGGGCAGCTCGGCGCCAGCGAGGCCGAACTGCAGCACCTCTTGACGCTGTTGCAGCGCCAGGACCTGGATGCACTGGCCTGGTGGCAATCCCGCAACCAGTGGCTGCGGGCCCGTTTTGGCGTCACACTCGTTGAACGCGTGAGCCGCCAGCTGGACGATCTCGACTTTGCGGGGGCCAGCGCGGCCTTGACCGGGGAGCCCGCCCCGGACACCGAAACGGCCAGGCCCCACGAGCAGCAGTCATGACAACCCCAGCCCAAAGGCCCGCAGCCGCCAACGACACCGCTTCGGACGTGTCCGGCACGCAGATGGTGCCCGACATCCTGATCGTCGATGACGATCCCGGCATGGTTCAGACGCTGGCCCGCGTCATCCGGCCGCTGGGCCGGCTGCGCTTTGCCACCCAGGGTCTGGATGCCCTGCGGCTGATGGCCGAGGCGCCACCCGACCTGGTGCTGCTCGACGCCCAGATGCCCGGCATGTCGGGCTTCGAGGTGCTGGAAGCGATCAAACACGATCCCCGGCTCTCCGACATTCCGGTGATCTTCGTCACCAGCCAGGCCGAAGCCCAGTTCGAGCAGACCGGGCTGGAAAAAGGCGCGGCCGACTTCATTGCCAAACCGATCCGCCCCGCCATCGTGCAGGCGCGTGTGCGCACGCAGCTGCGGCTCAAACAGGCCAACGACGCGCTCAAACAAGTGGCCGCCGCCGACCGCCTGAACCTGGCCGAAGCGCTGGCCGAACTGCGCGAAAGCCACGCCCAGCTGCAGAAGACGGCCGAAGAACTGAAGCTGGCCAACGAAGGGCTGCTGCAGTTCGTGCGCATCAGCTCGCACGATCTGCGAGAACCCCTGAACACCGTGGTTCAGTTCGTCGGGCTGGTGGAGGACGACCATGGCGCCGCGCTGCCGGAGGAGGCGCGCCACTATCTGCGGCTGGTGCGCAGCGCCGGTGAACGCATGCGCACGCTGCTCGACGACGTGGTGCGTTACGCCCGCCTGCAGCGTGGCGAGACCGAGCCCCGCACCCCGGTGGCACTGGAGCCGCTGCTGGCCGAACTCTGCGAAGCCCTGGCCTCCCAGCTCGCGGCCAGCGGCGCCGAGCTGCACATCGGACAACTGCCGGTGGTCCAGGGCCACGCGAGCCTGCTGTCCTTGTTGTTCCAGAACCTGGTGTCCAACGCGCTCAAGTTCATGCCCGAGGGCCGCGCGCCGCGCATCGAAATCGCGGCGCACAGCGTTGCGGGCGTGGCCACCATCACGCTGGAAGACAACGGCATCGGCATCTCGTCCGAGGGCATGGACCAGCTGTTCCAGCCGTTCGCCCGCCTGAAC
Organism: Hydrogenophaga sp.; assembly: GCF_022844385.1. Classification (GTDB taxonomy): domain Bacteria; phylum Pseudomonadota; class Gammaproteobacteria; order Burkholderiales; family Burkholderiaceae_C; genus Hydrogenophaga. The sequence goes on along the minus strand of NZ_JALHLX010000038.1, from coordinate 13,920 downwards.
CTGCGGCGCGAATTCGAAGGCTCGGGCCTGGGCCTGGCGATCTGCCGCCAGATCACGGAAGCCCACGGCGGCACGATCAGCGTGCGCTCACGGCCAGGCGAGGGTTCCGCGTTCGCGGTGACGTTGCCGCTGGCCTGAGGTTTCGGCGGCATCAGGGTGCCGCGCCGCGGACACGATGCCGTCCAGGATGTCCGGGATTTCAAACAGGGCCCGGTTGTCCATGGCCCGCACGCGGGCACGGAATTCTTCGAGGCGGGCAAGCAGTTCATTCACCGCGCGGTCGACCGTGCGAAAGCTGCGGTGCACGATGCCCAGCTGATGCTCCGTGATCCACTGCGCGTTGTAGCGCTCCTGCGGCATGGTCCAGGCGTTGTCGACCACGATCACCGGCAGGCCTTGCTGTACGGCTTCGCTGATGCTGCCCGGACCGGGTTTGCCGATGAAGAAGTCGGCCAGCCGCATGTAGCGCGGAATGTCGGACGCAAAACCCACCACCAGCCGGGGCGCGCCCGCCGGCAAGGAGCGCAGCTGCGCCGCCAGCTTCTTGTTGTGACCACACACCAGAATCAGCTGGGTGGAAGCGCCCAGGCGCCTGGCGATGCCCAGCATGGCCTTGGAACCGTGGCCGCCAAACAGCACCAGCGCGGTGGGCCGGCTTGGGTCCAGCCCCAGACGGCGCATCTCGCTGGCGCGGTCCAGCGCAGGTGCTTCGTAAAACTCGGGGCGGATGATCATGCCGCTGGTGGCGTGCACGCGCTCCGGGGCGTGGCCGAGCTCCAGCGCCTGCGCTACCGCGCGTGCGCTGCCGCAGATGAAGTGCTGCGGCTGACCACGCTCGATCCAGAAGTGAGGCGGGATGTCGGCCAGGTCGGTGAGCACGGTGGCGTAAGGCACACCGGGCAAGGTGCTGGCCAGGCTTTCGAACATCGCGCGGTTGAAGTTGGGCACCAGCGAGACCACCACGTCGGGCTCGTTGCGCAGCCAGTGTTGCTGCAGCGGCTTCATCAGTGTGGTGTGGCCCAGGCGGATGAGACCCTGCAGGATCTTGAGTTCCTGCGCCATGCCGATGGTCCAGCCCCGTGCAAGGCGTTTGTTGTACCAGTCCTCCGGCGCACTGCCGGTCATCTTGCGAAAACGGTCTTGTGGGTCCAGCACCTCGAACAGGTTGACCAGCCGAACCCGCCAGCCGCGGTGGTGGCGCTCCAGTGCTGACTGCAGGGCCAGCGCCGAAGCGCGGTGGCCGCCGCCAGCATTGAAATACACCAGGTCGATGGTGGTGGGTGTCGGTGTGGCAGTGGGCATCGAGCGCTCGCTGAAAGGGCCGTGCGCAGCGGCAGGGGCTGCGCCAGCGGGTTCCAGTAGATCGTCCTTGTGTGACAGAACGGTTTCAAAACGCCCACGGCCGACCGGGCGGTCCATGGCCGACGGTGTCAAGAAATGCACAACTGCTGCCGATAGGCAGAAAACAAGTCGACACCCGACAGGCACGCAAAGCCTTATTCCTTTACAAAGCAAGACCGCTCCAGCCTTTTGCCAGGCGACGGGCACGAGGTGATCGACCGCTGGAGACCGCCGTTGTTGACAAGCCCTGCCACCGCTGCTGAAAACCACCGTCAGCTCGACGAGTTGACCGAGCTGGTGCCGGGCGCCTTGCTGCGCTACCGGGTGCATGCCGACGAGCGGGTCGAGCTGCTCTACATCAGTCGCTACGCGCTGGACATCTGGGGCGTGACGGCCGAAGCCGCCATGGCCGATGAATCCCTGCTCTGGAACACCGGCGAGCGCCAGGCCCAGATCGAGTTGCGGGAGTCGTTCATGCAGGCGGTGCGCCAGCGCCGGATCTGGTGGCACGAGTGGCGCATCAAGGACACGCAGGGCCACCCGAAATGGCTGCGGGGCACCGCCAAACCCCTGGAGCAGATGGATGGCACCGTGCTGTGCACCGCCTTCATCATGGACGTGACCGAGAGCATCCGCGCCCGCGCACTGGAGTACGCCGGCGACCTGCGCAACCGCCAGATTTTCGACAACGTGCCCGGCTTAGCCGTGCAGGGCTACGGGCCCGACCTGATCGTGACCTACTGGAACGCAGGTTCGGAACGACTCTACGGGTTCAGCGCGCAGGAGGCGCTGGGGCGCAGCATGCTCGACCTGGTGGTGCCGACCCACATGCACGCAGCGTTCAAGGCCACCGTGCAGCACATGGTGCAGTCCCGCACACCCGTGCTCTCGGGCGTGCAGTGGCTGCGCCGCAAGGACGGCTCCAGCGTGGAGGTGCACTGCAACGAGGTGTTCATGGAACACCCCGATCGCGGCATGGAGTGCTTCTGCGTCGACTTCGACCTGACCGAACGCCGCGCCGCCGAAGACCAGCGCCTCGCGCTGGAAATGCAGCTGCGCGAGTCGCAGAAGCTCGAAGCCCTGGGCACGCTGGCCGGTGGTGTGGCGCACGACTTCAACAACATCATGGCCGCCATCCTGGGCAACGCGCGGCTGGCGCTGGAAGACGTGCAGAGCCAGGACCCGGCGGCCATCAGCCTGCAGGAAATCCTCAAGGCCGGCGGCCGGGCGCGCGATCTGGTGCAGCGCATCCTGTCGTTCAGCCGTCGCCAGGTGCTGGAGCGGCGCGTGGTCGCGTTGAGCTCGGTGGTGGACGAGTCGGTCCGGCTGCTGCGCGCCACCCTGCCGCGAACGCTGGAGCTGCGTGTGGCGTGCGATCCGCAAACGCCACCGGTGCTGGCCGATGCCACGCAGATGCAGCAGGTGCTGCTCAACTTGTGCACCAACGCCTGGCAGGCCATGCCCGACCTGGCTTGCGGCAAGTTGCACATCGAACTGCGGCCGCACCGCGGCGCACCGCCGCCCAGGCATGGTGTGGTCTCGGCACCGGGCGCGCTCACCGACTGGCCAGAGGTCAATGTATGCCTCGCCGTGAGCGACAACGGCGCGGGCATGGACGCCCAGACGATGGAGCGGCTGTTCGAACCCTTCTTCACCACCAAGCCCCCGGGCGAGGGCACAGGCCTGGGCCTGGCGGTGGTGCACGGCATCCTGCGCGACCACCAGGCGGCGATCGAGGTGGACAGTGCGCCCGGCCGGGGCTCCACCTTCTCGCTGTATTTCCGCGCGGCGGGGCAACTGGAGGCAGCACCCGAGCCGCCCGACGAACCACAACGCGCCACGGCGGCAAGGGTCGCGGCAGGCCTCGCGGGCACACGCATCCTGTATGTCGACGACGACGAGATGATCAACCACCTCATCGGGCGCATGCTGCAGCGCGGCGGCTTTCGGGCACTGGTGTACCGCGATCCCCGCCAGGCCTTGAACGATGTGCGCGAAGGCAAGGTGGACTACGACCTGGCCATCACCGACTTCGCCATGCCCGGCATGTCGGGGCTGGAACTCGCGCGCGAGCTGCGGGCCCTGCACCCCGGGCGTCCGGTGGCCATCACCTCGGGCTTCATCGCCGAAGAGCTGCGGCGCCTGGCGCCCGCGGCCGGCATCGCCGACCTGATCCCCAAGCCCAACACCTGCGAAGAACTCTTCGACGCGATCGAACGGCTGGCCAGCCGCGTCTGCCGACCGGCCTTGCCCTGAACCTGCGCGTCAGGCCCGGCGGGCAACGCCGATGACAATGGCGCCTTGATTCACCCCGCAGGAGCCCCCGCCCATGAAAGCCGCCTGGTACCGCCGCAATGGCCCGGCCCAAGATGTTCTGGAGGTGGGCGAGCTGCCCACGCCAATGCCCGGCCCGGGCGAGGTGCGGGTGTTGATGCACACCTCGGGCGTCAACCCGTCGGACGTGAAATCGCGCCTGAAGCGGCCACTGAACGCCGAACTCATCGTGCCGCACAGCGACGGTGCCGGTGTCATCGATGCGGTAGGCGAAGGCGTGCCGCCCGAGCGCATCGGCCAGCGGGTCTGGCTGTGGAACGCGCAGTGGCAACGGCCGATGGGCACCGCCTGCGAACAGGTGGCGCTGCCGGCCGGGCAAGCCGTGCCGTTGCCGGAAGGTATCGGGTTTGACGAGGCTGCCTGCTTCGGCATTCCCGCGCTCACCGCGCTTCAGGCCGTGCACCTGGCAGGCCCCCTGCAAGGCACCACGGTGCTGGTCACCGGCGCGGGCAACGCCGTGGGGCACTTCGTGACCCAGCTCGCGGTGCTGCAGGGCGCGCAGGTGATCGGCACGGCCGGCTCGACCGCGCGGCAGCAGCACGCGCGCGACGCCGGTGCGGCGCACGTGATCGACTACCGGAACGAAGCGGTGGCGGACCGCTTGGCCAAGCTCACGAACGGACAGGGTGTGGATGTAGTGATCGACATGGACTTCAGCAGCACGGCGGCGCTGCTGCCGCACCGCATCCTCAGGCCCCACGGCCAGCTGGTGTGCTACGGCTCCAACCAGCCCGGCGAGGTGACGGTGGACTTCCGCACGCTGCTGTTCAACTCCCTGCGGCTGACGTTTTTCATCGTCTACGAACTGCTGCCCGCCGACCGCGCCCGCGCCACCACGCAACTGGACGGCCTGTTGCGGGCAGGCACGCTGCGCCACACCGTGGCGCAAACGTTTGCACTGGACGACATCGCCGCCGCGCACGAAGCGGTGGAGACCGGCAGCGCCGTGGGCAATGTCGTGATCCGGTTGCGGGATTGAACCGCCTCACGGCGCCTGCCGCATGAACGTTTCATTCACTCCCGCACAGACCGCCGAGGCACTCCCCTACCCGGCGCTGGCCAGCGAGATCGAAGCGCTGCTGCGCGACCCCGGCGTGGTGGTGCCCGCGCGCACCGTGCAGGCACTGGCCGGCGGCGGCAGTCTGTTCGTGATGCCCGCCGCAGACGCGCGCGTGGCCATCACCAAGCTCATCACCTTCATCCCCGACAACGCCACGCGCGGCCTGCCCGCGATCCAGGGCGACATCGTGGTGTTCGACGCGGTGACGGGCCAGCGCACCGCCTTGCTCGACGGCCCCACGGTTACTGCACGGCGCACGGCGGCGGTGTCGCTGCTGGCCGCGCGGCGGCTCGCGCCGCGCACCGACGGACCCTTGCTGATCGTGGGCGCGGGCGTGCAGGGGCGCTCGCACCTCGAAGCGTTTCACGCGGGCCTGGGTGTGCAGGAGGTGTGGGTGGCTTCGCGCAGCGCCACGAGCGCCGACGCACTGGTGCAGCACGCGCACAGTCTGGGCATGCGCGCACAGCATGTGGTGGATGCCGACGCCGCCTTGGCCGATTGCCCGCTGGTGGTGAGCTGCACATCGGCACAAGGCATTGCGTTGCGCGCGAAGCCCCGCACCGACGCCTTCGTGGCCGCCGTGGGCGCGTTCACGCCGCGCATGGTGGAGTGGGCGCCCGAGGTCTGCCGCTGGCTGGCCGCCGAAGGCCTGCTGGTGGTGGACACGCGCGACGCCGACCATGAAGCGGGCGATCTATTGCAAGCCGGCATCAATGTGTCTGCCCTGCCCACGCTGGCCGACGTGGTGCGCGACCCGGCTGCGCAGCGGCGCAGCGGGCCGGTGTTCTTCAAGAGCTGCGGCTGGGCCGGCTGGGACCTGGCGGCGGCACGGCTGGCCCTTCAGCGCTGAGACGTCAACGGTAAGTGGCCAGGTGGATGCTGGTCTCGGTGCTCTGGATGCCCTTGATCAGCCGGATGCGCTCCAGCACCTGCGAGAGCTCGGTCATGGAGCCCGCGCTGAGCTCGGCGAGCAAATCCCATCGGCCGTTGGTGTCGTGCAGCGCGGCCACGCCGGGCTCGCCCAGCAGGCTCGTGATCACCGCGCGCGTCTGGTTGCCATCCACCAGCACCGCCATCCAGGCGCGGATGCGTTCGGGCTCGGCTTCGGGGCGCAGGCGCACCGTGTAGCCCACGATCAGCTGCTGGTCTTCGAGCTTGCGGATGCGGTTGGTCACCGTGCCGCGCGACACCTTGAGGCGGTGCGCCAGCTCGGCCACGGTGGCGCGCGCGTTTTGCCGCAGCTGGGCAATCAGGGCCTGGTCAATATCGTCCATTTCCGCATTCTGGCAGCCAAGTCTGCCGTTTTGCTCAGTTTTCTTTGTTTATGGCAAGTTTTTGCCGATTCACATTGCCGCTCCCCTGCGAGAGACTGGGTCTCATGACTTTGAGCAACACCATGAACCCCGCACACACCCTGTTTCTGAGCGCGCCCGCCGCCGCCGAATTGATCAACCGCCACGGCATCCCGCAGACCCTGCGCGGCATGCGCGATGCCATTGCCGAAGACTTCGCGCGCTGGGCCGACTTCGACAAGTCGGCCCGCGTGGCCAACCACAGCACCCATGGCGTGATCGAGCTCATGCCCATCGCCGACGACACGCTCTACAGCTTCAAGTACGTCAATGGCCACCCCAAGAACACCGGCCTGGGTCTGTCCACCGTGATGGCCTTCGGCGTGCTCGCCGACGTGGCCACCGGCACACCGCTGCTGCTGTCCGAACTCACGCTCACCACCGCCCTGCGCACCGCCGCCACCTCGGCCCTGGCCGCGCAAACCCTGGCCCGGCCCGACAGCCGCGTGATGGCGCTCATCGGCAACGGCGCGCAGAGCGAATTCCAGGCGCTGGCCTTCCAGCACCTGGTGGGCATCACCACGCTGCGCGTGTTCGACGTCGACCGCGCCGCCACCGCAAAACTGGTGTCGAACCTTTCTGGCAGCGGCCTTGAGATCGTGGTGTGCGAGAGCATCGCAGAGGCCGTGCATGGCGCCGACATCGTCACCACCATCACCGCCGACAAGACCAACGCCACCATCGTCACGCCCGAGATGCTCGCCCCAGGCATGCACATCAACGGCGTGGGCGGCGACTGCCCCGGCAAGACCGAGCTGCACGCCGAGGTGCTGCAGCGCGCCAGCGTGTTCGTGGAATACACGCCGCAGACGCGGGTGGAAGGCGACATCCAGCAGATGCCGGCCGACTTTGTGGTGACCGAACTGCACGACGTGCTGGGCGGCCGCGCGCCAGGCCGAACCCACGCCGACCAGATCACCGTCTTCGACTCGGTGGGCTTTGCGCTGGAGGACTACTCGGCCCTGCGCTTCATGCACAGCCTGGCCATCGCGCAAGGCCTGGGCACCACGGTCTCGCTGATCCCTGATCTGGCCGATCCGAAGGACCTGTTTGCCGCGCTGCGCCCGCAGGTGGCAGCGGCTGCGCTGCGCCTGGTGGCCTGAGAGGCCACCGAACTCAGACCGTCTGCGCCCGCACCCAATCCACAAACGCCACCACCGGCGCACGCGCCCGATCGGTCGTGCGCACGCTCAGGAAATGCACCGGCCGAACGATCTTCTGCAGGCTGCGTTCGCCCAGCACCACCAGCTCGCCGCGCTCGATCTCGCGCGCTGCCAGGCGTGTGCTCTCCAGCGCCACGCCCATGCCGTCGGCGGCGGCCGAGATCGCCATGGCCGCGCGGTCGAACGAGGGGCGGGGGCGCAGGGGCAGCGGCAATCCATTGAGCTGAAACCACTCGGCCCAGCCCACCGGGCTGAGCTGCGAATCGATGAGCGTGAGGCGCTGGATGGCCCGGGACGCGGGCTCCCTGGCCACCAGCAAGGCGGGCGACACCATCGGCGCGATGCGCTCGTCGCCGAGCGAGACCACGTCCAGCCCGGCTTTGTGGCGCGCCGAACCATAAGAGAGCGCCACATCGATGTCGCGCACGACGCCCAGGTCCACCGGGTCGGCGCCGGTGGTCAGGCGGATGTTGATCGCCGGGTGCCGTGCCACGAACGACGGCAGGTGCGGGCCAAGCCACTTGAGCGCCAGGCTGGGCGCGCAGTGCACCGCCAGCACCTCGTCGTGCGTGGGCAACTGCACCTCGGCGCAGGTGGCTTCGAGCGCATCGAACAAGCGGCCCAGGCTCTCGAACAGACGCCGCCCCTCCAGCGTGGTCTGCACCTGGCGATGGCGGCGCTCGAACAGCGCGCGGCCGAAATGCCGCTCCAGATCACGGATCTGGTGGCTGATGGCCGAGGCGGTGAGGTGCAGCTCAAGTGCTGCGAGCGCAAAACTCTGCAGGCGTGCGGCGGCCTCGAAGGTGCGCAGCCGCGCCAGCGGTGGAAGATTCCTCATGCAATCGGCTTTCAGATGAAACTGGCTCATGTTTCCATGAGCATTCATCGTTTGTCAATGCGCGCGACCTGGTCGACCATCGTGGTTCATCACCCCCCGAGGAGACACCATGTCCGCCGTGCTTGAAAAACTGTCCATGCTGGGTCAGAAGGAATACCGCCACGACCCGCTGACCGACCCCAAGGTTTCGATCTACCAGCCCGACCAGCCCGGCTTGATCTACCCCGGCATCCCCACGTTCGACGACGTGAAGCAGGAGCGCCAGTACCTGAAGGAACGCCTGGCGGGTGCCTGCCGCGCGTTTGCGCGCCAGGGCTTCGACTACGGTTTTGCTGGCCACCTGACGATCCGCGATCCCGAGCACCCGCACCTGTACTGGACCAACCCGATGGCCGTGCACTTTGCGCAGGTGAAGGTGTCCAACCTGATCCTGGTGGACCACCAGGGCCAGGTGGTGGAAGGCCGCCACGCCGTGAACCGCGCCGGGTTCGTGCTGCACGCCGCGGTGCACGAGGCGCACCCCGACATCGTGGCCATGTGCCACGCGCACACGGTCTACGGCACGGCGTTCGCGTCACTGGGCCAGCCGCTGCAGCCGATCTCGCAGGACGCGGCTGCGTTCTTTGAAGACCACGTGGTCATTGGCGACGAAGCCGGCCAGGTGGCGGTGGAAGTGAAAGCCGGGCTGAAGGTGGCCGACTGGTTCAAGGGCGTGAAGGCCGCGATCCACCAGAACCACGGTCTGTTCACGGCGAGCCGCCACAGCATCGAAGCCGCAGCCTTCTGGTTCATTGCGCTGGAGCGCTGCTGCCAGCAGCAACTGGCCGTGATGGCCACCGGCGCCACGCCGCGTCTGGTGCCGGCCGAGCGAGCGCGATACAGCCGCGAGCACGTGGGCAGCGAGTACATCGGCTGGCTGCACTTCCAGACCATCTGGAACGATCTGGTGCGCAGCGAGCCCGACCTGTTCGACTGAAACAGACCGGGCGGGTCAGCGATCAGCGCTGGCCGTGGGCGGTCTTGGCGGCCTGGATGCAGGCCGTCTTGGCGTCACCGCTCAAGGTGTCGCACTTTTCAGCGGCGACCTTGTACTTGGCTTCGTTGACGTCTTCCTTGGCCTCGGCACGGCTTTCGGCCGAGGCATTCGGGCTTTTGGCGGCGGCAATGGCGGCCACGTGCGCCGCCTTGGCTTCCTTGTTGCACACGTCCTTGGCGTTGCCGCTCAGGTCGTCGCAGCGCTCCTTGGCCACCTCGTAGATGCCGTCGGCCTTGACGATTTGCACCCGGGTGCCGTCGGCCGGCTTGCCGCTGGCGCGGAACTCCAGCTCGGCGCGTGCGTTCTTTTCTGCGGCTTTGGCTTCTTCTTCGCAGATGTCCTTGGCGTTGGCTTTCAGGCTGTCGCAGGCGTCCTTGGCGGCTTTGTAGTTCGCGCTGATGGTGTTCTTGGCGGCGTCGTATTCGGCCTTGGTGGGCGGCGCGGCTTGCACGGCCATCGGGGCCAGCAGCAGTGCGCTGACAAACAAGGCGGCGCGGGAATGGATGCTTTTCATGGAGGGTCCTTTTCGGTTTGACATAAGTTGTGGGGAGCAGCGCCGCGGCGCTGATGGGGACCACGCGTGGAGCATCGACCAACCTGCGCACGGGGTCTGTACGCCGTCGAACGAAGTGCTCTCGCCCACCGCGGCAACGCGCGCGACAAAGGCACAGCACGGGCCGGCGTAGCATCTCGCGTCATGCCGCACACACCCGCCGACCCCAGCCTGATCGACTCGCCCGTGGCCGTGCGCCGCCTGCTCACCACGCTGGCGCTGGTGACGCTGGGCAACAGCGGCATGTACGTGGTGGCGGTGGTGCTGCCGGCGGTGCAGGCCGAGTTCGGCGTGGGCCGGGCCGATGCGTCCCTGCCCTACACGCTGATGATGGTGTGCCTGGGCATCGGTGGGCTGTTCACCGGCAAGCTGGCCGACCGGTACGGCATCACGCCGGTGCTGCGCGTGGGCGCGTTGGCGGTGACGGGTGGTTTCATCTGGGCGGCGTACTCGGGCAGCATCTGGACCTTCGGTCTCGCACACGGACTGCTGCTGGGCATGCTCGGCAGTTCGTCCACCTTTGCGCCGTTGCTGGCCGACACGGCCCTGTGGTGGAACAAGCGGCGCGGCATGGCGGTGGCCATCGCAGCCAGCGGCAACTACGTGGCGGGCACCGTTTGGCCGCCACTGGTGCAGTGGGGCATCGAGACCATCGGCTGGCGCCAGACCTACGTCATTCTGGGTGTGGTGTGCGGCACCGGCATCTTTTTGCTGGCCAACCTGATGCGCCAGCGCCCACCGCTGGTGGTGACCGCACCGGTGAGCGCGGGCGAAGTGGCACCCGACACCAGCCGCCCCTTTGGCCTGCACCCCAATCACGCCATGGCCCTGCTGTGCGTGGCAGGTGTGGGCTGCTGCGTGGCCATGTCGATGCCGCAGGTGCACATCGTGGCCTATTGCACCGACCTGGGCTTTGGCGCGGCGCGCGGCGCCGAGATGCTCTCGCTCATGCTGTTCTGCGGCATCGCCAGCCGGCTCGTCTCGGGCTGGATCTGCGACCGCATCGGCGGCATCCGCACGCTGCTGCTGGGCTCCGGTCTGCAGTGCGTCGCCCTGCTGCTGTTCATCCCGTTCGACGGCCTGGTCTCGCTCTACGTGGTCTCCGCGCTGTTCGGCCTGTTCCAGGGCGGCATCGTGCCCTCCTACGCCATCATCGTGCGCGAGTACTTCGCGCCCAAGGAAGCCGGAGCGCGGGTGGGCGCGGTGATCATGGCCACGCTAGTGGGCATGGCGCTGGGCGGGTGGATGTCCGGCTGGGTGTTCGACATGACCGGCAGCTACGACGCCGCCTTTCTCAACGGCATCGCCTTCAACCTGCTCAACATGGGCATCGCGCTTTGGCTGTACTTTCGGGTGCGGCGCGTCGGACGCGCGGGGCTGGCAGGCAGTCGGGCGGGTTGAGGGCCGGGGTGCGGTCAGAAACGGGCTGGTTTCATGGCCCTTTTCACATTTCAGATGACGGTTGCCGCTGACGATATGAACAGTCAGGCCATACCGCCTTCCGTTGTCGTGCCTGCCGGCACAAACCCCGCCATGAAACTTTCGCTCAAACTCCCACTGGCCTTTGCCGCGACACTCGCCCTGGTGATTGCCGCCGCCCTGTTCGGCATCCACAGCCTCAACCAATCCATCAAGACCTTCGAGACCGAGGTGCACGAGAGCCACCAGAACGCAGCTGCGGCCAGCCACCTGCTGAGCCAGTTCAAGACACAGGTGCAGGAGTGGAAAAACACCCTGCTGCGCGGCAAGGATCCGGCACAACTCGACCGCTACTGGAAAGCCTTCAACAAGATCGAAGGCGAGATGGCGGATGCCTCGAAGCAACTGTCGCAGCAACTGCCGGCCGGTGAAGCCCAGGACCTGGTGAAACTGTTCGCGGCCGCCCACCTCACCATGGGACAAAACTACCGCGCCGCCTTCGAGACCTTCAAGGCTTCAGATTTCGACCACGCCGTCGGTGACAAGGCCGTCAGCGGCATGGACCGTGAACCCGCCCGACTGCTGGACGCCGCAGTGAAGAAACTCGCCGACGACAGCGCCGCGCTGGCCGGCGCGGCAGAAGCCAGCGCCATCCGCGCCACCACCATCAGCCTGTCACTCATGGGCCTGGTGTGCGTGGTCGGCATCACCGGCGGTGTGCTGTTCAGCCGCAGCATCACCCGGCCGATCAACCGTGCCGTGAACCTGGCGCGCCAGGTGTCCGAAGGCGACCTCACCGCCCAGGTCGACATCCGGGGCAAGGACGAAATTGCGCAACTGCTGCAGGCCATGCACACCATGCAGGGCAAGCTGTCTGCGGTGGTGCGTGTGGTGCGCGAAAACTCCGAAAGCGTGGCCACCGCCAGCGCACAGATTGCCCAGGGCAACCACGACCTGAGCGCGCGCACCGAACAACAAGCCTCGGCGCTGCAGGAAACGGCAGCGTCCATGGAAGAACTGAGCTCCACCGTGCGGCAGAACGCCGACAACGCCCGCCAGGCCAACCAGCTCGCTCAAGGTGCCAGCGAGTTCGCCACCAAGGGCGGTGACGTGGTGGGCCAGGTGGTGCAGACCATGAAGGGCATCAACGACAGCAGCAAAAAGATCGCCGACATCATCGGCGTGATCGACGGTATTTCGTTCCAGACCAACATCCTCGCGCTCAACGCTGCGGTGGAAGCCGCGCGCGCTGGCGAGCAAGGCCGCGGCTTTGCGGTGGTGGCCGGCGAGGTGCGCAACCTCGCGCAGCGCAGCGCCGAAGCAGCCAAGGAGATCAAGCGCCTGATCGGCGACAGCGTGCAACGCGTCGAGCAGGGCTCGGTGCAGGTGGATGAGGCGGGCCAGCGCATGGCCGAGATCGTGGGCTCCATCCGCCAGGTCACCGACATCATGGGTGAGATCAGCGCAGCATCCACCGAACAAAGTGACGGTGTGGCACAGGTGGGCAACGCCGTGACCCAGATGGACCAGGCCACGCAGCAGAACGCCGCGCTGGTGGAAGAAAGCGCGGCCGCTGCATCAAGCCTGAAGACCCAGGCGCAGCAGCTGGTGGACGCGGTGGCCATTTTCCGGCTGGCGGGTGCGGCGCGCTGAAGCGCCCCGGTGCTACAGCGCCTGCTGCGTCAGCAGGCCCGCCCGGGCCGAGTAGCGCACCAGGCTGTCCAGAGCCTCGATGTCGACCCGCGCGCTGCGCCGGCCGTAGACCTCGGCCTTGAGCCAGGCCAGCTCCGTCTCCAGGCCCTGCGCGTCGGCCAGGGTGCAGAACCAGACCTTGGACTCTGCGTCCCACCGGTAGCCGCGGGCCTTGAGCTGGTCTTTGGACTCGAACGGTGACCCGGTGGCGCGGAGTTTGAAACTGGGTTGGGCTGCTGCAGCGATCAGCTGCGACAAGCCCGTGGTTGTGCCCTTGGGGACCGGCCGGGCCAGCACCTGCAGCAAGGCGTGGCAATCGACCTGCGCCCGGTGCGCGTCATAGAACCAGCCGTGGTCCTGAGCCAACGCGCTCAGCTTGGACGAGCCGGCACCAGCCGCTTTCCAGTCGATGTCGGCAAACGAGCAGGCCCAGGCCTTGCCGGCGAACACCGGAAAACGCGCTTCCACAAACGGTCGGTCAAAGCCGGCGTTGTGCGCCACGACCAGGTCGGCCCGGGCCACCAGGGCCGCCACCAGCGCATCGTCCAGTCTTTGGCCTTGCACCATGTCGTCGCTGATGCCGGTGACCTCTTGAGCCACTGGCGGGATCGGCATGCCAGGGTCTTCGAACCCCTCGAAAATTTCCACCGGCCCGAAAGGCAATCCCGAGCCCGCGTCCACCTGCACCAGCAGCATGGCCAGCTCGATGATCTTGTCGACCTGGTGCGACAAACCGGTGGTTTCGGTGTCCAGCACCAGAACATGGCGCACATCCGGCGCGTCAGGAGCCGCGCCAAAGTCGTGGATGGGAGCCAGCCTCCTCAGGACGCGGAAATCGGGGTCCTGTTCCAGGCGTTGCGCCATTTCTTGTGACGTCAAGGGCTGCGCGGGGACGGGCTGGGTGGGGGGCGAAGCCGGCGACAAAGGTGGGGGTGCCGGTCGCGGCGCATCAAACTCGAAACTGAACTGGTTCATCGCTGGAGCCTACCCGAGTCGATGGTGCAGAGGTCGGGCTTTGCATGCCAAGGCGATGTGCAGAAGCCCGGAAACGACGAAGCCCTTGCAGATCAAGGGCTTGGACGTTGTTGGTGCGGCTGGCGGGGATCGAACCCACGACCCTTGGCTTCGGAGG
>NZ_JALHLX010000037.1:3559-28153 GCF_022844385.1 Hydrogenophaga sp. | reverse complement strand
TTCAAGCGCGAGCACAAGATCGGCACGGTCAACTCGATCAACTGGGCGCGGTTGCTGGCGCAGGTGGTTTACTACTTCGCCGGCTACTTCCAGGCAACCACGACCGACACCGAACGCGTTTCGTTCACCGTGCCGAGCGGCAACTTCGGCAACGTCTGCGCCGGCCATGTGGCGCGTCAGATGGGCTTGCCGATTGAGCATCTGATGGTGGCCACCAATGAGAACGACGTGCTCGACGAGTTCTTTCGCACCGGCGTGTACCGTGTGCGGGTGAGTGCCGACACGCACGAGACTTCGAGTCCGTCGATGGACATCTCCAAGGCGAGCAACTTCGAGCGCTTCGTATTCGATCTGCTGGGCCGTGATGGCGCCCGCGTCAAAGCGTTGTTCGGCGACGCGTTGGCGCGGGAAGGTCGATTTGACCTGGGTGCCGACCCTGCATTTGCCGACGCTGCCACTCGCTACGGTTTTCGCAGCGGAAAGAGCACGCACGAGAACCGCCTTGACACGATCCGCGATGTGTTCAAGCGCCACGGAGTGATGATCGACACGCACACCGCTGACGGTGTGAAGGTGGCGCGCGAACACCTGCAAGCCGGTGTGCCCATGATCGTTCTTGAGACCGCGCTGCCGATCAAGTTCGCCGAGACCATTGTCGAAGCGCTCGGACAGCAGCCGCACCGCCCGCCGCAGTTCGAAGGCATTGAAGACCTGCCCAAGCGCGTGCGCGTGATGCCGGCGAGCACGGCCGCCGTGCAGGCCTATGTGGCCGAGCATTGCGCCCGCGCATGAGGGTCGTTGGATTCGCCGGCTTCTCGGGATCGGGAAAAACCACGCTGGTCGAGCAGCTGATTCCCGCGCTCAAGCTGCGCGGCCAGCGCGTGTCGGTGGTGAAACACGCACACCACAGTTTCGACATCGACCACCCGGGCAAGGACACCTGGCGCCACCGCGAGGCCGGTGCGTTTGAAGTGCTGGCTGCGTCGCCCAAGCGGATGGTGCTCATGCGCGAACTTGAAGCCAGGGTGGAGCACTCGGTGCATGACCTGCTCGAACAGTTGCACGCGGAGGTCGACTGGGTGCTGGTGGAAGGTTTCAAGCAAAGCAACCTGCCCAAGGTCGAGGTGTGGCGGCAGACTCATGGCAAGCCGCTGCGTTTCCCTGACGACCCGCACATCGTTGCCATAGCCACCGACAACCCTGAAGCGTTGCCGGTCGCGGCCCATTGCGTTGTGCTGGATTTGAACGTGGCCGATGACGTGGCCGCGTGGTTGGTTGATAATGCAGAGCGGTTTGAATACCGCACCCCGTTCAGCCCATGACCTCGTCCCCACCTCCCCAACACCGCGCCCCCCTGATGTCGCTGGACGACGCGTTGGCCAGTGTGCTGGCGCACGCCTTGCCGTTGCACGCCACCGAAACAGTGGCCACCTTCGACGCCGACGGCCGCGTACTGGCGCAAGACCTGGTGTCCGCGCTGCAGGTCCCTCCCAACGACAACTCGTCCATGGACGGCTACGCCCTGCGCGCGGCCGATGTGACCGAAGCGGGCAAGGTGCTGCCCGTGACACAGCGCATCGCCGCTGGCCACGCGTCCGAACCGCTGGAGCCGGGCACCTGCGCGCGCATCTTCACCGGTGCTCCCATGCCCGCCGGCGCCGATGCCGTGGTGATGCAGGAAGACACGATCGAGGTCGGCGGCAACATCCACGGCGTGCATATCCAGGCCGTGCCGCAGGCGGGCCAGTGGGTGCGGCGCGCTGGCGAAGACGTGACGCGAGGTGCCGTGGTCCTGTCGAAAGGCGAACGCCTGTCCCCCGCGAGCCTGGGCCTGGCTGCGAGCCTGGGTCTGGCGCACCTGAGTGTGGTGGCCCGCCCGCGCGTGGCACTGTTCTCCACGGGTGACGAGCTCGTGATGCCCGGCGAGGTGGCGCCCGAGGCGATGAGGCCCGGCGCGATCTACAACTCCAACCGCTTCTTCCTGCGCGCGCTGCTGCGCCGCATGGGCTGCGAGGTGAGTGACCTGGGCATCGTGCCCGACCGGCGCGAGGCCACGCTGGCCGCGCTCAAGACGGCGGCCGACCACCACGACCTGATCCTCACCAGCGGCGGTGTGTCGGTGGGGGAGGAAGACCACATCAAACCCGCGGTGCAACAGCTCGGCAGCCTGGACCTCTGGCAAATCGCCATGAAGCCGGGCAAGCCGTTTGCCTACGGCACCGTGCAGCGCGACGCTGGCGCCGGCCCTGCGGCTGCTGAGTCCTGCCATTTCATCGGCCTGCCGGGCAACCCGGTGTCCAGTTTCGTGACCTTCCTGCTGCTGGTGCGGCCCTTCCTGCTGCGCCTGCAAGGGGTTGAGACGAAGGCGTTGAAAACCACCACCTTGCCCGCGCACTTCACCTTGAACAAGGCCGAAAAGCGCCGCGAGTTCCTGCGCGTGCGCCGCAACGCTGCGGGCGGGCTGGATCTGTTCCCCAACCAGAGCTCGGGTGTGCTCACCTCGGCCGTCTGGGCCGATGGACTGGTCGACAACCCGGCCGGCAACACCATCGCCCCAGGCGATCCGGTGTCTTTCATTTCCTTTTCCGATCTGATCGCATGAAAGTCCAACTGCGCTATTTCGCGTCCATCCGCGAGGCCCTGGGCACCGGCAGCGAAACCCTGGACACGCAGGCCGGCACCCTGGCTGCTTTGCGCGCCGAGCTGGTCTCGCGCGGTGGGGCCTACGCCGATGCGCTGGCGCCCGGCCGTTCGGTTCGCGTGGCGCTCAACCAGACCATGAGCGACGAAGCGGCATCGCTCACCGAAGGGGCCGAGGTCGGTTTCTTTCCCCCCGTCACGGGTGGCTGAGATGAGCGAACGCGTCTCCATCCAGACCGAAGACTTCGATCTGTCGACCGAGGTGGCGCGTCTTCGTGAAACCGAAAAGGGGATTGGCGCGGTGTGTTCCTTCATTGGCACAGTCAGGGACCGCAACGACGGCCAGAGCGTGAGCACGATGGAACTGGAGCACTACCCCGGCATGACCGAGAAGTCCATCGAAGCCATGATCGACGAGGCGCATAAACGCTTCGACATTTTCGGCGCCCGCGTGATTCACCGCGTGGGCCTGCTGCAGCCGCTGGACCAGATCGTGCTGGTGGCTGTGAGCTCGGCGCACCGCGGCCAGAGTTTCCAGGCCTGCGAGTTCCTCATGGACTACCTCAAGACGCAGGCACCGTTCTGGAAAAAGGAACAGACGCCCGAGGGCGCGCGCTGGGTGGACGCCCGCGTGAGCGACGACGCTGCGTTGGCGCGGTGGGGTATTGCGGTCAGCAACAGCTGAACAGCCGCAGCGAGGCCATGGTCACCGCTGCACACATTGAATCGATCGAGCGTGCCACGCTGCAAGCGGTGGCGCCCGAGGTGGTGGACGCGCTCCCCGGTTGGCTGCTGCCCATGGACCGGGGCACGGTGGGTCGCGCCCGCAGCGCGGTGCCGCTGCACCATGGTGCGCACGACATCTCACTGTTGCCCGCCATCCTGGCGCGTTACGCCGCGCTGGGCTTCGAGCCGTGCTTGCGCCTGCCCGACCTGCCGGCTTTCCAGCCCTGGTTTGATGCCCTCACACAGCGCGGTTGGCGGCGAGAGCAACCCACCCTGACCATGACGGGCGAGGTGCAGTCGTTGTTGACTTTGCCGCCGGGTTCGCCGCCCGCCGAGCTGGACAACGCGCCCGATGCCGGCTGGATGACCATGTTTCTGGGCGAAGGCCTGGACCCGACCGATGGCGCCAGCCGCTCGCGTTCGCTCAGCCGCGCCACCGGCACCCTCTTCGCATCCGTGCGGGAGCAGGGGCAAACCGTGGCTTGCGGCGCAGCTTCGTTCGGCCACGGATGGCTGGGGGTGCACGGCATGCGCACGGCAGCAGCCCGGCGCGGCGATGGGCTGGCGGGCCGCATCCTGCATGCCATGGCAACCGAGGCCAGCCGCCGCGGCCTGGCAGGCGTGTTCTTGCAGGTCGACGCGAGCAACCTGCCCGCCCAGGCCTTGTACCGCCGGGCCGGGTTGACCCTGGCCTGGCCATACGCCTACTGGCGCCCCCCGTTGGTGGATTGATCTGGGTCAAGTCAGTGCACCGGGGCAAGGTGCACGCTGATGGTCAGGCTTGAAAACGGGTGGAGCAGCACCACCTGCCCAACAATTCTGATCACCCGGAGAGCACATCCATGCGACTCGACAAACTCACCACGAAGTTTCACGAAGCCCTGAGCGAGGCCCAGACGCTGGCACTCGGCGCCGACCACGCCTACATCGAACCGGTCCACTTGCTGCTTGCCCTGCTGCGCCAGACCGACGGCCCGCAATCGTTGCTCCAGCGCGCCGGTGTCAACGTGCCTGGCCTCGCCAAGGCAGCAGAGGCGGCCATCAAACGTCTGCCCGAAGTCCAGGGGCAAGACCAGGTGCAGGTCGGCCAGGAACTGGGCAAGCTGCTGCAGGCCACGGAGAAAGAGGCCATCAAGCGCGGTGACCAGTTCATTGCCAGCGAGCTGTTTTTGCTCGCGGTGGCCGACAGCAAGGGCGAGCTGGGTCGCATCGCCAACGAGAACGGCTTGAACCGCAAAAGCCTGGAGTCGGCCATCACCGCGGTGCGCGGTGGCCAGTCCATGGACAGCCCCGAGGCCGAAGGCCAGCGAGAGGCGCTCAAGAAATACACCATGGACCTCACCGAGCGCGCCCGCCAGGGCAAGCTCGACCCGGTGATCGGCCGAGACGACGAGATCCGCCGCGCCATCCAGGTGCTGCAGCGCCGCACCAAGAACAATCCGGTGCTGATCGGTGAACCCGGCGTGGGCAAGACCGCCATTGTCGAAGGCCTGGCGCAGCGCATCGTCGCTGGCGAGGTGCCCGATTCGCTCAAGGGCAAGCGCGTGCTGAGCCTGGACATGGCCGCGCTGCTGGCTGGCGCCAAGTTCCGTGGCGAGTTCGAGGAACGCCTGAAGACCGTCTTGAACGAGCTGGCGAAAGACGAGGGCCAGACCATCGTCTTCATTGACGAGCTGCACACCATGGTGGGCGCGGGCAAGGCCGAAGGCGCGATGGACGCGGGCAACATGCTCAAGCCGGCGCTGGCGCGCGGCGAGCTGCACTGCGTGGGCGCGACCACGCTCGACGAGTACCGCAAATACATCGAGAAAGACGCCGCGCTGGAGCGCCGCTTCCAGAAGATCCTGGTGGGCGAGCCCAGCGTGGAGGCGACCATTGCGATCCTGCGCGGCCTGCAGGAAAAGTACGAGGTGCACCACGGCGTGCAGATCACCGACCCGGCCATTGTGGCTGCGGCCGAGCTCAGTCATCGTTACATCACCGACCGGTTTTTGCCTGACAAGGCGATTGACCTGATCGACGAGGCCGCGTCCAAGATCAAGATCGAGCTCGACTCCAAGCCCGAGGTGATGGACCGGCTCGACCGCCGCCTGATCCAGCTGCAGATCGAGCGCGAAGCTGTGCGCCGTGAGAAAGACGAGGCCTCGCAAAAACGCTTCGGCCTGATCGAGGAAGAGATCGCCCGCCTGACCAAGGAAATTTCCGACTACGACGAGATCTGGAAGGCCGAGAAAGCCGCGGCACTCGGCTCCAAGGACGTGATGGAAGAGATGGACCGCATCCGCTCGCAGATCAAGACCTTCACCGACAAGGGCGACTTCAACAAGGTCGCCGAGCTGCAATACGGCAAGCTGCCCGAGCTGGAGAAACGCCTGAAGGACGCGCAGGCCGCCGAGTCGGGCAAGGCGCTGAACAAGGACGGCAAGGGCCGCCCGCAACTGCTGCGCACGCAGGTGGGCGCGGAAGAAATCGCCGAAGTCGTGGCGCGTGCGACCGGCATCCCGGTGAGCAAGCTCATGCAGGGTGAGCGCGACAAGCTGCTGATGATGGAAGGCAAACTGCACGAGCGTGTGGTCGGCCAGGACGAGGCCATCGGTGCGGTGGCCAATGCCATCCGCCGCTCGCGCTCGGGCCTGAGCGATCCGAACCGCCCGACCGGCTCCTTCCTGTTCCTCGGCCCCACGGGTGTGGGCAAGACCGAGCTGTGCAAGGCGTTGGCCGGCTTCCTGTTCGACAGCGAAGACCACCTGGTGCGCATCGACATGAGCGAGTTCATGGAGAAACACTCCGTGGCGCGGCTCATCGGCGCGCCGCCTGGTTACGTGGGCTACGAGGAGGGCGGTTACCTCACCGAAGCCGTGCGTCGCAAGCCCTACAGCGTGCTGTTGCTCGACGAGGTGGAGAAGGCCCATCCGGACGTGTTCAACGTCCTGCTGCAGGTGCTCGACGACGGTCGCCTGACGGACGGCCAGGGACGCACCGTGGACTTCAAGAACACCGTGATCGTGATGACGAGCAACATCGGCTCGCACCTGATCCAGGCCATGGTGGGCGAACCCTACGAAGATGTGAAGGAAGCGGTCTGGGGCGAGCTCAAGAACCATTTCCGCCCGGAGTTCCTGAACCGCATCGACGAGACGGTGGTGTTCCACGCGCTGGACGCACAACACATCGAGTCGATCGCAGCGATCCAGCTCAAGGTGCTCGAAGCGCGCCTGGCGAAGATGGACCTGCACCTGCAGGTGTCGCCAGCTGCACTGGCCGAGCTGGCCAAGGTCGGTTTCGACCCGGTGTTTGGTGCGCGGCCCCTCAAACGCGCGATCCAGCAGCGCATCGAGAACCCGCTCTCGAAGTTCCTGCTGGAAGGCCGTTACCCGCCGAAATCGGCGATCCCGGTGGATGTGGACCCGGTGCAGAACCCGGGTGTGTTCGAGTTCGGCGACGCGGTGGCCGAGGCCTGAGCCGGCATCGGGAAGGCGCGGCCCCATCCGTCGGCATGGGGCCGCGCCTCTACCCGGCCACGGTTGCCGGTCCTATCATGGCGGCATGACCCAGATACCCCCGACCCTTCCCCTGCGTGCCCTGTTCGACGCGCAGCACAGTGCCAGCCGCCAGCAGATCGATGTGCCACTGGCCTTGCGCCGTGACCGCCTCGCGCGCCTCAAGGCGCTGATCGACCAGCACGGCGCGGCGCTGTCCGACGCGGTGCAGGCCGACTTCGGCGTGCGCTCGCGCCAGCTCACCGAGGTGGCCGACCTGTTCGTGCTGCGCGCGGCCATCGGCCAACTGCACAAGGAACTGCCGCACTGGATGAAAACCCGTCGCGTGGCCACGCCGCTGTACCTGCAGCCCGCCAGCGCGCACATCCAGCGCCAGCCGCTGGGCGTGGTGGGTGTCATCGGTCCCTGGAACTACCCGCTGCAGCTCAACCTCGGCCCGGCCGCCACCGCGCTGGCCGCGGGCAACCGAGTGATGCTCAAGCCCAGCGAGCTCACGCCCCACAGTTCCGCGCTCATGGCTTCACTGGTGCAGGGCGCGTTTTCCGCCGACGAGTTCAGTGTGGTGCTCGGTGGCGCTGACGTGGCGCACGAATTCGCCAACCTGCCGTTCGACCACCTGTTCTTCACCGGCTCCACCACCGTGGGCCGCAAGGTGGCAGCGGCTGCGGCGGCCAACCTCACGCCCACCACGCTGGAGCTGGGTGGCAAATCGCCCTGCATCGTGGACGCGTCGTGCAACCTCGATGAAGCCGCCGTGAAGATCGCACATGGCAAGCTGCTCAACGCCGGGCAGACCTGCATCGCACCCGACTACGTGCTGCTGCCGCGTGGCCAGGAAGCCGCCTTCGAGCGCGCCTACACCGCTGCCGTCGCCCGCCTGTTCCCCACCATCGCGGGCAACCCCGACTACGCCGCCATCGTGAGCGACCGCCACCATGCCCGCCTGCAAGGGTTGCTGAGCGAAGCCACCGCCCAGGGCGCGCGTGTGGTGGATGTGGCCGGTTCGGCCGCCACCGCCCAGGCGCACCCCACGCGCCAGATGAACCCCACCCTGGTGTTCAACCCTGGCCCCGGCTTGAAGCTGCTGGACGAGGAAATCTTCGGCCCCATCCTGCCGGTGGTGGCGTACGACACGATGGACGAGGCCATTCGGTACATCAACGCGCGCCCACGTCCACTGGCGCTTTACTGGTTCGGGACGGACAGCGCCTCACGCGACCGTGTGATGGCCAACACCGTGAGCGGCGGCGTGAGCGTCAACGACACGTTGATGCACGTGGCCCACGAAGGCCTGCCGTTCGGCGGCGTGGGCGAAAGCGGCTGGGGTGCCTACCACGGTGAGGTGGGTTTCCTGCGCTTCACCCAGCAGAAACCCGTTCTGGTGCAGTCACGCTTCTCCATGGGGCATTTGTTCTACCCACCCTACGGGCCGCGCTTCGACCAGATCATGGGCCTGCTCAAACGCTGGCTGTGAACCGCGCCTGAACCGGATCAGGCGCCGGCGTGCACGTCGTCGTCGGCTTCGGGCTGAAACAGGGCCCCGGTCTTCTGCAGGTAGCCCTTTTCCATCAGGCCATAGGCCAGCTCCGACACATCGGCGCCCAGCAGCAGCGAGAGTTCCTGCTCGCTGCGCCGGCCGTTGGCCATGAGCAGCAAGGTGTGGACCTCGCGGCCCACCGCATCGGGGCGTGACAGTGCCTCCCATGCCATGGCGGTCTTGGCGTAGCGCCGGATACTTCCCATCGTTGTGTTCCCTGAAGCCTTGTCGAAGGCAGTGACAGCCCTGCTTGCATGTTGCATGCCAGATGTGACACGGCGTTGACAGCCAGGGCCCGTGCCGAGTCCGCTATCCTCGAATTTCCCCCACCCAATCCCGGGCAACGCATCCATGAGTCCACAACGCGCCGGTTCCCTGATCGAGGTTTTCTGGGTTTTCCTGCGCCTGGGCTGCACCTCGTTTGGCGGGCCGGTGGCCCACCTCGCCTTCTTTCGCACCGAATTCGTGGAACGCCGGCGCTGGTTGAGCGAATCGAGCTACGCCGATCTGGTGGCCCTGTGCCAGTTTCTGCCCGGGCCGGCCAGCAGCCAGGTCGGAATGGTGCTGGGCTGGCAGCGGGCCGGGTGGGGTGGCATCGCCGCAGCGTGGCTGGGCTTCACTCTGCCGGCGGCGTTGTTGATGATCGGATTCGCCTACGGGGTTGCGCAGCTGGGCGAGCTCGGCAGCGCGCCCGCCTGGCAGGCTGCGCTTCACGGCCTGAAGTTGGCTGCGGTGGCGGTGGTGGCACAAGCCATCTGGGGCATGGCGCGCGGCCTGTGCCCCGACTTCGCCAGGCGCGCTCTGGCGGCTGTGGCCGCGGTGCTGGCACTGGGCTTGTCCTGGCTCACAGGGTGGGGCGCGGTCTGGGGCCAGTTGCTGGCCATCGGGGTGGCTGGCCTGGCCGGTTGGTGGATGGGACCGCGCTGGCTGGCTGCTGGAGGTGGGCCTGACGCGAACCACGGCTTTGGCATGCCACCGGCGGCGGGCTGGGCCGCGCTGACCCTGCTGCTCGCCCTGTTGCTGCTGTTGCCGGCGTGGGCCGTCGGCAGCGGCTCGGCCCTGATGGCGCAGGTCGATGGTTTTTTCCGCTCGGGCGCGCTGGTGTTTGGGGGCGGTCATGTGGTGCTGCCGTTGCTGCAGGCGTCCGTGGTGCCTGGCGGCGCGGTCAGCAACGCCGACTTTCTGGCCGGCTACGGCGCGGCGCAGGCCGTGCCCGGGCCGCTGTTCACCTTTTCGGCCTACCTGGGCGCGGTCATGAACCCCCTGGTGCTCGGTGGGCTCTCGCCCTGGCAGGGCGGCTTGCTCATGCTGGTGGCGGTGTTCATGCCGGCTTTGCTGGTGGTGGTGGGTGTGTTGCCGTTCTGGGATCTCCTGCGCCAGCGCGTCGGCGTGCGCGCAGTGCTCACCGGTGTGAACGCCGGTGTGGTGGGGCTCTTGGTGGCGGCTTTCATCGACCCGGTCTGGCCCGCCGCCATCCTGTCCGTGGCCGATCTGGCGCTGGCCGCGGTCGCCCTGGTGGCGCTCGTGCGGTGGCGGGTGTCGCCGTTGTGGGTGGTGCTGGCCTGTGCCGTCGTGGCTTCGCTGCTCGCGGTGGTCTGAGTCCGCTGTGCCGGAACGAGACACGCCCGCCGACCGTTCAGGGACCGATAAGGGCCTTATCTCAGCCCTGGCACACCACCGATCGGCAGCACAGGTATAACCGTGACTTGTCTCACACCCCGACCCAGCGGCAGACTCCCGCGACCAGGCGATGACGGTACCCCCCAGATTGTTGCAGCAGTGCCTCGCCGAGGCCCTTGAAGACGCCCCCGCCATGCTGGGGCGGTGCATTGACGCGGCCGTGGTCGGCCTGCAAGAGGCCGAAAAGCAGTGCATGGAGGTCGCCCAACGCGACCGCCTGGCCACCGCCTGGTGGCGCATGCGCCAGGAAAAGGAAGGCTGGGTGGCCGACTACCCGCAGCGCCTGCGCGAGGCCTTCGCCGTGCCCACCGATGCACCCACCTCGTCGCGCACCTCGCTCTTGAGTGAATCGGCCTACCTCTCGCTGGTGGAGGACGACACCGTCACCGAGTCGATCGAATCGGCCCGCCTGCTGCAAACCCTGCTGCCCCCGCTGGAGCAGGAACTCAAGGTGCTGGACGCGCTCATGAGCTCGCTGCAAGGCCTGGCCACGGTGCAGGCCGACATGAACCCGCTGCGTCCTGCCGTGTTCGTGCGCGCCTTGCGCGAGATGATGGCGCTGGACGAGTCCGACTCCCAGCTGCGCGCCCTGTGGCTGCGCCACTGCGGCAAGGCCATCGGCCATGAACTCAAGGGTCTCTATGCCCGCCTGACGCTGGTGCTGCAGCGTGCCAACGTGCAGGAAGCCGGCTATCGCGTGCGCCTGCTGGCCGAAGCGCCCGGCGCGGCGGCTCGCTCGGCCGCCAGCGCGGCACGGTCCGCGCGCGGAGCCGGTCCGGCGGCCACCGAATGGAACCCTTCGGGGCAGGCGCCGCTGGAATACCGCGGCGACAGCACGGGTGAAGCGCACTTTGGTGACTTCGTGCCCGACATGCCGCAACTCGCCCGCCTGCAGACGCCGGTGGACAACCAGTACCTGCACAACTTCCTGGAGAAGGGCGGCCAGCGCTACGAGCAGTCGCTCGCGCCCGAGTACTACGAACAGGTGAGCGAAGAGCTTGCCGCCATCGAGGCCTTTGCAGCCATCCCCACGCTCGACGAGTCGATGGTGGTGCAGCGCAGCCAGCAGTACAAGGCGCTGCCGGTGGTGGACCGCCCTGCGCGCGCGGTGGACATCGGCACCCAGCTCAGCCAGAAGACCTGGGGCGACTTTGCAGCCGCCCACGAGCGCGCGCGCGTGCTCATGCAGCTCAAGCAGAAGGCCGAACGCGTGGCGCAGGCCATGGGCCTGGACGTGGTGCGCAAGCTGGTCAACCAGGTCGCGCAAGACCCACTGCTGCTGGCGCCCGTGCGGGAAGCCGTGGTGGCGCTGGAGCCCTCGCTGTTGCGCCTGGCCATGGCCAACCCGCGCTTCTTCAGCGAAGACGCGCACCCGGCGCGCCGCCTGGTGGAGTGCGTGGCACAGCGCAGCTTCCGGTACAACGACGAATTCGCCACCGAGTTCGCCGAGTTCTTCGGGCCGGTGCAGCAAGCGTTCAACGCGCTCAACGAACTGGAAACCGAAGACCCACAGGCCTTTGCCATTGCGCTGGACGAGCTGCTTCAGGAGTGGGAAACCCAGGACCGCGACGACGAGGCCGCCAAAGGCAGCAACCTGCAGGCGATCCGGCACGCCGAAGCCCGCCAGACGCTGGCCGACCAGGTGGCCTGGGACCTGAGCCAGCGCCCCGACGTGGACCACGCGCCCGGCTTCATCCTCGATTTCCTCTATGGCCCGTGGGCGCTCGCCATCGCTTCGGCCCAGCTCAATGCCCCGCGCGGCGAGACCGATCCGGGTGGCTACCGCAAAGTGGTGTCCAACCTGCTCTGGAGCACCAAAAAAGAAGTCACGCTGCGGCTGCCCTCGCAGTTGCTGGAGATGGTGCCCGGCATGCTCAAAACGCTGCATGCCGGCCTGGCCTCGCTCGGCAAGACGCCTGACGAGACCAAACCCTTCTTCGACGCCCTCATGCGCCTGCACCAGCCGGTGCTGGGCCTGCGACGCGCCCGCGCACGGGCCGACGCCAGCGCTTCGAACCCGGTGCCGCTGGACACTTCTTCCATGTCGATGGAGCTGGACGAGACCTTGCCAGCCACGCCCGAACAACGCAAACCGCGCAAGGCGGCCCAACCCTGGCTCGGGCGCGTGGAGCTGGAAGCGGCGGGATTCGAGGACACCTTGCCCACCGATTTCTCCGAACTCACCGAAGGCCGCGCCGCCAGCGGTGCCGATCAGGCGGTGGTGTCAAGCTTCAACGAAGCGGAGAGCGAAGAAGACATTCCGTTCGACGCCATCACTCTTCTGGCGGGACTGCGCGAAGGCGACTGGGTCGACCTGTACTCGCACCGCGAATGGCTGCGTGCCCAACTGATCTGGGCCAGCACCCGCGGCACGCTGTTCATGTTCGTGAGCCGCGGAGGCCGTCCACATTCCATGACCAAGCGCAGTTGCGAACGGCTCATCGCCAACCGCCTGCTGCGGCCGGTGGATGGCCAGAGCGTGGTGCGCAAGGCCATCGAGGCCATTGCGGCCGATCAGGCCCGGGTCGACGAGGCTGTGGCGGCCTGAGGCCGGGTACGCCTGCGGGCCAGCAGCCGGGTCGGCGGCAAACCCATGGCCGACTTGAACATGGCCGAGAAGGCACTCTCACTCGCATAGCCGCTGGCCTGCGCCACCCGCCCCACCGACACACCCCGCGCCAGCATGGGCATGGCGTGCGCCAGCACCACCTGCTGGCGCCAGCGCTGAAAGCTCGTGCCCAGTTCTTCGCGAAACAGGCGCGCCAGCGTGCGCTCGCTGGCCCCTGCCTGCACCGACCAGGCCGCCAGCGTGGCGTGTTGCGCCGGCGCCTGCACCACCGCCTCGCACAGATTGCGCAGGCGACGGTCGCCGCTGGTGGCACTCGGCATGGGCACGCCCAGCGGCTGGGTGTCGGCATGCTCCATCTCGTGAAACAGCAAGGTCAGCAGCGCGCGCTCTGCGTCGGCTGCGGGCGGCTGCGGCCGGTCCAGCGCATGCACCAGTTCGCGCAGCAAGGGCGAGACCACCATCACGCGCGAGTGGGTCCAGTGCGCCGGCACGGCGCTGGCGTCGATGTAGAGCGTGAGCAGCTGGGCCGCCTCGACGATGGTGACCGCGTGGCGCGCGCCGGGCGGAATCCACACGGCGCGCGAGGGCGGCACGATGGTGGTGGTCTCGGGTGCCTGCAGCACCGTCACCTGCATCAGGCCGCTGGCGCAATATGCGAGCTGTCCCCACGCGTGGTGGTGCGGTTCGAACTGGTTGTCACCATCCAGATGCCGCGCGCGGCAGCGAACCGGCCGATCGGGTGTGGGGCGGTACGGGTCGGTGTCGCCGGTGGGCAGCGAGCGCCTGGGTCGGGGAGTTCTGGCCGGTGGCATGGTGCAGGGGTTTTGGCTGAAATTCGACGATGCTTGTCTTTCCATCGCCATTTTGCATCTCCTGTGCCCATTACGATCACCGGCATGAACACCGCCGTCCTGGGCGCACCCGCGCCCGCCAACCCGATTCCGCTCAAGCAGGACGCCGCCGTCATTGGACTGGTCGGACTCGTTCACGGCACGTCGCACTTTTCCCAATTGCTGCTCGCGCCGCTGTTTCCGGTGTTCATCCGCGAGTTCGGCCTGTCGTTCGCCGACGTCGGCCTGCTCATGTCGGTGTTTTTCGTGATCTCCGGTGTGGGGCAGGCGCTGGCCGGCTTTCTGGTGGACCGCGTGGGTGCGCGCCCGGTGCTGTTCGCCGCCGTCGGCATGTTTTTCCTGGCGGCTGTGGCCGCTTCGCATGCCAACAGCTACGCAGGCCTCATGCTGGTGGCTGTGCTGGCCGGCGCCGGCAACGCGCCCTTGCATCCGTGCGACTTCACCATCCTCAACCAGCGCGTCTCGCTGCCCCGCCTCGGCCACGCCTTCAGCGCCCACGGCCTCACCGGCAACCTGGGCTGGGCACTGGCGCCCGCACTGCTCATCGGCGTTTCGGCCTGGGCCGACTGGCGCGTCGCCTACCAGGTTGCTGCGGTGCTGTACCTCGTGGTCCTGGGCTTGATGTTCTGGCAGCGCGACAAGCTGCGCACCGAGGTGGTGGTGCGTGCGGCGGGCGAGCCGCGCGGCGGTGACCTGGGGTTTTTGAAGCTCCCCGTGGTGTGGTGGTGCTTTGCGTTTTTCCTGCTCTCCACCATGTCGCTGGCGGTGGTGCAGAGCTTCGCACCGTCCATCCTCAAGGCCATGCACGGCACCAGCGTTGAGGTCGCCACCCTGACCATCAGCGCCTACATGTTGTGCGCCGCCTTCGGCATGTTGGTGGGCGGCTTTGTGGCGGCCTACAGCCACCAGCACCGCCTCTCCAGCGATCACGTGGTGGCCTGGGCCATGGCGCTGGGTACCGTTCTGCTGTTGGTGTGCGCCACCGGCTGGCTGGGCGCCACCGGAACCCTGGTGGCGCTGGCCGCCACTGGTTTTGCGGTGGGCGTGGGCGGCCCCAGCCGCGACATGATGATCAAGCGCGCCACGCCCAAGGGCGCAACCGGCCGGGTCTATGGCACGGTGTATTCCGGGCTGGACGTGGGTTTTGCAGCCGCGCCGCTGATGTTCGGCCTGTTCATGGACCGGGGCTGGTTTTCCGCCACGCTGGTGGGCAGTGCTGTGTTTCTGGGCCTGTCGGTGGTGGCGGCACTGGGTGTGGGCCGGCGCACTGCTTGAGGACCTGCCACATCTCTGGAGAAGCCATGGAACATTCGATCGAACACTCGGAAAACGCCTCCCGCGGCGCTTTCCACATCCAGCGAAATGGCCAGCGCATCGCCGAAATGACTTACCACCGCACCCATCCGTCGGTGGTCGTGGTCGATCACACCTACGTGGACCCGAGCCTCAGGGGACATGGCGTTGCACGCCAGCTGCAGGACGCCATGGTGGCCTGGGCCCGCGAGACCGACACCAAAGTGATTCCCGTCTGTTCTTACGTGAAGGTTCAGTTCGACCTGGATCCGTCGCTTCGCGATGTGCTTCACACCTAGGGCCCGCCCTCGGCAGACTCGAGCGGCGCTTCAAACCGCGCTGCGATGCCGCTCGATGCAGGTGGTCAGCACCTCGTCGTGATCGCGCTGCCACCAGTTCCCGGTGGAAAAGATCTCCACCTCGCTGAAGCCCGCAAAGCCCTGCGCTTCCACCCAGCCGCGGATGCGCGGGATGTCGATCACGCCGTCGCCCATCATGCCGCGGTCGTTGAGCAGGTCTGTGGTGGGCGTGAGCCAGTCGCACACGTGAAAGGCGAGCAGGCGCGACTTGTCCGCACGTTTGATCTGTGCCTGCAGCTTCGGGTCCCACCACACGTGGTACACGTCCACCGCCACGCCCAACGCACCGGTCTGACCCGGGTCGAGCGCGTCGCACACGTCGAGCGCCTGCTCCATCGTGTTGATGCAGGCGCGGTCCGCCGCGAACATCGGGTGCAGGGGTTCAATGGCCAGCGGCATGGCGTTGGCCTTCGCGTACTCAAGCAGCTCGGCGATGCCGTTGCTCACCTGCTCGCGCGCGTGGGCGATGTCCTTGTGCAGGGCCTTGCCCGCCAGCGCGCCGGGCAGCCCGCCGACCACCAGCACCAGGCAGGGCGCGCCGAGTTCGCAGGCTTCGTCCACCGCGCGGCGGTTGTCGTCGCGTGCGGCCTGCAGGCCGGCTGCATCCACGGCAGGGAACATGCCGCCGCGGCAATAGCCCGAGAGCTTGAGGCCCAGCGATTTCACCTGGGCTGAGATGGTCTTCAGCCCGACGGCGGCGACCTGGTCGCGCCAGGGCGAGACGGCTTGAATGCCATGGCGCGCGCAGGCGTCGAGGATGTCGGTCAGCGGCAGGTCTTGCCCCCGGCTCTTGCGCACCGTGGCGGTGTTGATGGAGAGCCAGCGGTGGTCTTGGGAAAAATCGCGCATCACTCGACTCCGTGCAGGGCCGCCAGCGTCTTCATGCGCCGCACGGCCAGTTCGGGCTGCTCCAGCAGGTTGGCCGCGTCGGCCAGGCGGAACAGCTCGGCGAAGTGCGGCAGCGAACGCGTGCTCTGCTGGCCACCGACCATGGTGAAGTGCGTCTGGTGGCCGTTGAGCCAGGCCATGAAGACCACACCGGTCTTGTAGAAGCGCGTGGGCGCGGCAAAGATGTGGCGCGACAGCGGCACGGTGGGGCTCAGGATGTCGTGGAACTTCTGCACGTTGCCCTGTGCCAGTTCACCCAGTGCAGCGCTGGCTGCGGGTGCGATGGCGTCGAAGATCCCCAGCAGTGCATCGCTCTGCCCGTGCCTGATTTCGCTGCCAAAGCCGTCACCCGCGATCAGCTCTGCGTAGTTGAAGTCGTCGCCGGTGTACATGCGCACGCCCCGGCCGTCGAGGCCGCCCACGGTTGGCAGGCGGCGGCGCATGGCGATTTCCTTGTCCTTGTCGAGCAAGGAGATCTTGATGCCATCGACCTTGTCCGGGTGCGCCGCGATCACGGCGAGCGCGGTGTCCATGGCTTTGTCCGGGTCGTTGTTGCCCCAGTAGCCTTTGAGTGCGGGGTCGAACATGTCGCCCAGCCAGTGCAGCACCACCGGCTGCTTCGCCTGGCTCAGGACGCGGTCGTACACGCGCTCGTAGTCGGCCGGGCCTTTGGCCACGCGGGCCAGCGCGCGGCTGGCCATCACGATCAGTTTGCCGCCGAGCTTCTCGATCGCGGCCATCTGCTCTTCGTAGCCCGCAATCACTTCATCGACCGTCTTCACGTTCTCCAGCACCAGGTGGTCGGTGCCGCAGCCCGAGGCCACCAACGCGCCGGGGCCGAAGTCACGTGCAGCATCCAGCGAGCGGCCGATCAGCTCCAGCGAGGTCGGCCAGTCCAGGCCCATGCCGCGCTGGGCCGTGTCCATGGCTTCGGCCACGCCCAGACCGAGCGACCAGAGCCGCTGGCGGTAGGCAATGGTTTCGTCCCAGTCGATGGCGCATTGCAGCCAGGGGTCGATCGCGGCGAGCGGGTCGGCCACCACATGGGCGGCGGAGTAGGCGATGCGGTTGAACGCGACACCCTTCGCTGGCTTCACGGGCGTGGTGCCGCGCAGCGTGTAGGCCTCGACGACGCCCGATGCGTTGGGGAGTTTGATTGAGAGGGCCATGGCGTCACACCTTCAGTGGTTGCACGTCGACCCACCGGCGTTCTTTCCAGCTCTGCAGCGCCAGCTCCACCAGCTGCACACCCTTGGCGCCTTCGGGCAGCGTCCATTTGTAGGGCTCGTTCTCCACCACGTGGCGGATGAAGTGTTCCCACTGGATCTTGAAGCCGTTGTCGTACACCTGCGTGTCCGGCACCTCCTGCCACTGGTCGATGAAATTCATCATCTGTTTCTGGTCCGGGTTCCACACCGGGCGCGGCGTGTTCACGCGGTTCTGTGCCTTGCAGCCAGTCAGCGTGGCCACAGCAGAACCGTGCGTGCCGTCGACATGGAAGGTCACCAGGTCTTCGCGGTTCACGCGCGTGGCCCAGCTCATGTTGAGCTGCGCGATCACCGGTTCGCCGCCGTGGCCGATGAGCTCGGCCGTGGCATAGGCCGCGTCGTCGGCCGTGCAGGCGTAGGGCTTGCCGGCTTCGTCCCAGCGCGTGGGGATGTGCGTGGTGCCGATGCAGGACACCGACTGGACTTCGCCGAACAGGTTGTCCAGCACGTAGCGCCAGTGGCACATCATGTCCAGGATCATGCCGCCGCCGTCTTCAGCGCGGTAGTTCCAGCTCGGGCGCTGGATAGGCTGGAGGTCACCCTCGAACACCCAGTAGCCGAACTCCAGGCGCACACTGAGCATGCGGCCGAAGAAGCCGGCGCGGCGCAGCATGTCGAGCTTGCGCAGGCCGGGCAAAAACAGCTTGTCCTGCACGGCACCGTGCTTGAGGCCCGACTTTTCCGCCAGGCGCGCGATCTCCACCGCCTCGTTGAGGTTGGTGGCGATCGGCTTCTCGCAGTACACGTGTTTGCCGGCGCGGATGGCTTTGGCGAGCAGTGTGGGGCGCATCTGCGTGGTGCCGGCGTCGAAGAACACGGTGTCGTCGGGGTTCGCGAGCGCGGCGTCGAGGTCGGTGCCCCAGCGCGCGATGTTGTTCGCCTTGGCCAGCGCTTCCATCTTCTCGGCATTGCGGCCGATCAGGATCGGGTCGGGCATGACCTTGTCGCCGTTGGACAGCGTGACGCCGCCTTGTGCGCGGATGGCGCAGATGGAGCGGATCAGGTGCTGGTTCATGCCCATGCGCCCGGTGACGCCGTGCATGATGAGACCGAGTCGGTGTGTTGCCATGTGTGGGTTCTCCGTGAAGGCGGGTTCAGTGGATGGGTTGCAGGCTGCGCCATTGCGGCATGGCCGCCGATGCGAAGCCCGTGACGTGCAGGGAAAGGAGGTCTAGCCGACCGTTGCGCACGGTGAGGTGCGGGCGTCCCGAGGCGTTGTCGTACAGGCTGGGGTGGGCCTCGACAAAGGCCATCGCTTCGTCGGCCGGCGCGCTGCCGAAGCCGTCGACGTAGTGGTGGCCGTTGCGCTCGATGTGTTGCACGCCCAGGCTGGCGGCAAGCAAGGTGTCTTGCTGCACCGCGAGACCTGCCTGGCAGGTCAGGTCTTCGCCCGAAAGCAACAGGCGCGGGTCTTGGGCAATGCGGTGCGCGTTGGCCAGTGAGCGGTAGATGCCCTTGCAGGCCTTGCTGGAAATGCCGCGGTAGCCCAGCGCCAGGCCTTCTTCGAGTGCGCTGGCGTGATCGTCCGATTCGTCCAGGATCACCGGCACGCCGATGCCGAGCGTTGCGATGGACTCTTGCAAGGCCACGGCGCGCGCCAGGGGTTGCTCCAGCAGCAAGGTGCGCTGCAGCAGAGCGGCCAGGGCCGGCGTGTTGTGCAGCGTCTGCCAGAAGCGTCCGAGGCTGGCCGCGTCGCTGAAGGTTTCATTGCCGTCGAGCGTCACGCGCCAGTCGCTGCCCACGCGCTGCAACACCTCGGCGATGCGTATCAGCCGTTCCAGGTCGGCGTCGATCTGGCCGCAGAGTTTGAGCTTGAAGTGGTGCAGGCCATGGCGCTCGATCGCAGCCTGCAGTGTGGCGGGCAAGCCGTCCTGTGGGTCGGTGCCCGGGTCGCTGTCGGTGAGGCGGTCGGCCAGGCCGACGGTGTGGCGCAGCACCACCTGGGTCGGGCGCACCAGTTTCAGTTGCCCGCTCCAGGGGTCCCCGAGCACACCGGCGCGCAGGCCGTCCACCCACGACTGGCCGGCGGCGCGCAGGGCGGCGTCGGCCACGGCCTTGTCGAGCAGGGCCGGGCCGAATTGGGCGGCCAGGCGGGGCAGGCCGCGCGAGACCGACACGGCCACGGCCGCTTCACCCGCGGTTTGTGAATAGGCAAAGGAACTCATGGCAGTGCCGCTGGCCAGCAGGCCATCGCGCGCGTTGCGCAGCGACTCGCGCAACTGCTCGAAGTTTTGCTCGTGCGTGAGGGCGGGCGACTTGTCGAACCACTTGGGCACCATGAGTTCGGCGCTCGCACCCTCAAAGCTGCGGCCATCCACCTCGGCGTGCACCTGCACAAAGGCCTGCGGGCACTGCGTGACGGTGGCCGCGCCGAATCGGAACGGCAGGCGCAGCGTGACGTGGCGTTGAAAGAGGTGCACCTCGCGGATGCGCAGGTCGACGCCGCTCACAGGATGGCCCTCCGCGCTGCGCACTGCGGGGCTGAGCGCGTTCGGAACGGCCGGGCGTTGCTCATGTCAGGGTTCTCCAATGGCCGCGCACGTGGCGCGCTGAAAATTCGGCGCAGCCCGGTCCGTCGGGCACGTACTCAAACGGTTCGACCGCCACCCAGCCGCTGTAGTGCATGTCTTTCAACACCTGCAGCACCGGGCGCTGGTCGGTCACACCCTGGCCCGGGCCGCGGCGGTTCTTGTCGTTCAGCTGCACGTGGGCGACGTGGCCGCTGGCCAGAAAGCTGCGCAGTACCGCGTGCACCGGTTCGCGCTCGCTGTGCGAGGCGGCGCTCACGTCGAACATGGTGCGAACGGCGGGTGAGCC
This sequence comes from Hydrogenophaga sp., assembly GCF_022844385.1. Classification (GTDB taxonomy): domain Bacteria; phylum Pseudomonadota; class Gammaproteobacteria; order Burkholderiales; family Burkholderiaceae_C; genus Hydrogenophaga. The sequence goes on along the minus strand of NZ_JALHLX010000037.1, from coordinate 8,025 downwards.
GATGCGGTCGACCAGGGCGGCGGCTTCGGCCACCGTGTTGATCACCGGCGTCTCGAATGGGCCGAGGGGTTCGATGCAATAGATGACACCCGCTGCTGCCGCGTGGGGCGCGAGCTCCGCCAAGGCGGCCTCCAGCCGTGCGGTGGCGTCTTCCACGCTCTGGCCGGGTGCGGGGGAGCGCTGTTTCGGCGATCCGTGCACCAGCACCTGTGCGCCGCAGGCCGCTGCAAAGTCGATCAGGTGGCGCAGCAGGTCCAGCGTGCGCGCGCGCAGCGCCGCATCGGCGGTCACCAGCGACAGGCCTTCGGGTTGGACCAGCAGCCAGTGCAGGCTGGAAATCGAGAGGCCGTGGTCGCGAGTGGTGGCCAGCAGCGCGCGCGCACGCGGCGCGTCGAGCGTGAACGGGTCGTCGGCCAGTGTGAAAGGTGCAACCTCCAGTGCGTCATAGCCCATGCGCGCAGCGGCCTCGCACTGCGCCGCCCAGCCCATGGGCCGCAGCACTTCGTTGCACAGCGCGAGCTTCATGCCCCGACCTCGCGCTTGACGGGCCGTCGGTACAGGCTCCATAGCTTCCAGGCGATGGTGGCGAAGATCATGGCGGCCACGGTGCCGGCGATCGGACGCGTGAAGAAGGGCGAGAGATCGCCGTCGGACAGGATGAGCGCGCGGCGCAGGTTTTTTTCCATCAGGTCACCGAGCACGATGCCCAGCACCAGCGGCGCCATGGGGTAGCCGAAGTGGCGCAGAAAGAACCCGATGAGGCCAAACGCGAGCATCACGTACACATCGAACAGCCGCCCGGCGATGGCGAAGCTGCCGACCGCGCACAGCACGAAGATGATGGGCACGATCAGGTGCTGCGGCACACGAAGCACCTGCACCAGCGCCTTGGTGAGCAGCAGGCCGTAGATCAGGATGCCGATGGTGGCGAACAGCATCATGGCCACCACGTCGTACACGAACTGCGGGTTCTCCACCATGATCAGCGGCCCGGGCTTGACGCCGTGGATGATCATGGCGGCCATCAGCACGGCAGCCGGTGCCGAGCCCGGAATGGCCAGCGTGAGCACGGGAATCATGGCGCCGGGCACACAGGCGTTGTCACCGGTCTCGGCGGCCATCAGGCCTTCGACCGAGCCCTTGCCGTACTTCTCTTTCTCCTTGCTCGCGCGCTTGGCGGCCGCGTAGGACGACCAGGCTGCCACGTCTTCACCCACGCCCGGCACGATGCCCACGCCGGTGCCGATGAGGCCCGAGCGCAGGATGGTGCGCCAGTACTGGGTCACGTCGCGCAGCTTCGGAATGACGGTGTCGAACGCGCTGATCTTCACCGGCAACTGGCGCCGCCGCATGGCGGTGAGCAGCTCGGCGAAACCGAAGGCCCCCACCAGCGCGGGCACCAGCTGGATGCCGCCGGCCAGGTCGCGCACGCCCCAGGCGAAGCGCTCGAAGCCGTATTGCGGCTCTTGCCCGATGGTGGCCACAAAGAGGCCCGCGATGCCCGCGATCCAGCCCTTGAGCGGGTCGTCGCCGGTGAGTGTGCCGGCGATGATCACGCCGAACAGCGCGAGCCAGAAAAACTCGTAGGCACCGAACTTCAAGGCGAGGCCACCGAGGATGGGCGTGAACGCTGCCAGAAAAAACATGCCGATCAAGGTGCCCATGACCGAGCCGGTGGTGGCGATGCCCATGGCGCGGCCCGCCATGCCCTGGCGCGCCAGCGCATAGCCGTCAAGACAGGCCGCAGCGGAGGCCGGGGTGCCCGGGATGTTGAGCAGGATGGCCGAGCGCGAGCCACCGTAGATGGACCCCACATAGGTGCAGATCAGGATCAGCAGCGCCTGGCTGGGCGGCAGCTTGAGCGTGAGCGTGGTCATGAGGGCCAGCGCCATGGTGGCGGTGAGGCCGGGCAGGGCGCCCATGACCACGCCGACCAGCGACGCCAGCAGGGCGTAGGCGATGGTCTCAGGCGTGCCGAAGCGAACGATCGACTGGCCGAAAAGCAGGAGTCCGTCAAACATGGGTGCGGCCGGGTGGTCTCAGGGGAGACGGACGAGGAAGATGTGCTGGAACACGTAGGTGACCACCGCCGAGGAGATCACGCCGGTGGCGAGCGCCACCACGAGACGGCGGCTCGGCGCCTGGTCTTCGGGGGCGAAAGTCGCGACGAAAGCGGCGACGAACAGGCCGGTGACCAACCAGAACGGTGCACGCCCGATCAGCAGGCCGGCGTACAGCAGCGAAAGCACCAGCGTGATGCCGATGCGGCGGTTGATCAGTGATTCACCCGCTTGCGTGTGGGTGCCCTGGCGACTGCGACGCCAGCCCCGCAGCATGAGCACCACGCCGAGCAGCAGGAGCACGCCGCCCAACATGCCCGGCACAAAACCCGGCATGGTGTAGAGCTGCGCGCCCATGGACTCGAAGCGCTCCATGCGCAGCGATGCCGCCACGATCAACAGGCCAAAGCCTGCCCAACCCGCGCCGCCCCAGAGGTCGGCGCGGGCGGATGTTCCGCCCTCGGTCATGGTGAAGTCCGTGCGTCGGGGTCAGGGCTTGGGAATGCCCACGGTGTCGGGCGACACCTTGGCCTTGCCGGCGGCCTGTTGCGTCCAGGCATAGGACTGGATGGCCGGGAACACCGCCTTCTGCGCCTCTTCACCCGCCATCGGAGCGAACATGGCGCCACGCGACTGGGCGTACTTCTTCAGCGCCTCGCTCTTGACCATCTCGGTGGCCCAGATGCGGTCCAGCGTCTGCTTCACTTCGGGTGGCGCTCCCTTGGGCACGAAGATGCCGAAGTAATTGATCGGGTCCTTGTAGCCCGGGATGAACTGCGACAGCGGCGGGATGGTGCCGTAGCCCTCGATCTCGATCGACTTGTCGCCCACCACCGCCAGCGGGCGGATCCTCTTGGCGCGGATCATGTCGGTCTGCTCGGCCGCGAGCTGGGTGGTGACCTGCGTCTCACCCGAAGCGGCCGCCACGGCGGCGGGTGCACCGCCGTCGTAGGTGACGTGCTTGTAGGTCACGCCGGCCACGCGTGCGATCGACTCGATGGCGGAGTGGCCGCTGGAGTTGACGCCGGCCGTGGCCACCGAGATCGAATTCGGATTGGCTTTCATGGCCGCGAGCAACTCGGGCATGGTCTTGAAGGGCGTGTCGGCATTGACACCGACCACCGCGATGTGGGCCACGTTGAGGTAGAGGTTCCAGTCGCTGGCCGAGGTGTCGAGCATGCCCAGCACCTTGTAGGTGCCGAGGTCCTTGGCGCCGCCGGCGGTCCAGGTGTATCCGTCGGCCGGGGCGGCCATGGCGTTCTTGGTGCCCACCGAGCCCGAGGCGCCGGGCTGGTTCATGATCACGATTTTCTGGCCCAGGTGCTTCTCCAGCTCGGCCGCAGTGACACGCGAGACCTGGTCGGTCGAGCCGCCCGGTGCCCACGGCACGATCAGCGTGATCGGGCGGTCGGGCTTCCATTGGGCCAGGGCACTGGCCGAGACCATGGCCAGCAGGGAAGCAGCAAGCAGGGGGCGGACGAAGGCGATTTTCATGGTTTGTCTCCTGGATTAATTCACCGAGCAGTTAATAGTAGAAACTGCTCCCCAGGGCGTCAAGGCGCTCCGTCGCTCAATTCATCAGGACATACCCTAGGATCACCTCGCACATGTGGGAGAGCCTTTCGCTGTGCGCCTTGGGCGTCATGAGGTCACGCCCGAAGATCGCCGAGAGTGTGTGGTTGTTCGACAGGTAGAAGTACGACAGACCGGCGATCGACACGTAGAGCTGCAGCGGATCGATGCCACCGCGGAAGGTGCCCTCGGCGCGCCCGCGCTCAAGAATGTCGCCCAGCGTGGCGATCAGTGGCGAGTTGAGCTGGCGCGCCCGCTGCGACTGCGCCAGGTGGCGCGCACGGTGCAGGTTGGCGCTGTTGAGCAGGGTGAGGAACTCGGGGTGTTCCAGGTAGTAGTTCCAGGTGAACTCCACCAGCCGGCGCAGCGCGGTTTCGGGCTTGAGGTGCTCCAGGTTGAGTTTCTTTTCCTCTTCCCGGATGTGCCGGTAGGCCTGCTCCAGTACCGCCTGGAACAGCTTCTCCTTGTCCTCGAAGTAGTAGTAGATCAGGCGCTTGTTCAGCCCTGCGCGCTCGGCGATGCGGTCCACGCGCGCGCCACCCAGACCGTGCTCCGCGAACTCGTCGCGGGCCGCATTCAGGATGGTATTCTGCGAACGATCGGCGTCGCGCAGACGCTCTTCGGCGATGGGGGTGGGAGTGCTGCTCATGGTCGAATAATTCACCAATCAGTTAATAAAGTCAATCGAATGTCCCAGATCGCCGGTCACCTTCTTGTGCAATGCCTGATCCAGCAGGGCGTGACCCACGCCTTCGGTGTTCCGGGTGAAAGTTACCTCGCCGTGTTGGACGGCTTTCACGCCCACGCCGACCGCATCCGCTTTGTCACCAACCG
>NZ_JALHLX010000037.1:0-3459 GCF_022844385.1 Hydrogenophaga sp. | reverse complement strand
GTGCAATGCCTGATCCAGCAGGGCGTGACCCACGCCTTCGGTGTTCCGGGTGAAAGTTACCTCGCCGTGTTGGACGGCTTTCACGCCCACGCCGACCGCATCCGCTTTGTCACCAACCGTCAGGAAGGTGGCGCGGCCTTCATGGCCGAAGCCCAGGGCAAGCTCACCGGGCGACCGGGCGTGTGCTTCGTGACGCGCGGGCCTGGCGCCACCAACGCGTCGATCGGCCTGCACACCGCGTTTCAGGACAGCACGCCCATGGTGCTGTTCATCGGCGACGTGGCGAGCGACGCGCGCGACCGCGAGGCTTTTCAGGAAGTCGACTACCTGTCGTTCTTCGGCCCCTCCACCAAGGGCATGGCCAAACGCGTGGAACGCATCGACGATGCGCGCCGCATCCCTGAGTACGTGGCGCGAGCCTTCGCCACCGCCATGAACGGCCGGCCCGGCCCGGTGGTGCTGGTGCTGCCCGAAGACATGCTCACGCAGACCGTGGACGCCGAGCCTTTGCCGCGCGTGGATGCCGTGCAGGCCTGGAGCGACCCGGGCGCGCTGCGTGAACTGCGCACCCTGCTGCTGGCCAGCGAGCGCCCGCTGGTGATCGCCGGTGGTGGCGGCTGGACGCCGCAGTCCGCCGCCGCGCTGCAGCGCTTCGCCGAAAACTGGCAACTGCCGGTGACCAACGCCTTTCGTTTTCAGGACACCTTTGACAACCACCACGCGCTCTACGCGGGCGATGTGGGTCTGGGCATCAATCCCGCACTGGCCAGGCGTGTGCGCGAGAGTGACCTGCTGATCGCCATCGGCCCGCGACTGGGCGAGTCCACCACCGGCGGCTACACGCTGATCGAAGCGCCGGTGCCCAAACAGAAGCTGGTGCACATCCACGCCAGCGCCGAGGAACTGGGCCGCGTGTACCAGCCCACACTGGCGATCAATGCGACCATGAACGCGGCGGCGCGCAGCCTGGAGGTGCTCACCGCGCCACCCACGCTGCCCTGGGTGAGCTGGACCGAGGCCTGCCACGCCGACTACCTGGCCAATATCGATCCCGCCAACGGCGGCATCACGCTGCCCGGCACCATCGACATGCCGGCCATCATTCATACCCTGCAGAAACACCTGCCAGCCGATGCGGTGCTGACCAACGGTGCCGGCAATTTCGCGAGCTGGCTGCACCGCTTCTTCCGCTACAGCGGTCTGGTCAAGGGTCACAAAACACAACTCGCGCCCACCAACGGCGCCATGGGTTACGGCGTGCCGGCCGGTATCGGCGCGGCCATCCTCACCGGGCGCACGGCATTCACCATCGCAGGTGACGGCGACTTTCTCATGAATGGCCAGGAACTGGCCACCGCGGTGCAGCACGGCGCGAAGAGCATCGTGCTGCTGCTCAACAACGGCAGCTTCGGCACCATCCGCATGCACCAGGAGCGCGAGTACCCGGCCAACGTGAGCGGCTCGGCCCTGGCCAACCCGGACTTCTGCGCGCTGGCCCGTGCCTATGGTTACGCGGCCGAACGCATCACACACACCGCCGGGTTCGAAGCCGCGCTGCAGCGTGCGCTGGCAGCGCCCGGCGGCAGCCTGATCGAGGTGATGATCGACGTGGACGTGATCACCACCCGTGGCACCTTGACCGCCATCCGGCACAATGCTCAGCGCCGCTAGCCATTCCGCCGGCGGTGGTTTGAGGGGGCCTTATGCGCATCCTGCTGGTCGACGACCACACCATGTTCCGGATGGGGTTGGTGATGCAACTCCAACTCCTGCGACCCGAGGCCCAGGCCGTCCAGTGCGACAGCCCGCAGGCCGCCAGAGCGTTCTTCGACGGGTCTGGTCTTCCCTTTGACGTGATCGTGCTGGACCTCGGCATGCCGGGCTTCCACCGGCTGGAAGCCTTGTCCTACTTTCGCGGTCTTTGCCCGGAGATCCCGTGTGTGGTGGTGTCGGGCAACGAGGACCCCCAGCTGGTGCGCGATTGTGTGGAGATGGGCGCCTTCGGCTTCATCCCCAAGAGCGCCGACGCAGCGCAACTCTCCCAGGCGCTGGACTGCATCACCTCCGGCAATGTCTGGTTGCCGGGCAGCGCGGTGAGTGCGGGCCCGGGCGGCACGAACGCACCCGCCCCCACCGTGTGGTCCAAGGCCCGCGTGCACATCACCGAACGGCAGCGTGACGTGTTGCGCGGCCTGGTGCAGGGCAAGACCAACAAGATGATCGCGCGCGACCTCGGCATTTCGGACGGCACGGTCAAGACCCACGTGACGCACCTCATGGAGCTGCTGCAGGTCAACACGCGCACCCAGATCGTGTTTGAACTGGCGCGCCTGGGCATCCGGATTCAGGACATGGTGGCGCCGCCTTTGGACGGGTCGCTCAAAGGGTGATCTGGCAGTTCCGGTGGATGGTCTCGCCGGTTTCCAGCACCTTGAGCGCTCCGGTGTAGGTGATGGTGTAGCCGTCGCCCCGTCGCTCAACCAGCACATCGCCCATGCCGTTGCCGCGCAGGGTCGCCGAGCCTTCGCAAGCGTGTTGTGTCAGTTCGCCGGCGGGCAGTCGAACAGCCTCATCCATGAACACGTGCTCAGGCGCTGCATTGGCGTAAGGCAGTGGCGCGTAAATGGGGGGCGCCACGATGGACGCACCCACTGTTTGACTGTTCAGCTTCAAGGACACCGCCGTGCTCACGTGGTAGTCGCCCGAGACCAGGAGAAAGCGGCGCGGGCAGGCGCTCACCAGGGTTTGCAGCAGCCGGGTGCGCTGCGTGGGTGCGTACTGCCACGTGTCACTCGCGCCCGGATTGGCGGGGTCGGCATTGGGGTAGAGCCCGGGCAGCACGACCGAGCCGGTGACGATGACGTGGAGCACATTGTCTGCCGACGCCGACAGCGCCGCGAGCAAGGCGTTGAAATCGTCGGGGTCCACGACTTCCGTGTCGGCTGAACCCGGCCGGCGACGGTTGCGCCAAGAGCGGCTGTCGATGATCCAGAGTTGCGCGCAGCCCTGGCGGTGCGTCGTCCAGCCCGGACGCTTTGGTGCTGTCGCCACGAATGGATGCTCCTGCGCCCGCCCCGCTTGATTCGGGTAGGACAGAGGCCAGCTCAAGGAGCGCTCGAACGAAGTCAATGCCTCTCCCGCCCAATCGCGCAGTTCGCGGGCCTTCACCTGGTAGTTCTGGCCGGTCGTCCAGTCTCCCCAGGACCATTTCAACAAGGGGGCTCCGTTCGGGTGTGCGTCGATCCATTCGTGGTCGTCGGGGGTCATGTAGGTTGGTGTGTGGGCCAGAAACGGCCCCAGGCCTTGCAGACCGAAAGCGGTTTCGTACCGCTCCACATAGCGCTCGGTGGGGCTCAGCGGATCCATCAAGCCGGCGGTGGCATCGGCGTAAATCTGGTCCCCGACCAGCAGGGCAAAGGCGGGGTCCAGGTGTCGGGGTGGCAGGGCGCTCTGGATTCG
>NZ_JALHLX010000036.1 GCF_022844385.1 Hydrogenophaga sp. | reverse complement strand
TACGAGTGGCGCCCCTCGCCCTGCCGCGAGTTCGAAGAAGGCAGCGAGGCCTGCACCCGCGCCCGCCAGCGCCACGGCCTGCCGCCGGTCGAAGGCGCCGACTGAACCCTCAGTTACTTCAGGTCTCAAGCATTTTTGAGGCTTGTTGGGATTAACCGACACCACGGGTTTTTTCACGGTGCTACCTTCACCGCTCCATGAAAAAACTCTGGGACATCTCCCCACCCGTGCACGCCAGCGCCCCGGTGTTTCCGGGCGACACGGCCTACACACAAACCTGGGTCGCCAGCATCGGCCCGGGCTGCCCGGTCAACGTGAGCGCCATCACGCTCTCGCCCCACGTGGGCGCGCATGCGGACGCGCCGCTGCACTACGACGCCCATGGCGCTGCCATCGGCGAGGTGTCACTCGATGCGTTTCTCGGCCCTTGCCGCGTGATCCACGCCATTGGCTGTGGCCCGCTCGTGAAGCCCGAGCACATCGCGCATGCCCTCGCCGACCTCCCCCAACGCGTGCTGCTGCGGGTGTATGAACGCCAGCCACAAGACGCCTTCGACAACGACCTGCCCGCCTTCGCGCCCGAGACAGTGGAACAACTCGCCGACCTCGGCGTGCTGCTGATCGGCATCGACAGCGCGAGCATCGACCCGGCCAACAGCAAGACGCTGGACAGCCACCAGACCATCCGCCGGCGTGGCCTGCGCGTGCTGGAAAACCTGCTGCTCGACGACGTGCCCGAAGGCGACTACGAGCTCATCGCCCTGCCCCTGAAACTCACCACCGCCGACGCCAGCCCCGTGCGCGCCATCCTCCGGGAACTCCCATGACCACCACCCTCCAAGACTGCCGCGCACTCGACGCGCAAGACCCGCTGCGCGCCCTGCGCGACCTGTTCCTGTTGCCCGAAGGCACCATCTACCTCGACGGCAATTCGCTCGGCGTGATGCCGCGCAGCGCACCCGCCCGCGTGGCCGACGTGGTCACTCGCGAGTGGGGAACCGACCTGATCCAGAGCTGGAACAAGAACGGCTGGTTCGCCATGCCCGGCCAAGTGGGCGACAAGATCGCGCGCCTGATCGGCGCCGCGCCCGGTACCGTGGTGGCCACCGACAGCACCTCCATCAACCTCTTCAAGGTGCTCTCGGCCGCACTCAATCTCAGCACCGCCGACCACCCGCAGCGCAAGCGCATCGTGAGCGAGCGCAGCAACTTCCCGACCGACCTCTACATCGCCGAAGCGCTGTGCAAGGAGCGTGGCTTCGAACTGGTGCTGGTCGAACCTGAAGAGATTGCCGCGGCCCTCACGCCCGAGGTGGCCGTGCTCATGCTCACCCACGTGAACTACCGCACCGGCGCCATGCACGACATGCCGGCCGTGACCACCGCCGCCCACGCAGCCGGCGCGCTCATGCTGTGGGACCTGGCGCACAGCGCCGGCGCGGTGCCGTTGGACCTCACGGCCGCAGGCGCCGACTACGCCGTGGGCTGTGGCTACAAGTACCTCAACGGCGGCCCGGGTGCACCCGCCTTCGTGTGGGTGAACCCGCGCCACACCGACCGCTTCTGGCAGCCCCTGGCTGGCTGGTGGGGCCACGCCACGCCGTTCGCCTTCACTGCGGACTATCAACCTGCGCCCGGCATCACGCGCTACCAGTGCGGCACGCAGCCCATGATCAGCCTGGCCGCGCTCGACTGCGGCGTGGACACCCTGCTGGCCGCTGAAGCGCTCGGTGGCATGGCCGCGCTGCGTACCAAATCGCTCGCACTCACCGACCTCTTCATCTCGTTGGTGGACGAACGCTGCCAGGGCCACGGCATTGGCCTCGCCACACCACTGGACCATGCGCAGCGCGGTTCACAAGTCTGTTTGACGAAAGACGAAGGCGCGTACGCGATCGTGCAGGCACTCATCGCACGCGGCGTGGTGGGCGACTACCGCGCGGGCGACTCTGGCAAGCACAAGGACATCCTGCGCTTCGGTTTCACACCGCTCTACATCGGCTTCGAAGACGTGTGGCACTCGGTCGAACACCTCAAACAGGTGCTTGAGAGCGGCGAGTGGAAACGCGCCGAATTCAACCGGAAACACGCGGTGACCTGAGCATGTGCCCGCACACCCATTCCGAACCGCAGAAGCCCGAAGACATCGTGCGCGAGGAAGGCGCCCAGCTCGACTTCAGCCGCGACATGAGCTATGGCGACTACCTGCAGCTCGACAGCATCCTCAGCGCGCAGAAACCGCTCTCGCCCGCGCACGACGAGATGCTCTTCATCGTCCAGCACCAGACCAGCGAACTCTGGATGAAGCTCATGCTGCACGAGCTGCACGCAGCCATCGCACACATCGCCGCCGACGAACTGCAGCCCGCCTTCAAGATGCTCGCGCGTGTTTCGAAAATCATGGAGCAGCTGGTGCACGCCTGGGACGTGCTCGCCACCATGACGCCACCCGAGTACAGCGCGCTGCGGCCGTACCTCGCGCAGTCCAGCGGCTTCCAGAGCCACCAGTACCGCTGCATCGAATTCGCCATGGGCAACAAGAACGCCGCCATGCTGAAACCGCACGCACACAGCCCAGAGCGGCTGGCTGTCGTGCAGGCCGCGTATGAAGCCCCTTCGCTGTACGACGAAGCCCTGCGCCTGCTCGCACGCCGCGGCATTACCGTGCCCACGAGCCACACCGAGCGCGACTGGACCCAGCCCTACGAGGCCAGCGACGCAGTCGAACAAGCCTGGCTGCAGGTCTACCGCAACCCCAAGGAACACTGGGACCTCTACCAGCTCGGCGAGGAACTCACCGACCTCGAAGACACCTTCCGCCTCTGGCGCTTCCGCCACGTGACCACGGTGGAACGCGTGATCGGTTTCAAGCGCGGCACCGGCGGCACGGGCGGCGTGAGTTATTTGCGCAAGATGCTGGATGTGGTGCTGTTTCCGGAGATCTGGCGGCTGCGCACCTCGCTGTAAGGCCACTCACCTCACTGAGGACTTGATCAGGTCGGCCAGCACGCGGTAGGGCTTGGGAAACCATGCCCAGTGGTCGTCCAGCCACACCAGTCCGTCGTACGCCATGCCTGCGCTCTTGCCCGGTGCGATCAGCTTCCAGGCCACCCACACGCGATGCGGATCCAGCAGCGGCGCAACGCTCCGGTATCCACCGGGAAAGTTCCAGGACAAGGCATTGTCATCAGCCAGCATGCCTGCAGGCGCAATGTTCAGTTTCAATTCGCTGCCCGGCAATGCAGAACTGATGCGTGGCGGCTCAGCCCAGATGGCCTCAAAAGCGGTGCGCGCCGCCTCGACATACTGCGGCAGGAACGCGCGCGCATAGTCCTCCGGTCGCGGCCGCAGTTGTGCCGTCAGGCTGCCGTCGCGGTCCTGCCCCAATGCGTGCAGCAAGGGTGTGAGCTGCTCGCGCAACAAAGCAATTCCTGCCATTGCCAGCGCTTCGGGCGGTAGGGCCGTGATCGCCTTTTCGACATCCCGCGCTGTCGATTCGATGGCGGCACTCTCAAGGTAGCTGATGCCGAACCATTCAGGTGCTTTCTCGTGAATCTGCATGCCCAGCTTGCTGTGCAAGGTGGTGGGATCGAAATCCCGAGCGGACTGCGGAAGACGCAAGGCAAGCGCGTTGCGAACTTCGCTTGCCTCGTCGAGATAGCGATGGCGTTCGTCGACATTCGCGTACGAATCACTGTCGCCGGACCTGGCAAGTCGCATCAGCAGATCATGCAAGTAAAGCAGTTGCCCGGCATCCAGCGCCAGCGGCCACCTGGAAGACTCCCCAGTCCCCACCCCACCCTGGCCGCCCAGTGCAAAGCGTGCCTCACTCTGTGGCAATCCCGGAACGCCATTGGCGCGATAGCTGGCCACCAGCACGCCGTCTTGATCGAGCACCTGATGCTCGCGCACATCACGCGAGAATCCCTGCAGATCAAGGAACCAGTGCGCCTCTGCGTCGTGCAGCAAACGCATCGGCGGGAAGTGATACACCAACGAGCAATCAACCGCCGCGGACTGAAAGAGTGCATCCGGAATTTGCGCTGATCGGCATGACACGCTGATGCTGCGGCGGCCAGCCAGTGCCATCAAACCCGCCAGCTCAAAAGCAACAAGACCCAGTCTTTCCCCCTGTCCAGCGCCATTTCCGTAGTACTCCGAACGTGCAGCAAGCGCCTCGGACCATGCGGCGTTCATCGCAACAGCATCTCGCCGGGCAAGTTGCAACGCACATTTCAAGACCGGCGCGCACACCTGTTCAACAAACAACGGGTCTGCAAACCGCAGATGTTCCCGGGACGCAGGCGCCACATTCGCGAGTGCTGTTTCCAGCAGACTCTCAGCGCCAGCATCATCCCGATAGAGTGCAGCCAGCGCAATGCAATATCCCGTCCAGAACGCATCGGCCGTCTGCGGCGATTCCTGGGATGCTGAAACGCTGAGTGGCGACAGCAACACTTGCAAGGCATCCGCATGCGCGGCGCAACTTGCGGTTGCCAGGGCCAGCGCCCAACGTGGCGCGCTCATCCCGGCACGATCAGAGAAACCGAAGTCGCGAGCGCCGCCATCAGACAAGCGGACGCTGACCGATCCCTGTCTGGACGTCGCGCACAAGGCGCCGGCAGCGCCACAGACTGCAGCGTCCGCCACGCTGGCCGCCAGCAGGTCGGAACGGCCTCCCGCAAGAGAGGCCAGTGCAGCGCGCTCGGCGCTCACCGTCAGCAATTCCGCCGCATCGTCGTGGTATCCGGCACCGAGCACGATACGACGCAAGTCCTCAACCCCAGCCAGCATGACCTCGGGCTGCTGCCACAGCATCGGGTTGCGGGGATCGGCTTGTGTTGATGACATCACGGCGTACGGCTCGTTGTGGGAGTCGAGGTCCGACCTGAAACAAGGTCGAACTTCTGTGCTTCGATCGGGCCAGGCCTGCCATCCCTGCCAAGGGGCTGGCGCACAACGTAGTAATCGACGGCGGGCGGATTGGCCCGCACGGCTGCCAGCAGCCGGGCGCCCAGGGCGTTGAGTTGACGGTCAGGCGGCATTCTTGGCCGCATCATGTCACGAGCAAGACTTTCAAGGTACTCCGGGGTTCCCTGTTCAGTCCGGCGCCCATCGGCAGTTCGGCGGAAGCCCAGATCAGCCTGCGGCCCCTTGGCCTCGATCAGGATCAAGCGACCACCGTTGTCGAACACCAGATCGGGCACGCCCGCACCGGTGCGCGTCAACGGAATGGCCGTGGGACCACCCAGCACATCCGCCGCGAATTTCTCAGCGGCACGGGTCCCCAGATCCTCACCTGAATCGCGGATGATGCGCATCTGGTTCGAGAGGTCATCCGGCGTGCGGCCGCTGGGCGCCTCACCACTGGGCAAGGGCCGTCCTGCCAGTTCGGCCTCGATGTCGTCACGCGCAGCCATGGCGTTGCGCTGTGTCTGAGCCAGGCCCTCCTGGACAGCATCACCGCGCAGCGTCACCCCTGCCGTTGGATGGTCGACGGCCTCGGCGCGAATGACACCAATCGATATGCCACGGATGCCGCCGTTGTCGGTGACAAACGCGCCGTGTACCCATTGGTTGAACAGTCGCCGCATGACGTCCGGACTGTCGCCATCGACCGTGCGGCAGGCGTTCAGGTAGGCGTTGCGGAACACCTCGAAGTCCTGGAAGTTTGGATGATCGCCAAAGCGCTGACGTGCAATTTCGGCCTCCATGCGATCGACGCGACCACGACCTCCTTCACGTACTTCGCGTTGCAGGCGTTGCCAGTTCCGCGTTGCGTTGTCGACCGCCTGATCGAGGAGCGCACGCGCAGCATCATCCGGTAACTGATCTCGCAGGGCAGCGATGCGCTCGACGTCCGGTCGGCCGGCAGACATCAGTCCGTCCTCGACCACCATGCGCGATGCGCGCTGCAGCATCTCGTCGCCGGTGCGTCCCAGCGTGCGTTGGTAGTCAGCCTGCCGCGCAAGCACAGACAGATCGTCGAAGCCTGTGCCCAATGGCTCCAGCATTGGATTGCGGCGTCCCGCTTCGACAAAATCACCCAGCAGGCGCGCGCCAGCAGATTCTGGTGGCATGGCTGCGCGGGCCAGCGCGGTGCGCGAAGGCGCTCCCTCGCCATGCACCAGACCCAGGTGCGCCACCAGACGGCCAGCTTCATCTTGCAGACGCGTCACGGCGGCACCATCACCCCGCGAGCGTGCCGCCTCGATCTGGCGCGCCAGTTGTTCGATCTCCGCAATCCGCCCACGGTCATGGCGCGACAGATGTGTGTTCACGTCCGGCGGTGTCGGCGCCTTGCCGCCGGGTCGCAGGGTGTCGGCACGGGCGTGCCGATTGAATCGAAGCTCCGCAAACTCGTGCGCCAGCGCCCGCTGGATCTGGGCTGGCGAGGCACGTTCGGACACGACGATGGTCACCCGGTCGCCGTTGCGTTCATACCTCGCAACCGGCACGCTGCCGTCGGGGTTCGGTGGCACATGGCCGACCTTGACCGTCGCCTGAAGTTCGCCCCCACCATGCACCGCGATCCGCAACACATTCGGGTCATTGCGCGTCGGCTGCACCATTCCGGCGAACTGTCCCTGCGGCCCGATCAGATCACGCACGGCAGCCGTCGCAGCGTCGTTCACCAGCTGCGCATGGTTGCGCTTGATGACCGAGCCTTCACCGCCATGGAACTGCGAACCCTCAATCGCAGCGGCCGTGGTGGAGTGGCCGCTTTCATCCACGTTCGGGCCGCGCACGTTCTGCGCCTCAGCTTCTGCGCGCACTGCATCCTCAAAACCGGGGCGTCGCGTCTCGGACTCGCTGGTCGGAGGAGGCATCGGGTTCGCCGCATCGGGAGCGTCTGCAGAGCGCGCAGCATCAGGCGAAGCAGGAGCGGCCCCCGTTCGCGCTGCGCTGTCCGGACTGCCGGCTGAGGCTGATGCTCTTCCGCCACCACCCTCTCCGCCGCCAGCGTCACCGCCGGTGGGCCGCGGGCCCGGAGCAGGCAGTTCGAACACGCGCCCGCTGCCCGGGATGATCATTTGGTTCAGCTCCGGAATCAGCTCCGGCGGGATCCCAAGCTGATCGTGCGCGAAGCGCACGTCCACCAGCTGCGGCACGCCGGTGACGTTGTCCGCGCCGTTCTCAGGCACCGCCGTGGAACGCATGGAGCGCGCCCACGCTTCGTCGACCTCGAAGGCGATGATGCGTGCATTACCTTCGCTGTTGTTCAGAACGAATTCGACAGCACGCTCGAAGGAGCCAAAGTTGAGGTGCGCGAATGCACCCCCTTCAACGGTGACATTGCCATCGGCATCAACCGTCACCAGCGAACGGCTGCGCTCGCTCTCGACGCGGAACACCAGACGACCGCCGTTCTCACCCTCCAGCAGCGGCCTGACGTCGCGCGGCTGCACCTGGCTGGTCGGATCGAATTGCGGTCCCGCGTCACCACGCGTGAGTCCGGAAAAATCATCCGGGAAATCATCCGGGCCCGGCAAGTCATCGGTGGCAGAACGGCGGCCGCTGGAGAACTCCGCTGCCTCGGCGCGCAGTGTTCCTGCCTGTGTTTCCAGCTCGGCCGCTTGCCTGGCCATGCCGTCGGCGCGCTCGCGCAAGGCGGCCGCGCGCCGCGGGTTGTGCGTATCGGCCATCAGCGCTTGCGCCTCCACGGCAATCGCATCATCCAGCAACTGGTTGGCTCGGGCCATGGTGGCATCGGCCTCTTGCGTCAAGGCACCTGCGCGTTGGCGTTGTTGCAGCGTCAACTCCCCTTCTGCCGCCGGACGCAGCGGCCTTGCATCGGCCCCCGGTTGATCGGCACCCACGCGTACCATCAAACGAGACTCCGCCGCAGCGAAGGCGGCGTCAATTTCGGCATCCGTCAGATTCGGGAATAGACGGTCGTCGTCCGGCCCACCGGCAGCACGGCGCGCAGAGGTATCAGCGGCAGCGGACTCGGTGGCATGCGGCGCCGGGGCATCGGTATCAGGCGTGCGCTGCGTTGCTGGATCAGACGTGGACGGTGGCGGTGTGTCTGGCTGGGGCTGGGGTGGCGGCACTGTCGCATCGGATTCGCGCACGGCGGCTGGATGCGGTCCATCTGCCGCAGGCAACGGCGCTGGCGTGTCGGCAGCAGCGGGACGCGGCGTGCCGTCAGCAGCATCGCTCCCGGCTGCGGCAGGCGGGCGCGTCGCGGCAGGCTCGGCAGCGTCCGTCGCATGCGGCAGCGGGATCGGTGCATCCAGCGGACCGCTGCTTGCAATGTGATCAAGGTTGATGGCCCGGCCCATGCGATCACTGCCGTTGCGGCCGTGCTGGTTCATGAACAGCAGATCGGCCGCTGCTGCACCAAGATCCGCCGAAGACATCGGCGGCAAACCCATCTCGGCACGCGCGCTGGCAATGGCGGTTTCGGTGCGGCGCGTGGTGCGGGCATGCACACGCGCGCCAAACGACTCGCCCGCCCCTTCGCCCATGCCCTGAATGAAGGCCTGTCGCCCGGCGGCGCCGATGTCAAGCAGGGCGTCGCCCGCGTCGCCACGGTACTTGCCCGCCGCACTGTCGTAAAGGATTTCGGTGGTGCGCCCGCCCATGGCACCAACGCTGGATACCGTGCCACGCGCCACGCTGCGCGCCGCAACGGCGCCGACATTGCGCATGACGCCACCGCCCGGTGTGGTGGTGACATTGAGTGCTTCGTCCAGCCCGCTGGCGGCGCGGCCCAGACCGCGTCCGAGCAGCCCCGCCGTGCGCGCCCCAATTCCACCCCGTGCGGCCAGCTCACGGGCACGCGCGCTGATGGCCGCGCCATTGCGCCCCAGCGCTTCGACGGAATTGCTGAGTGCCGCGGTTCCCGCGCCGGACAGTGCGCCCTTGAGCAAGCCCGAGAACAGCGCGCCCACCGCATCACCGCCGCTGCGCTCCCAGGTGCGCTCGTCGAAGGCTGCGCCAGCCACGCCACCGATGGAGCCGGTGATGGCGCCGACGATGATCTGATCGACCACCGGGTTGCCGGTAAACAGACGCGCCAGCGTGCTCAGCGAACGGCTGGCGGCGGACGCCGCGGTGGCACCCTTGGAGGCCACCTGGGCGGCGGCGCCAAGCTGCGCGCCGACACCCGCCGTCAGCGCCTGCACGGCCGTCATGCCGAGATCGACCGCCGCCTGCTCCCAACCATAACGGCCACCCTTGATGGCAGCGTTGGCCGCCATCGACGCCAGACCTGCCACCAGCGCCGCTGCGATCAGCGGCCCGGCCGCCCCGCCGGTAGCCACCGTGATGACGGCCGCCGCAATGGCGCCCAGGATGGCGATGCCGGTGGTGGCCACATCGGCAAACGCATCAATGCGTTTGGAATAGTTCTCGGCAACCGTCTGCGCGATGGCGGTGGTGGCCAGAAAACGGTCGCGATCCGGGCCGGTGTAATTGCCGGTACCCGCTGCAAAATTCGGCAACGCCGTGGTCAGCTCGCCACGCCTGCTGAACTCAATCGGGCCGCCCGCCAGACGTTCGATGCGCCGTTCGGTGTTGATCATGACGCGCTCGGCCAGCGTGCCTTCTGCCAGCCAGGCGCCAAAGGCACCGGTCTCGTGGCGTTGCTGATGCAGGGCGTAGGCGGCGTTTTCCAGGCGCTCCTGGTCGGTACGCGCCACGCCGCGCATGGCCCGTTCCATGCGCAGGCGGTCGTCGCCAGACAGCTCGGTGAAGGTGCCGCCCTCGCCATACACCCCCAACTCGGCATCCAGCGAATTGCCGGTGTCTGTCTGGAACTGGGTGCGCATGGCCGCGATCTCGTCGCGGTTCATGCGCTCGGTGAAACGGAACAGCAAGTCTTCGTTGGTGCCGCTGCGCGAATACATGGCGTGCTGCATGGCCAGCGACGCGGTGCGTGCCGACGGGCGTTCGTCGGTCAGCAGACCTTCGGCCAGATCGGCACCAATACCGTCGCTACCAAAGCGGTCGCGCAATCCGCCGATCAGGTTGCGCTGCGCGGCGGCGGCCTCATCGGCATTCGGCACGAATCCGGGCGCCATGACAGCGTCGTGGTCGACGGGTTCACGCGCTGCACCGCCCTCTTCGGCAGGCGCGTAATGCCCGGCCAGCAGCATGACGCGCGCCCGGTCACGGCGCGCCGCTTCGCGATTGCGTTCATTGGCGGCGCGCTCTTCCGGCGTGGCGTTCGGGCTGTCCGGCGTGAAACGCTCGTCGAACATTGCACGATCAATGTTCGTTGCGTTGGGTGGATCACCCATGCGCTGCATTTCAACGCCCAGACGGGCAGCGCGCGCCTCCAGGCTGCTCTCGCCATGGCGCAGCAAGGCACCGGCCAGATCGCGGTTGGCCCCGGCCATGCGCAAGGTGACGGTGTGCGGTTGTCCCTCGGGCCCGTGACCGCCGACGTACACCTCGATATCGCGCGTCACGTAGGCGACGGCGCGATCCTCGGCACTCATTGCCGAGATATCGGCCCCGGCCTCAGCGCCACGCGCCACATCGGCATCGCTCACGATGCCCCCGAGCGCTGCCACCACGGCAGTGCGGCGATCCTCTGCCGACATTTCCTCGTTGCTGCGCCAGTCGTTCTCGCCCGGTGCACCCGTGTCTTGCTCGATGGCGCTGTGCACGGCATCTGCATTGCCATCCCGCCGCGCGGCATCGACAGCATCGCGCATGCGGTAGGCGTCGGCCGCGGCGTAGTCACCGGCAATCAACGAATCGAAAACCTGCACATCGGTGCCATCCAGCGCGCCGCGCACATCCTCCATGATGGCCGGGTCGCGGCCCAGCGCAGCCAGATCATCCGGCGACAGCGCACGCATGGTCGCCTCGATGCGCGCTTCGTCGTCGTTGAAAAACCCGGTGGAATCAGCCAGTTCGCGCCTGGCGCCTTCGCGCGCATCACCACGCAGATAGGCGCTGGCAGTGGCGTAGTCGTCGCTGTCGGCCTCAAGGTAGTGCTGCAGGTGCGAGTCCAGCGTACCGCCGCCACTGCCCGGATAAACGGAAACATCCAGCGCATGCCCCTTGGCTGGCGTCAGTCCGCGCAGCACGGCAATCACGCCCTCTTCGTCGACCGATCCGGCAAAGCCGCCCTCGAACTTCTGCGCGACGTTGACCGAGCGTGTTTCCAGGTTGGTCTCGACCTGGGCACCTGTGCTGTCCAGCCGGTCGGCAAAAAAATCTTCCGCCAGTCCACGCTCGTTGGCATAGGCAATCTCGTCGTCGGCCTGTTCGGTCAGGCCCTTGGGCGCTGCGCCAGCACCACCGCCACCGCCCGACGCGGCAGCGGGGCCGCTGCTGCCACCGGCTGCACTTTCGCAGCTGCCGCAACTGGCACCGCCCCCTTCGCCACCGCCAACGCCACCGCCGCCACCGTCACCGCCGGCCGTGGTCGGTGGCTGGCCAGTCAATACCTGCGTCAGTGCGGCCTGCGCCTCGCCCTGCTTGGTGGCGATGAAACCTGCCAGGCGCACCGACAGCGGCTGCGCCCAACTCGCTGCCGCCTGCGAAACACTGCTGGCCAGCCCCGAGAACGCTGTCACCAGACCGTTCGCACTCTGATCAATCTGTGTGGTGGCCTGAGCGGTTTGCTCACCCATCGTCAGGTCGAACTGCGCGAGTTGCTCACTGTTCTGCTGCGCCAGGGTGCTGCGGCGTTCACCCAGACTGCCTTCCAGGCGGGCCAGGTTGCCATTCAGGCGTTCATCCATCTGCGCACCGGCACGGCGCGCGCTCTGCAGGATGCCAGGCGGCGCTTTCTCGGCGGTCTGGCTCAGGGCTTGCGCGCCTTTGTTCACGCTGCCGCGCAAGCTCTGCTCCAGCCCCAGCGCCCCGCGCCAGTACGTTGGCATGGCGCCGCGCGCAGCACCCTGCACGCCACCCACGGCGCCTTGCGATTCCTGCTTCAGACCCATCAGCGTGCCACGGGCCTGGCTGTTGAGGCGACTGCGCGTGGCCTGGCGCTGGGTATCTATCTGCGTCAGGTAGCTGCGTCGCAGATCGCGCAATGCCTTGCGGCCGTCGCGCGTCTGGTCACGCAGGGTGCCGCGCGCGCGCGTCAGCGCGCTGGCGACCGACGCTCGCCCCTGTTCGTTCACACGCGTGCGTTCCGTTTCCAGTGCATCGGAATAGCTGCAAGTCAATCCGCATACCGTGCTGTTGCGCGTGCTGTCCCACTCGGTGGTCTTGGCGGTGCTGCGGTCGATCAGCTCCGCAACAACGGGTTCGACCCATCCCGGAATGCGCGCCTGACGGGTCTCGTTCTTGGCGCCTTCCAGTGCATCCGGATCGCCGACGGGATAGTTGGTGGCACGCTCATCACGGAAAGCGTTGAGCGCAATCACTGCGTCGTCAGCAGCAAAAGTCACTGCGTCGATGGCGCTGTTGTATGCCGACTGATGACCGCTGACCAGGCCGCTGACAACCGTGCTGATACGCGCGGCAGCGGTGGTGTCATCGGCATTGATGAGGCCGTAGGCACTGCGACCGGCGGCTGCGATGGCTTCGGTCGTGTCCTGTGAGGCCGCATCCAGCGTCTGCTCGGCGAAGGATGCCGCCGACTCCACGCTAGCAGAAGCGCGCGCAGCCGCAGCATCCAGCATCGACAGGTCCGTGCCATGGGCCTGCATGACATCCTGGCTTTGGATGCCGTAGGCCTGCGCCATGTAGTTGGTGATCTGGTTGGCGCGGTTGACGAAACCCTCCTGCTCGCTGCGCGCGGTGTTGACCAGATCAAGATAGCCCCGCTTGGCCTTGTCGCGCGCCTCAATCTCGCTGCGCTTCTTTTCAGCAGGGTCGCTGTTGTCTCCGGCTGCCCGGCCCTCAGCCTGCTTCCCGTCACCCGGCTTGCCATTGTCCTGATCGGCTTTGGGCCTGCTGGCAGTCGCGCTGACCGAGGCTGGCGCAGGCATCGGCAGGGCATCGGCGGGCAAGGCCTGCGGCGCCTGCCAGTCTGGCGACAGTGCTTGCCATTCCAGCTGTGACGCCTCCAGCGGGATCTCGGCCTGTTCGATGAGCTCCGGCGGAATCTCCACCTCCTGTGCTTCTTCTCCCACTGCCCATCTGAAGCCGCGACGACGGGCAGCGCCCGCTGCGGACGCACCAGCCTCGGCTGCCGGGTCTTCGCCCTCTGCGGCTGCTTCTGCTTCTGCTTCTGCTTCTGCGTCGGTCTCATCGGCGGCAGCTTCGCGCGAGGCGGCGGCCTCCTCGTCGCGGTCGACACTTTCATCGCTGCGCGCTTCAGACACAGCCGCATCCGCATCGCGGCCAGCCACTGCGGCCGTGCTGCGCGCATTGGCTACCAGGGCATCGGCTGCCGGGGTGGGCGCTCGCTGCGGCAAGGCCGCAGGCGCGGCAGTGAATGCAGCAGGCAGCGGCTCCGAACCCTCATCAGAAGTCCTGCGCGCGCCCGGCGCGGCGGACGACATGTAGCGCGGCCATGCCTCCGCGGATTCTGTTGTCAGGCTGTCATCAAGACGGCTCTCAAGACGCTCACCCGGCATGTCCTCCCTGCCGGAAGCGAGGCGCTCGTCCAGGCGTTCGTCGAGGCGCCCGCTTTCGCGCCTGGGTTCGGTTTCGCCCTCACCGTCGCGGCGACGCCGACGCGGCCCTTCCCGGCCCGGCCGGAATTCGCGCGCAGGCAGCGCCACGCGGCTCATGCCTCAGCCCCCCGGGCCGACAGACAATACCGCGGGCATCTGCTTGCCGAGCTTGCGATACTCGGCCGCGGTGGCCTGGATCAGGCTGACCCAGCCGATGGCTTCGTTGTGCGAGATCGCGCGCGCGGCCAATGTCACGTTGCGGATGTGTCCCCCGGCCAGATCGCAGGCAACCGCCAGGCGATTGATGGCGGCCGCATCCAGCGCATGGGCATCCCCAAGGTGGGCCAGCCACAAGGCGCGGCGCTCTTCCGGGGCAGGGTTGGGAAATTCCAGAATGCTGTCGAGGCGCCGCGTGAAGGCACTGTCAAAACGTGCGCGGCTGTTGCTGGTCAGCAGCACGATGCCGTCGAAGGCCTCGATGCGCTGCAGAAGGTAGTTGGTCTGCTGGTTGGCGAAACGGTCGTTGGAATCCTTCA
This sequence comes from Hydrogenophaga sp., assembly GCF_022844385.1. GTDB lineage: Bacteria > Pseudomonadota > Gammaproteobacteria > Burkholderiales > Burkholderiaceae_C > Hydrogenophaga. The sequence goes on along the minus strand of NZ_JALHLX010000036.1, from coordinate 14,411 downwards.
CATCGGTGCGCTTGCCGAACATGGCGTCGGCCTCGTCGAACAGCAGCACCACTTCGGCGTGCTCGGCGCGAGCGAAAAGCTCGCCGAGGTTCTTTTCGGTTTCGCCGATGTACTTGCTGCTGACGCTGGCCAGGTCGACGCGATAGAGCGGCATGCCGAGTTGCGTGGCCAGCCATCCGCAGGCCAGTGTTTTGCCGGTGCCCGATGCGCCCACCAGCAGGGCGCGCACGCCCGGGCGATAACGCGTGCGGGCGGCCGGGCCAAGGCTGTCGGCGAGGCCATCGCGGCGGCGGCAACGCTCGGCCAGCGCCTGCAATTCGCGGTGCAGCGCTTCGGGCAGCACCATCGCTTCGTCGCCAATATCTTCGGGCAACAGCTGCGCCAGGCTGCCCAGCGCGCCCTGCCCGGCGGCGCGCGCGGCACGTGCGACGTGCGCGATACCAAGATCCTTGCTGCCATCACCGTGCCGCAGTGCATGCGCGGCGCGCGCCAGTTCTTCGATGCGTGCGCTGGCATGCCGGTGGCGCAAGGACAATTGATCCGCCGTGGCGGCTTCCACGTCACAGGCCAACCACAGCCCGGCACGTTCAGACTGTGGCGGCACCGGCACATGCCAGGCCGAAATCGCTTCGCCGTCCTTTTCCCAACTGCCTTCCGGACCGCTGGCCACCAGCATGGGCAGTTTGCTGCCCGGCAGGCTGGGCAGTCGGCGGCGCTCGCCCGGCGACAGCTCGGCCACCCACACCGGCAAGGCATCCTGCAGCAACAACCAGGGCAGCAAGCCGGTCGGCGGGTCGCCTTCGATGAAGGCCGCGTGCATACCGAGACCATCGGCAATGGCGGCGCAGGCCGCGCGCGCTTCGCGCGGATGACCGCTGCGGACCACCATCGCCGTGCCAGCCTGCAGGACATCTGCATGCCTTTCGCATTGGGCGAGTATCGACGGCGCCAGCACCGGCAGCGCCGATGCGGGAGCTGCGTGTTTTGCCAGCGTCACACCCGGCCAGCGCCCCTGACCACCCGACAAAGCCAGCACCAGCGGCGTGGGCAAGCGCAAGCGGGCATCCGGCAGCGCGCGCCCCTGCGTATCGAGTTGGAGCAATCCGCAGGCCAGCGCATGGCCATCCAGCAGCGCCGCCAGCGATTGCATCGCCGACAGCCCACGCTGCGCATCCAGGCAGGCAATCAGCCCCAGCGTGGGATACACATCGCGTTGCGGCGCCTGCAACCAGGCCAGCGCGCGGCCGGCGACGACATCTGTATCGGCGGCGTGGCACAGCGCCAGTGCGATGCGCTCGCTGCTGTTGAGCGACAACGCTTCGGCCAGCCGATGCAGCGCCTCGTCCTGCACCGGTGGCGCGGCCTGCCACAGAGTGAGCGCGCGCGACAGATCAAAACAGGCCGCAGGCAAACCCTCGGCTTGCGCGGCCAGCCATTGCGCTTCGGCAGCCGCATCAGCGTCAACCCGGGCGGGTGAGAGCAAGGCAAACAGCCGCGCCGCCAGTGGCGGAGCAAGCGCTTCAGTGCCTGGCGAGACGGCGTTCATGATTCGAATGGCTGCAGGTAATGGAATGTCGCCACGCGGCCCAGCCAGTCCAGCCATCCCGGATCAATATCCAGCGCCGCACGGCGCACGCGCAGATCGGTTTCATGCAATGCAAAGCGGGTATCCAGATGCGTGGCGCTCCACAGCAGTTGCGCATTGCGGCACACCAGACTGGACAGACCGATGCGCGCCACACGCCGCAGGTGGCGACGGCAGGCGGTCAACCACAGCGCGGCCATCGCCGCCGGCGTGATCGCATCTCCTTCCTCGTGCGCAACTGCGATGCGGGCGTCTTGCCACAGTGCAGGCGTCTGCCAGTTCCGTGCATGGCGTGTCGGCGGCGCGGCCAGGCTGGCGGCCAGTGCCCAGGCGGCGTCATCGTCAGGCACATCGAGTCTTCGCAGGGCCTGTGACAGGATCAGACCGCACAGTGGCGCATCCGGGTGCTGCGCTTGCCAGTCGGCGAAGCCCAGCCGCGCAAGCACATTCAGCAGACACAGCAAGCCACCCGCCTGCGTGGGCAGCGCTGCATCGAAGGTTGGCTGTGTGATCGGATCAAAGGCCTGCGCCAAAGGTGTTTCGCCGACGGCCGTGTGTGCAGCGAAATCGATTGGCGATGGTGCAGCGACGGGCAATGCTTGTGCGGCGCCTGCGACCAGGTGCGGAGGCAACGCTGCTGAAACCGGCGCGGTCCGTTCGACACGCCACTCGCCGCCATGCTGTGGGACGCTGTCTGCATCCAGCAAGGGTGCTGCTGCATCGCTGGCGATCTGCTCGGTGCGCACCACCCTGACGGATGCATCCAGCATCGCCTCGGGCAACCACTGTGCGGCGCGCAAAACAGCATGCAACCACACCGGGCAGGCGCAAGGCAGCAGCATCTGGCGCGATTGCCCGGCAGCACTGCGCCCCATGTAGCGCAGCGTGTGCGCCGACGGATACGCGTCAGGCTGCGGCATGGCATCCGCCACATACCGCTGCGCGCCACTGTTCGCCAACAGCAACCGCGATGTCTCCTCCGGCATGTGGCGGATCAGCCAAGCGGCGTGACCAGGGGCAACGATGTCGGCCACCAGCGCGGGCAGGCTGACCGGGGCGGTGGCTTCCTGGGCGAGTACGGCAATCACGCTGTGCAGGAAGTCATCGTCGCTGGCATCGATCTGTACGCCGTGCAGCGCAGGGCGCCAGAACCACGCGGTCAGGCTGCGGCCTTCGGCGCGGCGGCGCACGGCAGCCTGTGCAGCCTGCAGGCGGCTGGCAAAGAACACAGCAGGGGATTCGGCCGCCGACCCGTGCTCACCATGCACCCAGCTGCCGCCTGCGGCCAGCAGGCGTTGTTCGATCAACAGCGACAGGCTCTGAGACGACAGATCGGCCGGCAAGCGTCCGAGGTGAAGCTGGCGCACCAGCAGCAAGCGTTCACCGGTGTCGGGCAGGCTGGCACAGCGCAACGCATCTTCGAGCCGGTGCACCGCGTGTACCGCGGCCTGCGCACTGGGCGCTCGCAGGTGCAGATGCTGGACGGTGCGGTCGGCGGCGCCCATGGTGGAGGGGCTCGGATCAGACCTTGAACAGGCCGGTCTTGCGCGCCGAGGCGCTGCTCAGCACCTTGGCCTGGTCGAAGTGCACGCGCACGTCGGTGTCCAGGTCGATCTGAACGCTGCTGGTGTGCACCAGCCGGGCCGACACCTCGCCCTGACCCACGTCTTCCACCATGGCACGCGCCATCAGGGTGTTTCCCTTGTAGATCATGGCCTGCATGCCCACGCGCAGGCGGCTGCTGTCCAGCGCGGTGAGCGGGATGCGGCTGCCCACGCGCACCGCCGTGGCAGGCCTCGGCAGGCGCCCGGCCACGATACGGCCCACCGGCGCGTGGCTGGCCAGCAGCAGCGCCATGCGCACCACGTCGTTGACGAGCGCCACCGCTGCCTCGTTGGTCGGCGGCACCTGGTCAAACAGGAAGTCGACGTAGGCCTGCATCTGCCGCCGGTCCACATAGGGGATGCTGCTCCAGCGCGGCAGACCGCCGAGGTTGCGCAGGTTGGGCGCTTCATCAAACTGCGACAGGACCTCGGCCCATTCCAGTCGCACCGCCGGCAGCACGCCGGAAAACTCGGCGTGCAGGCAGGCGCACACGCCCGCGATGCGCTCAAAGAGTTCACTCGCGCGGCGCGACACCTCACCCTTTCCGTGGTCGCCATCAATGATGTCACCCAGCGAGATCACGGCCTGCGCTTCGCGCTGCACTGTCTGCCACGAGTTGGCCGAGAGGCGCTGGATGTCCAGCCGCTGCACCGCCTCGGCGCGCACCGCAATCGCCTGCGTCTGTCGCACCAGCATCTGACCGATGTGCACACCGAGCTGGCCCGCCGTGGCGGTGAACGCGGGCATCACGCGCTGCGTGATCACGGTGCTGCGCAACTGCGCGCTCTGCAGCGTGCGCAGCAGCAGTTCGGGCCGGTCGATCCTCTGCAGGATGGCCGGTGCGCCCACGAAGTGCGCCGCCGGTGCCTCGCGCAACACCTTGAGCATTTCGTCGAGCTCGTCGGGCACGTCGTCGTGCTCGCGCAGGCAGGCCGGCACGGGCGCTTCGAGCAGGCCGGGGTCGAGCACACGGCGTGGTGTGGCCAACAGGTTGCTGGTCTCGCGCGGACGCACGAAGGCCAGGTACTGCACTTCTTCGGCCAGCACGCGGGTGCGCCGCGCGTTCACCGCCACCACGCGGGCCTTCTCTTCTTCAAGCAGCGCGCGCGCCACGCCCACGTCGTGCCGCGCTTCGGCCAGGCGGTCGTCGGCCTGTCGCAAGCGCATGTCGACCGAACGGATGTGTCCTTGCAGCGCGGCCAGGGCCTGCTCGCAACGCGTGAGCGCGCTGCGGTAGGCAGCCAGCCGGCCTTCGAGGTTGCGCAGGATGGCGATGGTGTTGTCGGACAGCGCCACCGTCTGTGTGAACAACGCGGATTCGTCGGCATCGGTGATGGTCGGCGCCACCAACAGCTGTGCGAGGCGGTCGTTGTTGCCGTCGAAATAGGCCAGCGGCCGCCGGGGTGATCCGTCGGCCGAGACGGGTGCGCCCTTCAGGAAGGGGTCATCGGGCAGCCCTCCGATCTGGAAGTCCTTGAACAGCGCGGGCTCCGTGCCGTTGTCTTCGGTGGTGAACTGTTTGAGCAGGGCCAGCAGTTCCTTGACGGTGCGTTGCCGGTTGGCCAGCGCGTAGTCGCGCGCCTCGGTGGACGGTGGCTTCTTCAGACGCTCGGCGATGGCTGCGGTGCGCACCTCGCTCAGCCCCAGCACCGGGTTGGCATAGACGATGTTCGCCGGTGCGCTGGGCGCCGTGAGCAACTGGATCTGGCTCTTCTGCACCACCTGCTGCACCGGGCTCACGAACGCCATCTGCTGGAACGCACCCGCCAGCGCGCGCGACACCGGCGCCGGCGCGGTCGCAGGCGGCGTGATGGCGCCAGCGGGTCGCGGTACCTTCACCTTGGTGATGAACTCCTTGATCTGCAACTGCACATTGAGCGCACTGTCGGACTTGGCGATCGATGCCAACGCGGGCGAGATGGCCAGCCGGCTTGCGTCCGACGTGGTCATCATCATCTGGCGGATGCGGTGCAGGTCCACCTGCATGTGGGTGAAGCCGAAGTCGGTGAGGTCGTCGGCGCGGTCGATGCGCGCGCGCAGGTAGGCCATGAACCCTTCAAGCCCACGCAGCGGCAATTGCGCCTGTTCACGGTCCGACAAGGCGGCGATCACTGGATCGGCCATCAGGCCGGCGACCGCGCTCGCCTGCCCCACGCGCGCGGCCGGTGTGGGCTCGATCATCTCCAGCGCCGACAGCCAGCTCCAGCTGCCCACCAGACTGGCGCCAGCGGGTGCGGTGCCCGAGAACCAGACCGTCTCGGCGCGTATACCGGGTGGGCTGGTGGTGGCTTGCGCGATCTTGCCGCAGGCGCCGAAGGCCGCACATCCATCGAACAGGGTGAAGGCGATACCGTTGATGGCAGCCGTGCCGATGGCGAGTTCACTGGCCGGCACCTCCAGGCGCACCCACTCACCCAGCCGTGGCAAAGCGCCCTTGGGCTTGCGGCTCGGGCTGTCGTTCACACCCCAGGCAATCAGGTCTTCGCCCCAGTAGGCGCGGCGGCCATGCTCGTTCCAGTTGGGCCCCACCTTCCACTGGATCATCACCTCGCGCGGCGGGCGGGTGGCATCGAGGTAGACCCAGACGAACAGGTTGTCGGTGGAAGCGATCGCACTCAAGGTCGCGCTGGCGCCTTCGAGGTAGTGCTGGTGGATGCCGGGCTGCGCCGCTTCCACATGCCCGCCACCGGTCGGCACCAGCGTGGGCTGCGTGGGTTGCAGGCCATCGTTGAGTTCGAACGGCGCCCACAGGTCGTTGTGCGAGAGCAGCAGCCACGGCTCGCTGCCATCTTGCCGCGCGCCGGGGGGCAGGACATGGCCAAACCAGGGGCGTTCGCCGGTATCCGCCGGTTGTCCGGCGGGCACCGGTGGCTGCGCGCCCGTCGGGCCGAACGCAGCACGGCCGTCGAACAGGTCGAACGACACGCCGTTGACCGGTACGTTGGCCAGTCCCACCTGGGTGCTCGGCACTTCGAGGCGCACCCACCGGCCAGCGGGCGGCAGCTTGTCCACATGAAAATGCCCAGGCACCTTGAACGGGTGTGTGCCGGTGGCCGGGCGGCCCCAGGTCAGCAGCGGCTCACCCCAGTAGGCGCGGTGCGCCCAGCCGGTTGCGTCGCGCCACTGCAGCATCAGGCAGCGCGGCGGGTTGTCCGGGTCCAGGCAGACCCAGGCGTACATGACCTCGGCGGCGGTGGGTGTGAAGGGCTGCGGTGCGCTATCGAACAAGTGAGCGTGTGCGCCGGGTTGCAGCGTGCTCACATGCCCGCCACCCATCGGCGGCGGGCCCCAGGGTTCCAGGCTTTCTTTGTCCAGCGCCAGGGGGTCGTCGTCCAGCTCGGGCACCGTTTGCGCCCGCCCGGTGAGCGCGCGCACCAGGTGTGCCTGCTCGTGGCGCAGGCCTTGCCGTGCACCCAGCTCGCGCGCGCGGCGTTCGGTGAATTCCTTCAACGCTTCGGCAAACGCCGGATCGGGCACCTCGGGCTGCAAGAGCCTGGCCTCCCACGAGGCCTGTGTCACCGGCACCAGCAGGCGCAACCGCTCGGGGGCCGACATGTCGAAGCTGGCCAGCGGCGCGGCCTCGCGCATGGCCAGGTCAAGCTGTTCGATCGGCACCGGCACCGCGTCGAGTTCAAAGCCGGGCGGGAAAAACGGGCTGCTGAGCATCGGCTGCGTGAGCACGGTGGAGAGGTCGAGCGCGCTCCTGGGCATGAGGCCGCACGGCGGCAGGCGCAGGTAGGGATCGGCCAGCACGTTGGGCGCGGGCAGGGGCTCGGGGGTTTCGGCCATCTGCTGCGCAAACTGCTCGATGCGGGCCTGCCACAGTGCCGGCAGGCGGCTGTTGGCGCCCAGCGCACCCCCGGCGAGACGCTGCAGACGAGCTTCTTTTGCGCGCCCGCCCTGGCGCACCACCGACGCGCGGTCCACCCACTGCACGGTGCCGGTCTCGCTCAGGCCCACCAGGGCCAGCGGCACGCCCCAGTCTTCCCACGGCAGCGCTTCGCCATGGCGCAGCGCGGCCTCGGCGTCGAACACGGTGTGGGCCAGCGCGTTGCGCAGCCGCAGCGTGGTCAGCGGCAATGCGCGCCACTCCACCGGCCAGGGGTACCAGAGCAGGCGCGCGCCGTCGTGCATGCGCCAGTCTTCGAACGCAGCCACCGGGCTGTCGGCGTTGTCGCCTTCGCCGCAGGGGCAGCGGTCGCATGGGTCGTTGGGGTCGAACTCGGCCGTGTCCACCAGCACCGGCTGTAACAGGAGCACCCCCACGCGCGGCCAGCGGCTGCCCGCACTCGAGCGCAGGTCGGCCAGGGTGATGCCATCGGGCACGTCGCGCGGGTTCACCAGGCCCAGGCCATCGGACTCCAGCGCCTCCCCGGGCCCGCCGCCCTGCACCTGCAGCCAGGCCGGTGGCGCCACCACCGGCAGGTCATCGAGCAGGCATTCGGTGCGGCGCACCAGCACCACGTCCTCACCGCTCAGCGCCAGGCCCTGGCCGGGTTCGATGAGCAGGCGCTCACCGCCCGAGCCGGGCAGGGCAAACACCTCCAGCCCACGCACGACACCTGCGGTCAGCGAGCGTGCGCGGTGTTGCAGGTGCCCGGCCTGCCACGCCTGTCGCCCCTGCAGTGTCGCGTCGGTGAGCGTGCGCCCGGCAAACAGGTTGGGCCGGCGCCGCCAGTCGGTTGCGGCGCGGCTGGCGTCTTCCGGCGACAAGGCCACCACACGCTCACCCTGCAGCGGTTGGTCAATGCGTTCGATGCTCACGTCGGTTCTCCCGGGTGAAGTTTGCAGACTCAGGATTTCTTGCGCGCCGGCGACTTTTTCGCCGCCGCACGCGGGGCCGCGACACTGCGCGTCGGGCGCGTGACGGTGTTGGTCTTGGGCCGCCATTCGTCCACCGTCTTGACCAGTTCACGCAGGGTGTCGGCGTCCATCGGACGCCGGAGTTCGGTTTGCAAGTACTTGTTGAGCACGTCGCTGGCGATCGGCTCCAGCAGGCTGTTGGCCACTTCGGTCACCAGCGCCGGGTCCTTGATCGATCCGTCGCGCTGCACGTGTTCCAGCATCAGGCCGAGCGCGGCGGCGCTCAGCACCGGCGAAGCCTCATAACGCTTGCTTGCGAGCAGTTGCACTTCAGCGGTCAGGGCCTTGGCCGACGAGTTCTTGAACACCTCGGCCCACACCTCCACCAGGCCCAGGCTGTCCATGCGCTTGGTGACCCGTTCTGCCTGCGTGCCCTCGTCCACCGGCTGCACGTTCCAGGCCACGCCACTGGCGATGCCCAGGAGCTCCGCCGCAGGTATCGGCGCCCGGCTCTCACGCTGGATCAGCGCCCACAGCGCTTCGTTCTTCTCGGGCTCTCCCAGCACGGCCGCCACCCCCAGCACCTGCGTCTTGTCCAGTGCGGGTTTGCCGGTGAGCTGTTCGGTGGTGGCAATGGCGTCGGTGAGCAAACCCAGCGCAGCGGCGGTGAGCACCGGCGACTCCAGGTAACGCTTGCCCGCGAGCAGGCCGATGACGGTGCTGGCCGCCGCCGGCGTGGCAACTTTCAGCACCGCCTCGTACCGCGGCGTGAGGCCCAGCTTCGCAACGCGGGTGTTGAGGTCGAGCTCGATCACCCGCTCGTCGTTGCCCGTGATCTCGCGGTAGCTGCCAGCCAGGTCATCACGGTAGGCCAGGTGGCGCCGGCGGACGAACCACAGGTTGTTCAGCCGCGCCAGGCGTTGCCATTCGGCATCGGCCGGGCCCAGCTTCACGATCTGCAGTGCTTCACGCGGCAGGCGCAGCTTCTGCAATATCTCGAACGGGCGGCGCTGCGCGATCAGGTTGGGCGCAGCGGGTTTCACCACGCGCTGGGCCAGCGTGGCGCCCTGCCCCACCCGCGCCGCCACCGCGCGCCACTCCACGCGCGGCACCGGCGCCAGGATCATCACGGCGGTGGAGTCCAGCGACTCGGTGGGCGCGGTGAGGTCGATGGGCTGCAGTGCCAGCGCTTCTTCAATCAACGCAGGCAACTCGTCCTCGGGAATGATGGTGAAGTCCACATCCACCTCGGCCGGAAAGTAGTTCTGCGTGAAGTCCTCCGCGTTGATCACACCCGCTGGCAATGGGCCGGCCGGCGGCAGCGCGGGAAAGTGCGTGATGGCCGGAAAACCGCGTGTGCTGCCGGGTGGTGCCACATCGGCCAGGTGGGCCTGGTGCTGCATCAGGTGCGCCAGACGCAGGCCGCGTGGCGCAAAACCCAGGCCCGGCAGGTCGCCCCGGTCAGCGCCGAGTTCGCGGCGGACCATGGCTTCGTCGATCCACACCACGGTGTTGTTCTGCAGCGCGATCATGGCCAGCGGCAACACATTGGCCGACACACCGGCCGAGGTGCCCTGGGTGAAGATGGCGCGCGCAGCCCGGCCGCGCCGCGCGTCCAGCGCATCGGTGCCGCCGTCGTCCTGCCAGGGCACCAGCACCACGGCCGTGGCCTCGATCACGTCACCGTCTTCCACCGTGCGCTGGCCAGTGATGGAGGTCGGGTAGGCACCGATCGGGTTGGCGGTGAACTCCACCGGGCGCAGCGCCAGCACGAACAGACCTGTGCGGCTGCGCAGCGGCGGCTGCGGCAGGCGCGAGAGACCGAAGCGCGCCGACAGCTGCTCGGCAACCGGCAGGTTGGCCAGCTGCACGTCGATGTTGCGCGGCAATTGCACCAGTTCGCCCGAGGGCGTCACACCATGCCCGCTGGAAACCACCAGCGTCTGGGGCTGGCCGCCTTCCTGCACAAACAAGCCCGTGGCCACGCCGCTGCCCGCGGCCTGGCCCAGGTCGGCCTCGCGCGTCAAAAAATACTGCTGGTCGCGGATGAGGTCGCGCGCGGCGAGAAAACGACCGTCGAAGTAACGTGGCCGCCCACGCCGGTGGTCTTCGATCAACACGCCCGCGTCGCGCAAGGTCTGCACCTGGCTTGAGGCGATCGGCTCGCGGGCGGTGCTGGTGGTGAGGTTCATGGCTTGCTCCGGTGAAAGGTTTGACATGCATGGCTCGCTCAAAGTCCAGTCCAGCGCGCGAGCACGCCCAGACCCGGCAGAAAGCGGCGGCTGTGGTTGTCCACCAGCACCGCGCTGCCCTGGCGCACGGCAGGGTCTGTGGGCTCCACGGGGATCAAAACGCGTGCGATGAACACCGCGCTGGCGTCCACCGTGGGTGGGTGTTCCGGGCCACGCGGCAGTTCATCGGCCGTGCGGTGGTAGCCGTTCAGCACCGCGTCTTGCAGCGCGGCGCGGCGTGCGGCCGCGTCGGCGGCGGGGTTGTCCATGGCGGCTTCGCGCGCCAGCGCTTCTTCGGCGGTTTCCTGGTCCACCGGCAGCGTGAAGGCACCCGCGCGCAGCGGCAGGCTCAGACCGGTGTCGGTGAGGTTGCGGCGCGGCACCAGATGCAGCTCGTAGGCATCGCGCAGGCGCGACACACTCACGGCGTTGAGCGCATCAAACGGGCCACTGGCAAAGGCCGGCGTGAGGCCCCGCGGGCAGGCCGCGAAGCGCAGGAACACATCGGCCACCACGGCGCGCGCAGGCAGCGCCACACCCGCTTGCGCGCGCGCAGAGATGAACCGGCCCGGTGTGGTGTAGTCGGCCTGCTGCAGGTTGCTGCGCGCGGCCTCGGCGTCCCACCAGCGCTGCACGCGCAGGCAGGCCGGGCGCGGCAGCTCGATGATTCGGCCCAGCCGGTCCAGCGCGAGACCGGCGTTGACCTGGATCTCTTCGGGCCCGGTGGCGGTCTCCGGGCGGTGCTGCACCCGCAACCCCGCCAACGTGCCGCTGCCGGCCACGGCACCCAAGGCGCGCGCGAGCTGGCCACGGTGGTAGGTCTGCTCGTCCAGAAAATCCTGCGCGTCCAGCAGCATGCCGGTGGCGTAAACCGGGCGCTCTCCCAGTGGCTGACGCGTGAGCGGGTCGGCAGTGCTGAAGGTGGTGGCCGTGTTGGTTGAGGACGTCATGGGGTCACTCCTTGCGGGGGCGTGGTTTTCTGCTGCGTGGAACGGAAAGCGGTTGGACAACGTCGACCGGCGGGGGCGCGGCCTCGCCGCGCAGGCGCGGGTCCAGCGTGGTCGGACCGAGCACGAAGTCGCCACCGCCCAGCACCGAACGCTGCACGCGCACCGGGCGCGGCGGCACGGCACGCGCCAGATACGAGTCCACCCCCGCCAGGCTGGCCACGCCCAGCATGAAGGGCCAGCTCGCGGTGGCCACACGCACCTGCACATGCGCGGGCGACTCCTGGGCCACGATGCGGCGGATGAGTCCGATGTCCACCTCGTCCACCTCGCGGTGCACCAGCACCGTGGCTCGGTGCGCGAGGCGCCCATTAAAGTCGGCGATGGCCTGGTCTTCGCTGTCGCTGGTGGCTTCTTCGCGGTACAGCGCCATGAGCTCGGCGCGCGCCTGGTCGCCCAGCACCAGCGTGTCGCCCACCACCGAGTTGCCGCTGACCTGCAGGCCCGGCAAGAGCGGGTCGTCTTCATCGGCGAGGTCCACACCCAGCAGCGTGGCGAGCAGGCGGCGCAGGCGGAAGTCTTCCAGCACCACCACCTCGCCGCCGCTCACGGCGCCGCCGGTGGCCACGTCCAGCGCGAGCGCCAGCCCACGGCGCGTGCCGTGCCAGCGCGCCAGCTCGGGCGCGGCCTGCAGCCAGGCGCGCCGGCGTGCTTCGGGCAGGACCGGGTCAAAAGCCAGGCCAACCCAGTTCGCGAGCCAGTCCAGGTGCCCGGCTGGTGTGCTGGTCGGGTCGGAGAGCAGGTGCGCGTGGGCCACGCGGTCTTCGAGCTGCGTCAGCACCCCTTCCACATTGGCCAGGCTGCGCGCCAGAAAATCGGCCGGCGAGGCCTGCGGCCGGAACACGCCGATCGAGTGGCCATCGAGCAGCAGACGCCAGCAGCGCGCGCTGCCGCCGTCCTTGAGCAGCCAGCTGCGCCCGGAGCGTTCCACCACCACTTGCGCACCGTCACTCAGCACGATGCCGCCGGTGGCCAGGCGCAGCAGCAGCGCCACGTCGGGTGTGCCACCCGCATCAAGACCTGCGGCGTAGCCCTCATCGATGCTGTCCAGCCGTTCGCCAGGCTGTTGCGCTGCATCGCCGAACAGCGTCTCGCGGTAGATGCGCGGGAGGTAGTGCTCGGCGTAGTTGAAGCGGCTGGCCCAGGCGCGCAAGGCCACCACCTCGGGGCTGGCCCGGCCATCACCGTGCAGGCTCAGGCGCACCCACAAATAGCGGCCATTGAGCGAGCGCACCACTGTGCGTGCGTTTTGCACCAGCACCGAAAACAGGCCGCGCAGACCGCGCTGCGGCGGCCACGGCGCGAGCCCTGGGTGCGCCGGCAACTCGGAAGGCGCGGGCTCCCACACGGCGTGCGGCACATGAGGGCCGGACGCAACGGGGTCGATGGCGCGCACATCGCGGCCAAACGCATGCGGGTGCCAGGCGTCCAGCCGATCGGGTGCGGGTGGCTGCGGGTCGTTGGTGGCGGCGAGCCACACCACCACACCACAGGCTGGCGGAAGGCTGGCCTCCATGAACACACGGTGCCAGGTGGTGGCGGGTGTGCCGCTGTCAATGAGTTGCGCACGCAGCTGCCCACCCCCGGTGGTGAAACTGGCTGCGGTGCCGCTGCGCGCGAGGTTGGGCAAGGCCAATGGAAAGAGCGGCTCGGCGGCATCCTCGCGCACGGGGTAGTGCGCCACGCCGTCGGGCCGGTGCACAAACGGCGCCTCGCGACGGTCGCTCGCCAGCGGGTACACCTCACCGAGTGCGGGCAGATCCCCGGCCGGGCTGTCGTCGATGGCGAACGCAGGTGCGTCGACGCGGCCCGGCATGCGCACAGCGATGCGCCCTTCGCCGATCCACGTGAGCGCATGGGCATGCCATGCGCCGCGCAGCAGGCGCATGGGGCCGGGTGTGCGGGTGGCTTCATGCCAACGCCGCACCCAGGCTTGGCCCGCTGTGTTCCAGCCCATGAGCAGCAAACCACCTGAAGCGTGGCAGGCCAGCGCCAACGGTTCGGCCACACCACTCCAGCCGTCATGCACCACGCTCAAGGCGGGCGCGCGGCAGTTTTCCGGGTCGGGGCGGAACACGCCGGGGGCGTATGCGTCGGTGGCCGGTGTCTGGCTGGGCAGCGGACAGCCTTTCAAACGCGCCAGCCGCCCACTGCCGCGCTCCAGCACCCACACGCCGCCGTCGGGGTGCGCGGCCAGGCGCCAAGGGGCAAAGCCGGGTTCGGTCACATCGACAGCGGCCCAGCGCCGACGCAGATCGTGCAGGAGCACACGCCCGGGCAGGGCCACGAAGAGCACACCATCACCGCCCACACACAGGTCGGTGGGCACGGCGTCCAGCGGAAGCGCGATCGCCGCCTCGGGCAGGTGGGCGCTGCGCACCACGATGGCCTGGCTGGGTGCGTGCCAGCTGCACACCACACCCTGTGCATCGAGCGCGCGCGGTACCTCGTTGAGTGCCAGCAGCGCGGCACTGCGGCTGGCCACCGGGTCAGCGGGCGCCTCCAGTTCACGCTGGGAAGCCAGGCACAACGCACTGCAGTCGGCGTTCCAGCGCGCGTGCCCACCGCCCTGCCCCAACGTGGGCCAGTGGGCAGGCGCCTGCAGCGACCAGAAGCGGGAGCCGTTGGCGTCCATCAGCAGAGCTCCGGTACCACGGGCACGGCCACGGCATTCGCCTGTGCAAACGGGTTGGGCAAGGCACGCAGATTCGTCGGTGCTTCCGCGCCTTCCACCACCACGATGGACAACAACTCGGGCAACTGCCAGGGCTGCAGGTTCAGCGTCTGCTGGGCGCCGGCCTGGTTGCGCGGCAGCAGCGCCCAGTCTTCCTGGCCAGCCGCGCCCTGGCGCACAAACAGCTGCAACCCGGTGACCTCGGCCACGCCGGCCACGCGCGAGACCTCCACCTCCAGTTCGCGTTCGCGCACCGGACGCCCGAGCGCCCAGCCTTCACCATCGAGCCCACCGGGGGCCAGCGGCCAGAGCAGGCGGCGCAGCGCTTCGCGCACCTCGTACAGCAGCTTGTCGCGCGCAAACCCCTCGCGCAGGCGCAGCGCCACCGACAGGCCCAGCGGCACGTATTCGCAGCCGATCACATACAGCTCGGTGGCCAGCGGCACACGCGCGGACAGGTGGGCGTGCACGCGCTCGATGAAGGGCCGGTCGGGCCGCGGGTTGGG